>JBDKGB010000067.1:0-54880 GCA_039798485.1 Bacteroidota bacterium
ATCGTCATGTCCCAACCACCGTGTTGCACATGCAAGATCTGTTCTTCGGGGAGCCATGTTTTTCCACGGTCCAATGAGCGCTGAAATACAAGTCCTTTCGGTCCAGTCCATGTCACATAGATTTCACCATTTGGACCTACGGCAGGCACAGCCCCTTCAACCGTATAATCGCCATCTTGACAATCGCCAGCAAATTTAGAAATGCGCAAGGGTACACTCCATGTTTTTCCTTGATCCGAGGATTTCGAGAAGAGAATACGGGATGAATCTCTCGGCTCGCGTGAATCATAGGCATCAAACTGTGTCCAAGTCATGAAAATCTCATTGGTTTCGGGATCCAATGCTACCCAATGTTTATCCTGTGCCTTTGTGCCGTTTGGTTTTGGAAATGTACCTTCATTGAATTTTCCATCCACCGTAGGTGCAGACTGACATACGATGCGATCAATCCACGTTGCTTTACTGTAGTTGCTCAGGTGAAAATAATAAACTCGGCCTGTGGTATCAAAGAGCAGAACAGGATCACCCCATACGCCATATTTGCTCGTCATCGATGAACTCTTCCAAGTGTTCCCCGCATCCGTAGAATAATAATAGGCGGTCATGATACTACCTGCCGCCATTATGGATGGATCATTTGGGTCTATGGCAATTGATGGTTCACACAAACCACCCATCGTATTTGAGAGGCTCGAATTTCTCAACTGAACATTTGGAAATTCCGATTGTGCCTTGGTAAAAAAAGGCAGAAGGCCAATGAGGAAGATTAGTATTTTCATGTTAAATTGCTCTAAACCAATATTTACGGAGTTTTTCACGATCTACTTGTGTTGACCCTTTAAAGCTAAATTGGACTCGTTCGAACTCTGTCATCACTACTGTCAATTCCAACAAAATTTGGTCTCGTGAAACCAATAACTTCATGTTTTCTCCCACCTCTAGTGATGCTAAGAATGCCTCTAGAGAACTTTGATCTACCCGAAATCCATTGTACCCAATAATCTCATCGTTGACACTTAAACCTGCATTTTCTGCTGCAGAACCACTGCGCACAGAGCGAACCGTTAAACGACTTCCTTCTTGCTTCAATCCCGCCCCAAAGGATGGCGCTGTCGACTTTCGAAAGGATACATCGACACCGGCGGGACCAAAATACTTATCAAAAGGCACCATTTCAGTACCGTACACATAGCGGTTAAAGAAATCTGTCATGTCCTGATCTAAAAATGCAGACAACTCGAACTGAAACTCCTTGTCCGAAAACCCACGTTTCAACTTTGTGTAATACTTGTCGTACAAAACGCGCATAAAATGATCCAAGCATTTCTTTCCCGAGTACTTTTCAATGATCATAGCATCAATCACAGCAGCCAACATTGCTCCGCGGGAGTAATAGGTCATGGTCGTGTTTGAACTGTTTTCATTGGGACGATACGCCTTAATCCACGCATCGAAACTAGCATGTGCAACTGGCTGTACCCTTGCACCAACTGACCCTTCCACATAATTTACTGTTGATTCCAGTTTGGCCAAATACTCACTTTCAGTGATGTATCCCGCCCGGCGCATCAACAACTCATCGTAATACGACGTGAAGCCCTCCATCACCCAGAGCAATGTGGTATAATTCTCCTCATCGTAATTGAACGGGCCGAGTTCTATCGGACGAATGCGTTTTACATTCCACAGGTGGAAATACTCGTGCGCCACTAAATTGAGGAAGTCCAGGTATGCTTTTCCTTGATAAGTCCAACGGTTTACGCTGAGCGTCGTTGAATTGCAGTGCTCCAAGCCTCCTTGTCCATCCACCACATTGTGCACAATAAATGTATATTCCTTGTTCGGGTTTTGGCCAAAAACATCCGTTGCTGCCTCCACAATTTTGGCCATGTCTTCTTGAAGTTCAAAGACGGAATAATTGCCTGTACCGTACATCGCTACTGTGTGTTTCACACCTGCAGCCACAAATTCGAAGACCTCTTGATTTCCAATTTCAATCGGGCAATCCACAAGTTGGTCGTAATTTTCAAACATAAATTGCTCTGAACCATCTGCTGCTACCCCTTCGCCATTTCGAGGCAATGCCGTGCTTATTGTTTTAAATTCAGAGAATGGATAGATCGTTAACTTGCCAGGTCGTTCTTTGTGGCCATCCACATACATAAACACCCCGCTGCCGCTAACATAGCCATGTGTCAGATCCAAAAAGCTTGTTCGTACCGACAATTCAAAGGAATATACCTCATAGGATACGCGAATTTTCTTTGCTTTTCCGGTTTTTAGCACCCATGCATTTTTTGCATCTTTTTCCAACCGCCATTTCTTTCCTGTTTCATCCGTCGCATAGACGAGATCTACATTTCGAGCAAATTCACGCACCAAATAAGAGCCTGGTGCCCAAACAGGCATTTTTATATGCAGCTCTGTTTCTTTAAAATTTGTCAATTCCATGACAACTTGAAAATAATGACTCTGCGGCTTTGGCATCCGCAATTCATACTGAATAGACTGTGAAAATGCCGAGAATGCAACAACTATTGAAGCACAAAAAAAGAGAATTTGTCTCATGATTTAAATTTACCTGTCAAAGATACAATTTGCCATGAAAAGGGCTATATTTACTTGAAATTCAAAAGAAATGAACCACTCCTTCACCCTACTTTTTTCGGTATTGCTTCTCGCATCCTGCGAACAACACGGATCCCATACATCCAAAACCGACAATACAAGCCTTCGAAACCGCATTGCACAATTGGAAAAGGAAAACATGGAAAAGGACTCAATGCTCAATATTTCATTAGAATTCTACAATCAAATTCGCACAAATTTAGAGTCCATTGAATTGAAGCAACAAGAAATACGGTTGCGCTCGAGCGATCCTGAGCAATCTGAAAGCGACAAAGAATGGATTTTGGATCAAATCAACTTCATCAATTTTCTCAGAACTGAAAATGCTAAGAAAGTGAAGCAATTGCTTCATCAACTTTATGTGAAAGACCAGAGAAATTCAGCGTTAGAGGCAATGACCCAAGACATACTTAAAACATTGGATGCCAAAGAATTTGAGCTGTCTGAATTGAAATATGAATTAAATTCATTGAACCAATCCTATTCGAAGCTTTTTGATGCATATCAAGAAAAATATGAATTGGCAGAGGTACTGAGAGACGATTTGAATAGGGTATATTATTCGTACGGAACCCTGGAAGAACTCAAAAAAAATCATGTCGTTGAGCAAAACCGTGGATTTATTGGCATTCATGGAGACATCCGTATTGCGGGTAATCTCAATCAAAAGTACTTTTCAACACTTGACATGCGTGAAGACAATGAAATTTTTATTGAAGGTTCGAAGCCGCAGTTTGTGACCGACCATCCTTCCAATTCATATCAGCTAGTTGCAGTAGGTAAAAACACCAAGATTCAGATCAAAGACCCCCATGAATTTTGGAAAATCTCGAACTATTTGATCGTTGTCGTGAAGTAGTTCGCCTCACAAATGCTTAAAAGAAAACTCACGAGTACTATGAACGTCCTCAAATAAGTGCGGATAATACGTCCTCATCTCATCGTTCATCAATTGGATTGGAACATCCTCAAAAATGCCGTAAAAATGAAGGTACTCCATGAACCTCCTTCCCTGCTCATACTCTTGAAACAAAGAATCCGTTTTGCCATCCCACTCTAGGGGTGACACCTTGCTAAGTGCGCAAATTCGCGTGTCAAAGGCAGGGGTACATTTTACCCAACTGCCATTCACAAAAAGCTCTACAAATCCGTGAAACACGATTTCATCTCGACGCAAGTAGGAAGTCAATTTTTCGACACCAATGTGATTGGTAACAATGGCATACCCCAAACGAGAAGGAATTCCAAAACGTCGTGCACAAGCCGCAAGAACAGATGCTTTCTCTACACACCAAGCACGTCTTTTAGTAAGTACATTCGACGCTTTCAAGCCTTCATAAGTTAAATCAAGATGATAAGGATCATAAAGAAATGCATCGCGCACAAGCACATACAAAGCGACAGCTAACTCGTCTTTCGGAAGTGTAGCATCAATGGGGAGTAAAAAAGCATCGAAGCGATCATCATTAAAATCTAGAAAAAATGTATCCTTCAGGTAGGCTTCCATTATAGTGCGAAGTATGAGAAATTTTCTGCAATTTTAACCAAAGCATGGCAGGCAAACAAACAAGTTCGGAACAAAGGTCAAAACAAGGTCAAGAAAATGGATTGTTACGCCTTATTTTGGGCAAACGTGAGCCGGATGCCTACACGAAAATCACCTTTTATACGTTGTTCGCGCTTGCTGTGTTATTTCTCGTTTGGAATATTGTTGGTTATGTCGCGCTGCGTTATCAACATTTGATCCATGTGCATCGTCATGTTGCTATCGACTCAATATTCGCGGAGCGTGGTGCTCAACTGGGATTTTCGGCTGAAGAATTTACCGATAGGTTAAGTACACTTTTTCTCGTGAGTATCGTTTGCTGGCTTCTCGTATTTAGTGCTTTGGTCTTGCTTTGGCGCAAAAACAACGTGTATTTCCCTGTTTTAATCTCTGGGGTGCTGATGTATGTGTGTATGCTGTTTTTTTATCTTGGATACGATTATTTTCGAACCGACACCAGCCTTTTTGATAAAATTGCGCTACTGATTGTTTTGGTCATGGCTACCCTACACTATTTTTTGATGAAGAAGGAACAAGCCGGCGAAGGACTTAGTTTTTTCGGTGAAGATGTTGACTAAGCGATTCAACAGTTTGTTCATTTTCAGGCAAGACAATTTGCGCCAATTGATAGATGCTCTCCCGTTGCTTCATCCTGAAATCAATGGCATCGCGCAGTTCATCATCGCTCAATCCAGCAATCAAAGGTCGGTGATCACGTTCATTTTTCAATCGAGAAAACAAGGTTTCATTGCTACATTGAAGGTAAACGGTTGTCCCTAGCGCATTCAGTACAGTCATTTGATCATTGTAGCACGGAGTTCCGCCTCCTGTGGCTAAAACAAAGGAATTGTCAGCGTTAAAATTTTGCAAGAATTCTTTTTCCAAGGTTCTGAAATAGTCCTCACCATATTGCTCAAAGATTTGCCCTGTCGTCATGCCCGTTTGTTGTTCAATTTCTGAATCCGAATTGATAAAGCGAATATTCAACGATTGCGCAAGAGATCTACCGAGTTGGGTTTTTCCTGCCCCCATGTAACCAATGAGAATGATTTTTTCCATGAGTTAAAAATACAATTTCTTGTGGCATATCCTAGTGTGCTCGCCATCAACAAATTGCTAAATTTGAAAAAACCAAAACTATGTCAGAAAGAGATATCGAAAAAAGCTACACGAAAGAGGAATTTGTAGAAAAATTGCGCCGCTTGGCAGACAGCATTGAATCTGGAGAGAATTTCCGCATTTCAATTGCCGGTGAGGCCATTTATGTTCCAGACAGAGCAACATTCACCATTGAGCACGAACGTGGAGATGGTGAAAATGAAATTGAATTTCAAATCAAGTGGAAGGACGCGTAATCAGTTGGTTGCAATGTTGTTCATGTATGCTGATTTATCTACAGTTTGGCAAATCATCACGAAAAGTCAAAAAAAATCTGTTTATCGCTTGATAAACTAAATTATACAACTATCTTTGCACCCGCGAAAGCGATGATTCGGTAGCTCAGCCGGTAGAGCAATACACTTTTAATGTATGGGTCCTGGGTTCGAATCCCAGCCGAATCACTCTGATAAAAGCACTGTCCTTTGGACGGTGCTTTTTTCGTTCAAGGGCAACACCAAGTGACGTAGGAGCTTGAGGGCAGCCAAAGAACGAAAAAAGCACCAAGGAGCGCAGCGAGTAGTGCTTTTATCCACTGCACGTCGATGACTTGGGCTCATGCAATAATCCCAGGAAATTCAGTGTGAGAAATCAGAGTGAGAGCGAGGACCTATTCATGGTGAGCGTCGCGAACCATTCTTCAGATTCAAAATAGATTCGACTCCGGTGGGGTCTAACCCCAATGAGCGAAGCGAATCCAGATGCCTCTCACGAAATTCAGAGCGAGAAAGAACCCCGAAGTGTCGGGACAAGTAGCGAGAGCAAGGACCTAAAAACATACCAACCACGTTACCCTCTGCAAGATATTCAACGCACAAAAAAAGGCTGTTTCAAAAAAGAAACAGCCTTTTTAATTCAAGAATTCATCTTAAAGATTTAATGCTTTCTCAACCGAGCTATAATCCGTCAAAACTAAATCTGGATGTGCTTCCATTTGCTTTTGTGTTAGCACTACAACTTTAAATTGCATTGTTCCTGGATCTAAGGTCAATAAATCGGTATCCGTTTGCCAAATTTTAACCCCACCCACAAAAAACTCTGGTGTGAAAGTTGACGCATATGACACATCCATGGGTAAGGTACAAGGCAAAGCAATCCAACCACCATTAAAATTAGTCATGTATACCATAATTGCTCCATTGTCCAATACATCTTGTGTTATTTCAGGAACAATTATGGTTGTAGTATAAGATGGATCCTCAAACACCCATGAAACGGTATGCGTACTTGAAGAAATATCTGTATTTCCATATTTATCCTTGTTACAACTTGACAAGATGAACATCATTAACATTGATAACACAACTGTTTTTTTCATTTTACTTCTTTTAAATGTGAAATTGAATCTTTTAATTAGATAAAAGTAATTAAATACATCAACATATTAATACAAAATCTAATTTTATCACATTAAACGAACTAAAGGTGAAAATAATCAATTATTAACACTTAACGAAAGTCAATTAAGCTAAATTTAAAACCAACTCCTCGAAAGGTGATACTTAACCACATTCGTCCATTTTAAATGATTAAAGTCAATCCAAACCATTATCTTTGACGCATCCGGGGATGTAGCTCAGTTGGCTAGAGCACTTGGCTGGCAGCCAAGGGGTCGTGGGTTCGAGTCCCATCTTCTCCACAAAACAGAGTGAGAGTGAAGAGCGAGAGCGCTGAAACTCCACTCTGTTTTTCTCCGCTCCCGCACTCCTTCTCGCTCTTTTCTTGAATTGCTTCATGTAAACTCACAATCAATTATTCCATTAAAATCCTCCCTTAAAAAGTTCGGTATTTCAGACCTTTCGCCCACAAAAAAAGGAGCACGATTCATCGCGCTCCTTTTTTATATTCAATCATCTTTTCTTTCTAATCTTATACCTTCTTCACATGCACTGCACTCCATCCTTTTGGACTGCGAACACGTTCAAACGTCACATTATCATTGTCTGTAATTGGTTCTAAAATGCCATTGATATGAACAAAAACCGTTTCTTGAGTTTCAAGATCTCGGATAAATCCATATCCTTTGGAGGTATTGAAAAAGGAAACCTTTCCTTTGCGAATGTGTTCATTGGGATCAACCTCACGGCGAACAACCCCAATTTCGATGGATTCCGCATCTACTGCTTTTTTCATTTTTGGATCCATTGGCACATCACTGATGTTTCCATTTTCATCCAGGTAAGCCATCATGTTTTCGAGGCCACCACCTTTCGAAGAACCCTTACGCTCTTCTTTACGCATCATTTTTTCTTGACGCTTTTTAATCTTGTTTTTTTCCTTGTCTTTCTTGCTAAAGGTCTCTTGCGATTTTGCCATTTGTATAATTGAAATAAAACGTACTTGGACCGAGGTCCGATTCAAATGGAAGAAAACAAATCACATGGACTTATTGGTTACACCCAGCAGTAAATTGATGAAATAAAGCGCTGGCAACCATTTGTGCAAAGATAGCACGATTTATCGAGTTTTTTGGAATTAATTTACAGCACTACCTTTATATCTAAAGAGCATACAATTCAGTCAATTAAAGCCAACTAAAAAAAAACTGGTTCTTGTTTTGAATCGTTTTTCACCTTTTAAAAACAACCTCATCATAAGGTACGCGAAAACGCGGTCCCCAAATCCCTTCATCAGTGCCTTTCCCAACGGCAATTACCATGTTGATTTCTGCTCCCCAAGGCAAGTTCAAGGCACGACGTATGCGCCATGCATCAATCCCTTCCATTGGACACGATTCAAATCCTTCAGCAGCAATCGACAACATGAACGTTTGTGCTGCCAACGCACAAGATTTATGCACTGTTACGCGTTGATCGGCCTTACCTCCCATGCGCATGAAGGGCTTACGAAGTCCTGCAAAAAAACAGATGGTACGACGGACAAAGGTCAAAACACCAAAAGGATCATTCCCATAAGCCAAGGGCATGACCTTCCCATAGTAATCCAAACCACGCTTGATCAATTTATCGGATTCACCCTGAGCGGCTTCACTGATTTTAGATTGATTCCATTTCGCGCGTTTTTTCCACAGGTCTTTTCGGGTGACAAAAACCACCATTTCTTGAGCAGTTTTTGCTGCTGCCTGCCCCAAACACAAGTCACCGAAGCGCTTTTTCTCTTCGTCCGAATGAATCCAATAAAACTCCCACAACTGCATGTTGCTGCTGTTTGGAGAAAGAATCGCGCGTTCCAAGCTGCGCGTCATCACCTCTTCTGGCACGGTTACCTGTGGATCAAACTTACGGTTTGAACGTCTGCGCTCAATGATTTTTTGAAATTCGTTCGAATACATGTTGTTTTCTTTTTTGAACAGCTAATGTGTAGGTATTGTTTTATCCTTGATTGAGTCGTGCATTCAACTCCAGCCAACCACCGCCATTTGAGCAGTCGTAACCTTTGGCTTTGAAATACTCTGCTGCCTGACCACTGCGACCACCGCTTGCACAACAAAAAATAATGGGCTGCGGCAAAGCATCCAACTCTGAAATTCGCTGAAGAATCTCTTGTAAAGGAATGTTGATAGAACCGGCCACATGTCCACCCATAAATTCTTCATGAGTGCGCACATCGACAATCGTTAAGTCACTTTTTTCCATAGCTTGAATTGATAGATAATTTTGTTACAAAAATACAAAAGCTTGCGCTGTAATGCAGATGATATCTCTCTCAAAAAACGATGAGATTTAAGCGAAGGCAGCCCACAGGGAATCCTCGGGTGTTGGTGCTATGACATGAATCGTTTCTTTGGTCGTGGGATGACTAAATTTAAGTTCACGTGCATGCAAACAAATTGACCCGTCTGCATTGGGTCTGCGCGCGCCGTATTTCAAATCCCCTTTTATAATACAACCAATTTGTGATAGCTGACAGCGAATCTGATGATGGCGTCCAGTTTCTAATACTACTTCAAGGAGGTGGTAGCGTTCAGATGATTTTAGCCATTGGTAATGCAAAACAGCTCTTTTCGAACCTGGAACCTCCACTGACGTAGCGTAGGACTTATTTTGTTTTTCGTTCTTTTTCAGAAAGTGAATCAAGTCTCCACGATCCGTTGCTGGTTTTTGTTCGACAACAGCCCAGTAAATTTTATCCGTTTCTTTTTCTCTAAACTGCGCATTAAGGCGTTCAAGTGCTTTACTCGTTTTCGCAAAAACAACAGCACCACTTGTCGGACGATCGAGTCGATGTACCACACCGCAAAAGACATTTCCGGGTTTGTTGTATTTTTTTTTGAGGTAAGCTTTAATTTTATCTGGAAGCGTTTCGTCACCCGTTTTGTCCCCCTGAACGATGTCAGACGCACGCTTATTGATGACGATGACATGATTGTCTTCGTACAACACATCAAGATCCTCTCCCATTGCCATCAATACTGTTCCTTTTCATTGGGAAAATCACCTGAACGCACGTCGGTGATGTACGCTTGAAAAGCATTCATCATTTGCTCGTACAGGTTGCTGTATTTTCGCAAGAAGCGAGGACTGAACTCATTATTAATACCTAACATGTCGTGCACTACAAGCACTTGACCATCGACGCCATTTCCAGCACCAATACCAATGATTGGAATGGTTACCGCTTTCGCTACTTCGGCAGCCAATTTCGCAGGGATTTTCTCCAAAACAATGGCAAAGCAACCTGCCTCTTCCAAGGCTTTTGCATCTTCCATTAGACGATGTGCTTCCTCTTCCTCTTTTGCACGCACAACATAGGTACCGAACTTATAGATGGATTGAGGTGTCAATCCAAGGTGTCCCATCACTGGAATCCCTGCTGTTAGTATCCGTTTGATGGACTCAATGATTTCGATTCCCCCTTCCATCTTCACGGCATGTCCACCCGACTCTTTCATGATGCGGATTGCAGAAGAAAGTGCTTCTTTCGAATTTCCTTGATAGGTACCGAAAGGCATGTCAACAACCACCAAGGCGCGATTCACGGCGCGCACCACAGAAGAAGCGTGGTAAATCATTTGATCAAGCGTGATCGGAAGTGTCGTTTCATGTCCTGCCATTACATTCGATGCAGAATCACCAACAAGGATGACATCTATACCCGCCTCATCAATAATTCGGGCCATGGAAAAATCGTAACCCGTGAGCATACTGATTTTTTGCCCACTGTTTTTCATTTCCAATAAGGTGTGGGTAGTCACCTTTTTTACCTGCTTGTGTATTGACATTTCACTGATTTGAGGGGATAAAGTTAGAAAAACTTACACAGGAAGAACAGAAGAGAACACGTATAGTTGGAATGAAAGAAGTATTTTTATGGAAAATTTTCAGCGGAACACTATTTATTTGAAATAATATCCTTAATATTGCACCCCCTTTTGGAGGAAAAGAACAAGAAATTAGAAGCCATGAATGTAATTAAAGACATCCAGAACGAACTCATCGAAATGAAGGAATTTCCTAAATTCGGTGCCGGAGATACAGTAGTCGTATCCTATAAAATTAAGGAAGGTAATAAGGAGCGTATCCAGCAATACCAAGGTGTAGTGCTTCAACGCCGAGGATCTGGTGCTACTGAAACATTCACTGTACGTAAAATGTCTGGTAACATTGGTGTAGAGCGTATCTTTCCAATTTCATCACCTTTCGTTGATTCTATCGTAGTTACGAAACGTGGAGCGGTGCGTCGTGCACGTATCTTCTACTTCCGTGAGCGTACTGGTAAATCAGCTCGTATCAAAGAAAAAAGAAGTTTCGCTCACTAAGAGCCGAAAATATATTCTGGAAGGCTTTCTCTATGAGGAAGCCTTTTTTTATTTTTGGATATGGCCAAAAAGCGCAGCATAAAGACCAAAAAGAAGAAATCAAGCAAGACGCCTATCTTGATCTTGTTGACAGCTGCTGCCTTTCTCGTTGCTTTTTTCGTCTATATTCAATATTCTCAAGTGGAAAACTCAGAACCAACCCCAATTGCTGAAGACGAACCTATTGACATTGACATCCCCGATGGATACACATCATTTGGGATCGATGTTTCCCATCACCAAGGGAGGATTCCATGGAAGGCATTATTGCGCAATAAATCTTTAGACTCCATCATTCAATTTGTGTATTGCAAAGTCACAGAAGGCGTTGGCCACGTCGATCGACAATGGGCACACAACCATTCAACATTGAAGCAACTGAATAAACCTCATGGTGGCTATCATTTTTTCTCCATCAAAACAGACCCTTTACTTCAGGCTGAACATTTTTTAACACATTGTGAAGTCGATGAAAATAGCTTACCTCCAGTGTTAGATGTTGAAACGGAAGGATTGTCGAATGCACAATTGATTCGTCGTATGACAATTTGGCTAAATGAGGTCGAAAGAATCTGTGGTGTGCGTCCCATCATTTACACCTCTGCACATTTTTTCACCTCAAAATTCGTCCATCATTTTCCAAAACATCAATTTTGGATCGCCTCCTACAGCAGAGAACCTAACTGCATCAATGACAGTCGAATCATTCACTGGCAATACACCGAAACAGGCAAAGTACCCGGTTTTGAAACACCCATTGATCTGAATGTCTCCAAACAGACTTTCACACCTTAATTGACGTGCAAAGCAACGCAAAGCAACATTGTTGCGTTTATACGACGTGATTAAACTAATGCACCTTTCGATTTTGTGTCTGTTCTCCTTCTATAACATGGGGCAAAACTCTGACGCACAGACTTCCTCATCTGTAGATAGTATCAAACTGTATTTGGTAACGCCTGCAGTTATACTAAACGTCGGACCATTCCCATTTACGATTGACGGTCCAGGGTGTATCGTACCGCCGATCATTTATCCTCCTATCGACTGGTGGGGTATTGGCTCCATAACTCCAACAATCTGCATTTGGGCACCCGCTTGCGGCGATTCCTACCACGCCAACGGAAAATTGTCGAGTCGCATCGCATGTGAGAAAGGCATTCAGCATGGAAAAACAGAATATTTTGACGAAAACGGGCGTAAGACCTCAGAGAGTTATTTTATCCGCGGAACGCTGATCTCTAACAAATCCTTCGATGGCAAAGGGCACCTTATTTCTTGGGCGAACTATGACGGAAAAGGGGAATTGCATGGCTACAACTACTCGTGGGACGAATTCAACGGCACAAAAATCATCACGCGCTATGTGCATGGAATTGAACATGGTCTTCGTGAAGAATACAGCAATGGCGTCCTCAACCTCGAACAGGTGTTTGACCACGGCGAAGTCACAAAACAGACCTATTATTTTGAGAATAAGCAGGTTTACCAACGAACCACATTTTACAACGGACAAATTTTAGTGGAAGAAATCTATCGCGAAGATGGGAGTATCAGCAGTTATGCAATGAATGACTCCTTGGGACATCGTGTCTTAGATTATACAAAAAACGAACGAGGAATCACTACATCTGAACGGCACTATCAAAACAACCACATTGTAGGCACATCACTAGAATCTTACGACGACCTGACTGGTTACAAGATGACCGTTGATTATGAGAATGGACAACCGTTTGCAAGCTATGAGCGACATGGAGAGCATCTGTACCGTATAAAACATTTCACACAAGGACGATTTGATTCCTTGATCACTTTTCATGAAAATGGAGATACCTCAGAGCTACTGACAACGGGAAACACTTGGCGCCAACGAAAATGGGATAGCTCAGGGAAACAAACCGATGACTACCAATTTTTCAACGACGTTTTCGTTGGAAAAGGTTATTATACACTTGCCGACACGACATTCATCATCGATGTTCCCGTATCGCCACAAGCCAATTTTTCCAATCCCATCGAGCGTTGGGTAATCTTCAAAAATGACACCTTGCGTTTAGATTATATTCACAACAACAAAAATATCGTTGATCGAAGTTTCCCTTATTATTTACACCGCAATTATTTCACATTGGATTCGTCTTCAAATCGCTACGTGCGCGATGGACAATGGAGTATCTATGAAGGCAATGTGATCTCAGAAGTGGTCACCTACTCAATGGGTGTGAAACACGGGGGATATATTCTGTACAATGCATCAACACCTCCAACACCAATTATCACTGGAAATTACACCAACGGAAACAAAAACGGACTTTGGGTTTCTACAGGAGGACGCACCGAACTCATCACCTATAAACACGGGGTGTTGGATGGGCTATACCGCATTACAGACAGTCAAAATGTTGTACTTGAGAGCGGTACATTTCGAGATGGGTTCATCGTAGGCGATTTCACCACCTATTACGAAAATGCAAACAAGCGAAGTGTCGTGACGTACGCGCCAGGACAAAACATCGGCTACGAAAAAATTTACGACCACTATGGAAGATTATTCAGTGAAGGACCAGTTCGTAGAGTGATTGATTTGAATCCAGAAATACGAAACCAGCACATTGGGAAATGGACATTTTACAGATACAATGCGAAGGGGAAAGCGAAAAAATCGACTGTCAAGTACGGTGGATTTAAAGCTTCTCGATCACAAAATCCGTCCGACGGTTCATTGCCCGCTGCTCTTCAGAGTCATTTTCAACTTTCGGCATCGTTTCACCAAACCCTTTTGCTGTAAGTCGGCTTGCATCCACACCTTGTGAAATCAGGTATTCACGAACACCTTTCGCACGATTTTCCGACAAGGACATGTTTTTCATGTCTTCACCAACATCATCCGTGTGACCTTGAATGTTTACTTTGATGGTGGGATTTTCCTTTAAAAAACGTGCAAATCCTTTCAAGATGAACTTTGATCGATCTGTCAAAGCGGCAGAATTCGTCGCATACAAGATGTCGTTGATGGTATACGCCTCTCCCACTTTCAACTCCTTTACCGTTAGGTCGTTGTTGCGTATTGTAACCTCATTGTTCGCAAATGTTTCTTTGGTAATCAACTTCGAGTCAAAGGCTGCCCCCTCTTTTTTCACAGTTACCATGACATCTTGCTTCGTTTCGGTTTTCACAATCGCCGCATACTTCCCATCGTCTCCATTCACTTTAATTGTAGTGACTTCATCGGTATCTGCATACGTAATCTCTATGGTAGCATCCTTCACGGGTTCACCGGCGTCGTCTTTCAATTCACCCTTCAAAATGGCCACCGATTTTGGGCGTGCTTCTTCGTACAATTCGAAAGAATAGATGTTCCAGTTTCCTCCTACGCGAGATGAATAGTATGCCAAGTGCCCATCTGTCGAAACAAAGAGTCCCAATTCATCTTCTTTCGAGTTGATTGGATACCCAATGTTTTTCGGTTCTGTCCACTTCCCATTTTCTTCACGGATGTAGAAGATGTCTAAGCCACCAACACCCTTACGTGTATCTGAACATGTAGACACGAAATACAAGGTCTCACTATCTTGATGTAGGAATGGGCTTTTGTCTTTTCCTGCTGTATTGATTTCATCAAATGGACGGGCATCCTCCCATGAGCCATCCTCCTTCCGTTTTGCGATGTAAATGTCATTATCACGTGACGTTGGTCGTGCAACGGTATAATACAATGTGTTGCCATCTGCAGAAAGTGACGGTTGCGCTTCCCAGCCATTTTTGGTATTGATACCAGGCCCCATATTTTTTAGAGGTGACCATACGAAATCGTTTCCACCCGCACCTGAGCGTTCGAATGTCGTGATGTACAAATCACAATTGAGGTAATCTTGATTCGACACCACTTCTTTTTTGCAGGCACAGATTATCATTTCTTTATTGTCCACTGAAAGTGTTGCAGCGCCATAATTGGTAAAAGCTCCATCATTGAACGGTGCCTTTAGCGGTTTTCCCGCGTCGAAAGGGGAATTCACATCCGTACGTTGACCGAAGGTAAATTCTTCCACCATCTTTGACACCAAATCGCCATAATTTGCGCGATCGAGTTTTCTTGTAAAGAAAATCAACTCGTTGTCAGGCGAAATCATTGGAAAATACTCATCCTTGGCTGAACTTACATTTTTCACTTCCTGCGGTGCGAAGGGAACGGCATTCGAAAGTATTTCCTTTTCAGATTTTTGCTCCATCAGTACCTCATTGACATCTGCCAACTTCTTGGAATAATCTTGCGGATACCTGGTATTGTCATCACTTTTGAACTCTGTGAACTTTACAAACCATTTCTCTGCCTCATCCATATCCTTTTGAGAATAATTGATCACCCCAAGAAAATAACTGCAATTGGCATGAAAATCACTACACATCTCAAGCGCCTTGCGGAACATTTCTTCTGCTTTGGCAAAGCTTTTGTCCCCCATCGCAGGATTGGGTGATCGATCGTAGGATTTGATTCCCGCCTCATAGGCGTACATTGCATATTCATAGTAGGCTGTTGCATTGTCTGGAGCCGCAGAAATGGCTTCATTGAAATTCTCTATAGCTGTTTTCGCATCACTCGCATTGACTGCTGTCTCGATCAGTTTCATCACTTTTTTCGATGGCGGAAGACACGATTCATCTTCTTGGGCAAATATTGACGGGATAAACAACAAGAAAAGGGCTAAGCAAATGAGTATTTTCATACGGTAAATGATATCAATTTTGTCGGCGCGGTGACAATTTCCGTTCCAAAAGGGGTATATCGAAATTCGCCTAAAAAAGTTACGAAAAATTGCTCCTTTTTCTTTGGAAGTATTCTCTTAATTTTACAACAAACTTTATCCCATGAAAAGAATACTTCTATTCGCTGTATGTGCAAGTCTTTTTACCCTGAACTCATTCGCACAAAAGAAGACCACAACAAGCACAGCACCGCCTTTTGATGCCTCAACGGTTTCTGGATTGAACTTCAGAATGGTTGGACCAGCATTGACTTCAGGACGCGTGGTAGATATCGCTGTACATCCAACAAATAAGGATAAATGGTACATCGCTGCAGCATGCGGAGGCGTTTGGATGACGAACAATCATGGGACAACATTCTCCCCTATTTTTGACAATCAAGGATCCTTTTCCATCGCATGCGTTGAATTGGCACCCTCCAATCCAAATACCGTTTGGGTAGGCTCAGGTGAAAACAACAACCAACGCTCTGTTTCATACGGTGATGGCGTTTACCGTTCTTTGGATGGTGGAAAATCATTCACCAACATGGGATTGAAGTCGTCTGAGCACATCGGAAATATCATTGTACACCCAACAGATGAGAACACAGTCTGGGTAGCTGCTTATGGTCCAGTTTGGAGTGCTGGTGGTGAAAGAGGCGTATACAAAACGACGGATGGAGGAAAAACGTGGGAGCGTACCTTATTCATTTCTGAAAATACAGGTGTTTCAGAAATTGCCATTGACCCTACAAACCCGAACATTCTCTATGCTGCAGCACATCAACGCCGCCGTCAGGAATGGACCTACATCGGCGGAGGACCAGAATCTACACTCTACAAATCCACAGATGGTGGGAAAACATGGCGGGAAATTGCTTCCGGATTGCCTAAAGGAGAGATGGGCCGCATTGGGATTGCCGTTTCTCCAGTGGATGAGAACTATGTATATGCCATCGTAGAAGGTCGCGGAGATAAGGGTGGATTCTTTCGTTCTACCAACAAAGGTGAAAGTTGGAGCAAGATGTCAGGGTTCAATACAAGTGGAAACTATTACCAAGAAATCATTTGTGATCCGCTGAACAAGAACAAGGTATTTGCCATGGACACCTACATGCACCACACAGAAGATGGTGGCAAAAACTTCAAAATGACCGGTGAACATCAAAAACACGTCGATAATCATGCTCTTTGGATTGATCCAAGCAACACAGAACATTGGATTGCAGGTTGTGACGGTGGTGTTTATGAAACATTCAACGCGGCGCAACAATGGCGTTATTACGACAATCTACCAATCATTCAATTCTATAAAGTTGCAACAGATAATGCCTACCCCTTCTACAACATCTATGGCGGTACACAAGACAACAATTCCATGGGCGGTCCTTCAGCGACAAAGAATGTGACAGGAATTTTGAATTTCGATTGGTTCATTACCAACGGAGGAGATGGGTTTGAGTCGGCCTGTGACCCTACCGATCCAAACATTGCCTATGCACAAGCGCAGTATGGATGGCTGGTGCGTCACGACAAAGCCTCTGGCGAGAAAAACATGATTCAACCGATGCCTGGAAAAGGCGAAGCAGCCTACAGATGGAACTGGGATGCACCATTGCTCATTTCTCCGCACGACAACAAAACATTGTATTTCGCTGCAAACAAGGTCTTTAAAAGCACGAGTCGCGGTGACGATTGGCAAGTTATTTCTCCAGATCTATCTCAACAAATTGACCGCAACAAAATCCCTGTTATGGGGCAAGTATGGTCGATTGACGCAGTGATGAAAAATGCATCGACAACCATATATGGGAATATTGTCGCACTGGATGAATCACCGAAGAAAAAAGGATTATTGTATGCCGGAACAGATGATGGTTTAATACAAGTTTCTGACAACGACGGACAAACGTGGGTAAAAACAGCAAGCTTCCCTGGTATTCCAACCAACACCCGCGTGAACATGCTCACGGCATCCTTACACGATGAGAATACCGTGTTTGCCGTGTTCAACAACCACCGTTCTGGGGATTTCAAACCCTACCTATTAAAAAGCACGGATAAAGGAAAAACATGGGTGTCGATCAGCAGCAACCTGCCTGAAAGAGGTTCAGTTTATTGCATCAAACAAGACTTTATCGATCCGAACCTACTTTTCGTTGGAACAGAGTTTGGGGCTTATTTCTCCAATGACGGAGGACTCAACTGGACAAAACTTTCTGGACTTCCAACCATTGCTGTATACGACCTTGACATTCAAAAACGCGAAAATGACTTGGTTGCGGCAACATTTGGTCGTGGATTTTGGGTGTTAGACAATTACGCTCCTTTGCGCGGTTTGTCGAAAGCCAACTTGGATAAAAAAGCACACATTTTCCCTGTGAAGGATGCCTTGCTTTACATTCCTGCAGATCCACTGGGTCTTGAAGGCACTGGATTCCAAGGCGCTAACCTTTGGGCTGCGAAAAACCCAGAGTTCGGAGCAACATTTACAGTGTTCATCAAAGACGAATACCCAACTTTGAAAGGAACGCGTCAAGAAAAAGAAAAAACACTCGAAGGAGAAAAGAAAGCCGTGTCGTACCCAACTATTGAGGAACTTCGCAAGGAGCAACAAGAAGGAGACGCACAGCTTGTATGGATCATTCGAAACGACAAAGGTGAAGAAGTTCGTCGCATGTTTTCGAGCCCTTCAAAAGGAATTTCACGCATGAACTGGAACCTGCGCTACGAATCCACAAGCGCTGTAAATCCATCCGGAGACAAAAACAAGAACAACGGATTCTTGGTGCCTGCAGGCAACTATACTGTTGAAATTTCCCTATTGAAAGATGGAGTTGTAACATCGCTCGTCGAAAAAACAAGCTTTGTTGTCAAAGGATTGAACAATCAAACGTTGCTCGCTAAAGATCCTACAGACTTAAACACATTCCGCAAAGAAGTGGGTGATTTGAGTCGTCGCGTAAGTGGTACAGCTGCACAAATGGGTGAATCGAAAGAACTGCTTGATCAAATTGAACATGTGCTCCTTACCTACCCGGGAACAGATTTAAAATTACTTGGCGAAACACGTGCCTTACGATTGATCTACGATGAATGCGCGGTCATGTTATGGGGCGATGGAATTAAAACAGCCAAAGAGTTCGAGGCATTGCCAGGAATCAATGGCCGATTGGGAATCGTTGAATACTCCTTGTACGACAACACCGCAGGAGTGACCAATGCACAACGCAGCAACAAAGCCATTGCTGAAGAAGAATACCTTGCTATGCGTGTGAAGTTTGATGACTATTTGAAGCGCATCGCTGCACTAGAAAAAATCCTTGACGGACTTCAAATTCCATACGTGAAAGGCAGAGAGAATTGGAAAGAGGACTGATTTTAGTTACGAGTTACTAATGACAAGTTACTAGTTAAATCTGGGGGCTACGCCATGATGGACACGTGAGGTGATGTAGTTACGAGTGACGAATTCGGTGGCTTCGCAGTGACGGACAAATGAGTTGCTTTAGTTACGAGTTACTAATGACGAGTTACTAGATTAATCTGGGGGCTACGCCGTGATGGACACGTGAGGTGCTGTAGTTACGAGTGACGAAAATCTTGAAGTCCTTTTTCTTGAATTCCAACTCGTAACTCGTAACTCGTAACTCGTAATTCTCTCACAGTTTCACAACGCGTTGCGTAAAATGGTGCGTAGAACTTTTAAGAAGATACACTCCTGATGCGAGATTGCTGATGTCTATTTGGGTTGTTCCAGGATGATTGACAGTTGTTTGCATCAAACGACCATTCAACGAATAGATCGCAATGGAAATCTCTTCAGACAATGTATTTGTGATCGTCAAGACATTCTTCGCCGGATTCGGGTAGCACGTCACGAATTGATTTACCGTTTCTTCCACATTCAATACAAGATCTCCCTGTGCGAAGATTCCATTCGTCATGATCTCAAAATTGGCTCCTGAAACCGTTTGATTTCCAGCCAATGTTATTTGATGATCGGTCATTTGAGGAATGTAGGGAACATCAATTCTGATCGTGTAGTTTCCGATAGGCACTTGCGTGAATTGATATGCCCCATTGACATCGCTGTAGGTAAAGGCAACTGTTTCGTTGGCGCTGTTGATGAGTTTGATGAGTGCATTTTCAAATGGAACTGTTGGTGCATGCAAAAAGTTCGTGTCTATGGTTATCGTTCCAGCAATCACACCATCACCACTCAAGGGGTTCAAGCTTGTTGAATTGATGTTTCCACTATTGAAGAAACATGGAATCCCGATGACTGATGCCGTTGACCATGTATCTCCGTTGGTGTAATACAGAGGAGCAACTCCAGGAAACACTGTCGGATCTGGTGTAAAACGAATGTGGTACATTCCTGTCTCCAGACTATCCGCGTTGTAGTTGCCATTGCTCACCTCGATTGTTTGAATTGGCTGAGCCAAAAGTGTATCACCGATAAAATTGAAAATCTCCAAGGTACCAGAAGCAGGTTGTCCATTCACAGTCAAAGCACCACTTACATTCGAATAGGTATTCTGCTCATCAAGGAAAATCGCGGTATCAAAGGCACTGTCGCTTACGTCCGCAATGACCAATTTTATATGGTAGCTTCCTCCTGCTTGCGCAAAAAACTTCGCTTCCAAAGGCACGGTGTATCCATCGAACACAAAGTTCATACTCGTGCTGTTGTCGAGGTAATATTGCGGATTCACAGTAGCATTGATGGAATTGATTTCTACAGGGGTTGTTGTTCCCGGCAGTGTCGCCACATTGACATAAGGCGCACCATTCTCTGAAATCAGGAATAAAAATCGATCTGTAAAAGAGGTATTGGCAAATTCAGGATATTCCTCTGATGCCAAAATATAGTTGAAACGCACCGTATCTGACGATGTGGGCAAAAAATCAAACTCGACAAAACACGCATCGTAGCTGGGGAATCCTCCAGCAGACACTCCGAATGCATCTACATCAGCATCACCAGGCGTTACAAATGTCGTTGAACTGAATGCAGAGCTTGGCTGGCTACCGCCACTTATGGCCCCTGTAGACATGACCAAACCACTGTTCAATCCGATTGTACTACCAAATTCAAATCGTCCAACTTGATCAGTCGCGGCTGTTACTTGCACATTCGAAACCGAACCACACTGAATCCCAAAAATATTGGCAATCACCATGTCAAGATTTGTTACCGGTGCAAATTGAATGGTCTGTTGGGCATGTGCATTCCAAACAGTGGAAAGTACGAATAGACTTGGCAGGATGATTTTTTTCATTTTTCAGTAGTTTGTCCTTAGACGCGATTTATCTTGAATTCGTTGCCAAGTTAGCTCATTTTAACCACAAGCCAATCACTGTAAATAATGCAATCGAAAAAATAGAAAGAAGCACAATTCTGCGAAAGCGTTCTTCTGAGATCTTCGTGAGGATCTTTTTCCCCACGAATGTTCCAATGATGCTGATAACGAGTAAGATTCCTATGTATGGAAGGTCGTGTAGGTGTACGAAACCATTGGAAAAGTAGATGGCACCGCGACTCAAATCGACACCGAAATCAATCACCGCGGACGTGGCGATGAACACCTCTTTGGTCAACCCAAAGGCTGCGAGTGTCATTCCGCGAATGGCTCCACCAGTGCCAAGTAGCCCAGCGACAAATCCCGAAACCACACCACCGGCAATGGAATTGAGTTTCGTTGGCTTGAAGATTTTATCTCCCGCAAACATAAAAAATGCGCTAAAAAGCATCAAGAATCCAGCAAGACCAAGTTCTAAATAGGTTGAATTGATATACTTACTCAACAAGGCACCGATGCTCACAAAAAGTACTGCGGGGATCCCAAGATAGAGAACGAGCTTTTTGTCAAAACCTTTTCGAAACAGAAATATTTTAGAAATATTACTGAACAAGTGGAAGCATGCTGTTATGCCCAGCACTGAATGAAAATCAAAAAAGAGGGAGGCAATGGGAACAAAAAACACGGATGACCCAAAACCACTTATGGTGCCGGCAATTTCAGCGACAAGGGCTAAAACGGTGAAAATTAAAACGTCATCCCAAACCATCGCTTTGCACTCAATTCAACCATTTATTCAATCACAATGGGCTCATTGACTTTTTCCTTTGTCAAGGCAAGTTCCAATACTTCACGCATGCTTGTGACAAAATGGAATTTCAGTCCTTTGAGGTAATCGGCAGTAATCTCCTCGATGTCTTTGCGGTTCTTTTCGCACAAGATAATCTCCTTAATTCCAGCGCGTTTCGCTGCCAAAATTTTCTCTTTAATCCCTCCGACAGGCAATACCTCTCCACGCAAGGTAATTTCTCCAGTCATGGCAAGATTCTTTTTCACCCGATACTGCGTAAAGAGTGATGCCAAAGACGTCAACATGGTAATCCCGGCACTTGGACCATCTTTCGGGGTTGCGCCTTCAGGAACGTGGACATGCACATTGTAGCGATCAAATACTTCTTGGTCTAAATTCAACCAGGTACTATGCGCTTTCAGAAATTCGAGTGCTATAACGGCAGATTCCTTCATGACATCACCAAGATTTCCCGTCAAGGTTAATTTTCCCTTTCCTTTCGTGATTGACGATTCAATGAATAAGATGTCTCCACCTACTGAGGTCCACGCCAAACCAGTGACTACTCCTGCAACCTCATTGTTGTTGTACTTTGTTCTTCCGCGTCCAGCACCAAGAATGGTAAACAATTGCTCCAACACAATCTTTGGCTCAAACGTCTCTTCCATGGCGATTTGTCGCGCACGGTAACGCACGATCTTTGCGACGACATTATCCAATCCGCGAACACCCGACTCGTTGGTATATTCTTCAATGACCTTCTCAAACACCTTCTTGTCAATGGAAATGTCCTGTTTGGTAATTCCATGTGCTTCAATCTGCTTGGGCAACAAGTGGCGTTTGGCAATTTCTATTTTCTCTTCGATGGTATACCCATTCACTTCGATGATCTCCATACGATCTCGCAGAGGTCCTTGAATGCTTGACAAACTATTTGCTGTCGCGATAAACATCACCCGTGAAAGGTCAAATTCGGTCTCCACATAATTGTCATAAAAGGCATGATTCTGCTCAGGATCAAGCACCTCAAGCAATGCTGAGGACGGATCCCCGTGATTTCCTCGTCCAATTTTATCAATTTCATCCAAGATGAACACCGGATTTGCCGATTCTGCCTTCTTCATGCTTTGAATCACGCGTCCAGGCATAGCGCCAATGTACGTTTTTCTGTGCCCACGAATTTCTGACTCGTCGTGTAGTCCACCCAAAGACATGCGAATGTATTTTCTTCCAAGGGCTTCTGCAATGGATTTTCCAAGTGAAGTTTTACCTACACCAGGAGGACCATAAAAGCAAAGAATAGGTGATTTCATATTTCCCTTTAGCTTCAACACGGCCAAGTATTCAAGGATGCGTTCTTTCACCTTTTCCAATCCAAAATGGTCACGGTCCAAAATTTTCTCTGCGCGTTTCAATTCCAAATTGTCTTTTGAATACTCGTTCCACGGCAAATCCAACATCACATCCAAGTAGTTCATTTGCACCGTATATTCTGGACCCATTGGATTCATTCGTTGCAACTTATCCAATTCCTTGTAAAAAATCTTCGATACCCGTTCGTCCCATTTTTTCACATAGGCACGGTCACGAAAATCACGCACATCCTGGTCTTGTGGATTGTCACCCAACTCATCCTGAATGGTACGCATCTGCTGTTGAAGGAAATACTCCCGTTGTTGGCGATCCATGTCTTTGCGCACTTTCGTTTGAATTTCGTTGCGCATTTCCAACATCTGCATTTCTATCGTCAAATGCTCCAACACAAGTAGAACACGTTTTTTCATGTCCAACTCCTCGAGCATTTCTTGTTTTTTCGCCACATCAGCGTTCATGTTCGACGCGATGAAATTCACTAAGAACGTTGGACTATCAATGTTTCCAATGGCAAACGATGCTTCAGAAGGAATGTTTGGGCTGTCACGTATGATTTGAAGTGCGAGGTCCTTGATGGTCGTGAACATCACCTGCAATTCTTTATTGTCCTTATCAAACTTTTTATCTTTCAAGGTACGAACCTGAGCACGCATGTAGGGCTCCGTTTGCAAAGGCTGAATGATTTCAAAGCGTCGTTTTCCCTGAATGATTACTGTAGTACTCCCATCAGGCATGCGCAACAAGCGAACAATTTGTGCCACAGTTCCAATGTTGTGCAAATCCTTGAATTCCGGGCTTTCTTCCTCTTGGTCGCGTTGTGAAACCACACCAATGATCTTAGAGCCCTTGTTGGCATCTTGAATCAACTTGATGGATTTATCGCGGCCAACGGTAATCGGAATAACCACGCCAGGAAAAAGCACATTGTTGCGCAAAGGAAGAATCGCCAATTCGTTGGGAAGAACCTCATTGTTCATGCTCTCCTCCTCCTCCGCTGTAATCAACGGAATGAATTCCCCTTCTGCCTCACTATACTGGTTCATGGCCATTACATCACTATTGAAAAAATCTTCCATTTTCTATTTTTTAATTAACCTCGAAACAGCGACAAAGTGTCAGTGATTCGCGCAATATACATAAAGCAATCGTGCAAATCCATTCATTTCTCTAGGCTGCGCACATTTGTCAAAGGAAGTGCCATCCGAGAATTCGGAAAAAATGTCGTGTTAGTTGTCAGCTATGTGCTTCAAGATGGCAACTTCTTCGCTCGAAAGTGATTTTCCGCGTCGCGCCATCATGTTGTTTGCATATTCAATGGCCTTGTCAAATTTGAACGGAACAAAGTCATTCCCTCCACCCCAGCGGAACGAAGGCACGTATTTATCTGGAAAACCAGCACCAAAAACATTGGTCGAAACTCCAATAACTGTAGCCGTATTGAACATCGTGTTGATGCCACATTTGGAATGATCGCCCATGCAAACTCCCATAAACAAGGCATCCGTCTTCTCCTCATTTTGCGTTTCAAACGAATACGTACTTACCGCGGCATAGTTGTTTTTCAAATTGGAGGTATTGGTATCTGCGCCCAGATTGCACCATTCACCAATCAAGGCATTGCCCAAAAATCCATCGTGACCTTTGTTGGAATAGGCCTGAAAAACAACATTGTTTATTTCTCCGCCAACTTTACAGTGTGGTCCTAATGTGCAGGGACCATAGACCTTTGTCCCAAGTTTCAAGGCGCTATGTTCACACATGGCCAAAGGACCGCGAATGAGTGATCCCTCCATGATTTCAGCATCCTTCCCAATATACACCACACCTTCATTCGTATTGATTGTAGATGCCTCAACATGAGCGCCTTCTTCAATGAAAATTCGAGAACGATCACCAATTATTGTGTTTGTTTTGGAAAGAGTCTGCGAAGTTCTGCCGTTTGTCAAAAGATGAAAATCCTGTTCAAGCACCTGACCATTCAGCTGATAAATGTGCCAGCGCTCAGAAACTACGGTTGGAGATTCTCCAGTAAAGTCCACACGTGCTCCTCCTCCTTTTCCTTGACTTCCCAGCCACAAATCGTTCATGTAAAGCATTTCACCATTCGCCAAGGCCAAAAGCGCTGCTATGACATCCTCATTGGGAATCACTTGTGCGTTCACGCTTAAATCTGGTGCATCAAAGCCCACAAAACGTTGTGAAAGGTAAGCTTCTGTGACGAATCCAATTTCTGCATCCGGCAAGTACCTCGCCCAACGCTTGTCGTTCGTAAGTATTCCTATTCGGACATTTCCCAACGGACGTGTCAATGTCAAGGGAGCGAAACGCAAGTGCATTCCATGATCATCAAGTACGATCTTCATATGCCGGTGTTAAGTGTGATTTTTTTGAAATAAGCAATAGGCCTATAAAGGTGAGTATTCCGTTCAAAATCAACAGTTCATTTCCAAATTTATACCCATTCAACAGCGATTCCGAATGCTTGTCCAACCAATAACAACACAAAGGAACCAACAAGCAAATAAGTGGAACGAACCATTCATTCAACTTTCGTTTGGTAAAGATGCCAAATGAAAACAAGCCCAAAAGTGGTCCGTATGTATAGCCTGCAATCGTGAGGATAAGTCCAATCAAATCGGTTTGCGGGTTTGCGTCAACGTACCATTTTGTGAGTAAAATAATGACCAAGAACAACACGGAGAATCCGATGTGAACGAGCAATTTCAAACGCTGACGTTCCTTTTCTTCGCGTTTGTGGAAATTCAAGAAATCGATGCAAAATCCGGTAGTCAAGGCCGCCAAGGCACTGTCTGCCGATGCATACGAAGAGGCCGTTATCCCGAGTAGGAAGAAAATTCCAGCGACAGTCCCGAAATTGTTCAATGCCAAGGTCGGGAACACATGATCTGTTTTCACATTCTCACCTGCCATAGGCAAATCAACACCTTTAGCCGCCGCATACACATACAAAGCACCACCCAGCAACAAGAACAAGAAGTTGGTAACCACAAGGATTGTTGTAAACGAATACATGTTCTTTTGCGCATCACCAATGGACTTACATGTCAAGTTCTTTTGCATCAAATCCTGATCTAGCCCAGTCATGGCAATGGCCAAGAACATCCCTCCGAAAAATTGTTTCGGAAAGAAAAGTTTAGAATTTGGATCGTCGAAAAAGAAGATTTGTGTCATTGAACCACCTGCAGTTGTTTTTGTGGAGCTGATCATTTTATACAAGCCTGAAAAGTCTACGTGCAACACGTTGGCAATGATGATGGTGCAAATTACAACAGCGCTCACCAGGAATAAGGTTTGAAAGGTATCGGTATACACAATGGTTTTGATCCCTCCTTTAAACGTATACACCCAAATCAAGGCAATGGTAATCACTGCTGTCAACCAATACGGCACATTCAAGTCTTCAAACAGAAACAATTGAAGAACAATCGTCGCTAAATAAAGTCGTGTAGCCGATCCAAGGGTGCGGGAAAGGATAAAAAATGCAGCTCCCGTTTTGTAGGAAACCACGCCAAAGCGGTCCCTCAGATATTCATAAATCGACGTGACATTCAAACGGTAATACAGCGGCATCAGCACTTGTGCAATCACGATGTATCCAATAACATAGCCCAGAACAATTTGAAAGTAGGCCATTCCTTCATTCAGGACTTTCCCTGGAACAGAAATAAAAGTCACTCCAGAAAGTGAGGCACCGATCATTCCAAAAGCCACCAAATACCAAGGACTTTGCTTGTTTCCAGTAAAAAACGACTCTGTATCTGCGTTTCTTGATGTAATCCAAGAGATAAAAATCAGGACAGAAAAGTAGGCAACGAGGACAGTAATGATAATGGGAGTACTCATTTGTTCAGTTATGCAGATGAAATTAGTATTAAAAATCAATCACATGTGGTCAAACACATGCTATCTTTTGTCAAAGGTAATTTTATCTTTGCAAAAACGACAACAACATGGATGCCTTGCTTCAGATTGCATTAATCATTTTCCCAGCCGGAGGTGTATTGCTCACAACGATTTTTTTCCTTCGCCGAGAAACGACCAAAGAGTTTCGATCGGCACAAATTGAACTGAAAAAGCAACGTCAAGAATATTTCTTACCGAACAGAGTTGAGGCCTACCAGCGTGCTGTATTGTTGATGGAGCGCATTCACCCAAACAGTTTGGTGATGCGTTTGCACAATCCAGGATTGCCAGCACGAGCGCTTCAAGCCGACTTTTTAAAAGCCATTCGTGAAGAATATGACCACAATGTTGCACAGCAGTTGTTCGTTTCTCCGCAAGGATGGCAAATGGTTAAAAACTCAAAGGAAGAAACCATTAAGATCATCAACATCGCAGGAAATCAGATGAGTGCCACCTCTACAGGTATGGATTTGTCGGCTAAGATTTTTGAAATCGTGGCCGAAGTTGGTGTTTTGCCTAGTGAAATTACTGTTGACTACCTTAAAAAAGAATTGCAAGAATTGTTTTAAAACCTAGGTCATTCGGACGATGATGTCATCAATTTGAATGAGGTCACCTGGAATAAGTTTCGCCCGTTTTCTGTATTCTATTTCACCGTTACGTTCCACCTCTCCGCCTTCGACGATATGTTTGGCATGTCCGCCTGTTTCGGCAATACCCAATGCTTTGAGCAACTGAATCAACTCAATGTAATCCCCCTCAATCTTAAATTCACTTTCCATTTTTACGCAGCATTTCGTTGAATAATGTATATAGTTTTTCAGCACCCTGAAACGACGACACCTCGCCATTAAATACGTTCTTTTCCATGTCATCCAAGGCTTTACGCATGTCTGAATTGCCGAAAAACTCGTGTAAAATCATTTCTTTTAAACTTTCATTGAGCCAAAAGCAATCTTGTTTTCTTCGGTTTTCTTCAAACCACCCGTTGATCCGCGTAGAATTGACGTACGATTCTATGGTTTGCCACACCTTTTCGATGTTGTTCTTTTGTATGGCGCTACACGTAAACGAAGGCGCAATCCATCCACTCGCTTTCGGAGGAAAAAGATGCATCGCATTGGCATACTCGCGCGCCGCCATTTCAGATTTCTTGATGTTTTCGCCATCCGCCTTTGTGATGACAAGTGCATCCGCCATTTCCATGATGCCACGCTTTATACCTTGAAGTTCGTCTCCAGCACCCGAAAGCATCAACAAGAGAAAGAAATCGACCATGGAATGCACCAAGGTTTCCGACTGACCAACACCAACTGTTTCAATCAAAATGATGTCAAAACCAGCCGCTTCACAGAGGTAAATGGCTTCACGAGTTCGTCGGGCAACACCGCCTAGTGTTCCTCCAGCCGCTGTTGGGCGAATAAACACATTGGGATGCACTGACAAATGTTCCATGCGCGTTTTGTCACCAAGGATACTCCCCCCACTTTCTGCGCTTGATGGATCGATGGCAAGTACCGCAACTTTCATCCCTCGATCGGCCAAAAGGCAACCAAAAGTTTCGATGAATGTGCTTTTACCCACCCCGGGAACTCCTGTAATCCCCACACGTATAGACGTACGACCTGCCTTCAAAGAAAGATCTACCAAGTCATTCGCCGCATCTCGATCGGCGTCAAGGGTACTTTCAAGCACTGTAATCCCAGCGCTCAAAGCTTGTTTATCGCCAGCAACAATGCGAGGAAACAGGTGGTCTGCAGTGCGCAATTCCCGCCGTTCCTTTCTTCGCCGAAGCCAATCCTCCAAATGTTGCTCATCCATGGAGAACAAATGTATTTAAAAGTTTGCTGCTGAATCAACTTTCTTAATTTTGTTGCATGACCAAAATCGGGCTTCTTTCAGACACACATGGCTATGTAGATCCAAAGATTTACACCTATTTTAAGGATGTTGATGAGATTTGGCATGCCGGAGATATTGGGGACATCGCGGTCGTTGATGAATTGAGGAAGTTCAAGCCTTTGCGTGGAGTTTACGGCAACATCGACGATCACCTCATCCGTTCAGAGCTACCTGAATTCAATCGATTTACGTGTGAAGAGGTAGATGTGCTCATCACCCACATTGGTGGTAAGCCTGGAAAATATGCCAAACCGGCCTTCGATGCCTTGGAAGAAAAAGCTCCAAAGCTCTTCATTTGTGGACATTCACACATTTTACTCGTGAAGATGGATCCCAAGTACAACATGCTTTGGATGAATCCTGGAGCTTGTGGATTTAAAGGATTTCACAGCGTCAAGACCATCCTTCGATTTTGCATTACAGGAGATCGCATTCACGATTTAGAGGCCATCGAATTGGGAAAAAGAGTTTGATATTAAAATTTAACCTTAATATTTGCGTTAGTTGTGCCGATTAAACAAAACATCCACCGAATGATGGTAAGAATTGTTCTCTTAGTTACCTTGATTGTAAGTGCTTTAAACGCAACAGGACAAACGGGCGGCACCTATGCCTTTCCGCTACTCGACCTCACCTTCAATGCACGTTCGGCTGGTCTTGGGAATGAGTTCATTTCTGTCAAAGACCAAGACATTAACCTGGGGATTACGAATCCCTCCTTGCTGAATGCCAAAATGCACAATAGCATTTCGGTGAACCAAGCACTTTTGGCTGGTGGCATAAACTATGGCATGCTCGCGTACGGACGAAGCCTATTGGGCGGAGTTTTAAGCACCTCGATGCGCTATGTCAATTATGGAGAGTTTCGCTATACGGACGTCACAGGTGCGGATTATGGTAGTTTTCGTCCTTTTGAATGCATCGTGGGTGCGGGCTATGGACGTCAGTTGAACCCGAGAATATCCGTTGGTGCCAATGTCAGCCTGCTCTACTCCCAACTCGAAATCTACAATGCATTTGGGGCATCCATCGACTTGGCAGGAACTTACACCAGTAAAAACGAAAACATTTTGGTGACTGCCATGATGAAAAATGTGGGTTATCAGTTCAATGGCTACAGCTCAAAGCAACACGACCCCTTACCTGTCGAGATGCAAATGGCGGCATCTTACAAGTTGGGCCATGCGCCCTTTCGTTTTTCCTTGTTGGCTCACCACTTAAACCGCTGGGACTTGAGCTACAACGATCCCAATGCCTTGCCAACACTTGATCCATTGACAGGAGACACGATTCCAGTGCCATCGGCAAACTTTGGCGAGAAATTAGCACGTCACTTTACGTATCAAGCTGAAATATTAATTTCAAAAAGTATTCACGTTCGAGCTGGATTTGATTACAACCGTCGTCAAGAAATGAAATTGGTGAATCGTCCCGGAGTTTCGGGATTCACTTTCGGTTTGGGACTTTACTTCAAGAAGTTCACCATTGACTATGGATTTTCTTCCTATTCCCATTCGGGTTCTCTTCACATGTTGACGCTGAGCAGCTGCATTGATCGTTGGAGGAAGTGATTTTTTAAATTTTTAAATCGCTCAATTACAACAGATTACAAATTATTAACAACTTTTTTTACAGTTTTCAACAACCTTTTTATAGTCACCTCCGTATTGGAAGCAAACAATTTAAACTTTAAACTATGAAAAAGTTAGCAGTACTTGTAGGAGCTCTTGCCTTAACAGGATCAACATTTGCTCAAAGACCAACAGATTCAAATCCTTTCTCTTTGGAAGGTGGATTGAGTTTGAACTCAGCGTCAAACACGTTCAACGCACCGATGTTGAAGTTGCGTTATTTCGCTATGGACAACTTTGCTGTTCGTTTGGGGCTTCAAATGGACAATTCAAAGACTGTAGACAACTATTACGGTTTTGATGCACAAGGAAACGAATCAGCTGATTCATTGGGTACAGTTACAACGAAAGATCGTTTGACATGGATTTCACTCGGTGGATCGTACCATTTTTCTCAAATGGATCGACTTTCTCCTTATGTAGCCCTAGATGTTATGATTGGATCTGGTTCAACAAAAGTTGATGGCGTTGATACAGACGGTACTGATTATGTTGCAGGCCTTACAACAGCAGCTACTTCAAAACAATCTGGTTTAGGATTGAACATTGCCGGTGGTTTTGACTACTACTTTGCTGAGAATGTATTCATTGGAGCTGAGGTTGGTTTGATGTTCCTAAGCGCAAAAGACAAAGGCGGTGAAGCTAGCTCAACTTTTGGGTCAACTACTTTGACATCTACAACACTTTCTTCAGGAACTGCTTCTTCTTTCGGAAACAGCGCAACAGCTGCGATCCGTTTGGGTTGGAGATTCTAATGTGAAATAATAACATGTAAGAGGGGCTTCGGCCCCTTTTTTTGTGGCTACACTTTTACGTATGACCATTGTCATGTTTATCCCTAACATCCATCACACGCCCCTAATGAGATTCGCCCTTATCTTTGCACAAACCACAAACGATAATCAGTATGAAAAAGATTACATTTTTAGTTGGGGCTCTCGCATTGTCAACTGCAGTTCTTGCCCAAAGACCGATTGATTCGAATCCCTTCTCTTTGGAAGGAGGACTGAGTCTAAACACCACAACCAACACCTTTACTGCACCAATGATCAAGTTCCGCTACTTTGCGACGGACAATTTTGCTGCGCGTATTGGATTTCAACACAACTACGCCCAAGATGTCTACAACATCTACGGACTCGGAGCTGACTTCCATCCTAACGTTGACTCCATTGGAACACAAACCTTGCGGTCTGCCATTACATGGATCAGTTTGGGCGGTTCTTACCATTTTTCACAAATGGAGCGACTCTCTCCTTACATTGCCTTGGATGTCCTTGTAGGGTTTGGAACACAACACGAGGATTGGAAAGACTACTCTCCCAATTCAGGAACTCCTGGTGATGGCGATTTTGTTCAGGGTTCGAATGCAGAAGTCATGACCAAAAACAATGGATTTGGTCTTGGTCTAGCTGCTGGATTTGATTACTATTTTGCCGAAAATGTCTTTATTGGCGCTGAGTTAGGTCTCAGTTTGCGGTCAACGGTCGACAAAGGTGGGGAAATGAATTTGAGTGGGACAACCATTCAAATTCATCCTCAAGGGAACTCGATCACATTTGGAAACAGCGCAACAGCTGCAATCCGAGTGGGTTGGCGATTCTAAGTCACTCCGCCAAAAAAAGGAAAGGGTCAGCTGCGGTTGGCCCTTTTTTTTGCATTGAATTCCGTACATTCGCAGTATGTCAGACAAAAAAATTACCATAGCCATTGACGGGCATTCCTCCTGCGGAAAAAGTACCATGGCCAAAGCGCTTTCCAAGGTATTGGGCTACGTTTTTGTCGATAGTGGCGCTATGTATCGTGGTGTAACGCTATATTGCCGTCAACAGGGATTGATCACTGACGGCGTCCCCAATGAATCTGAGATTCTCGCACATTTGGATAAAATTTCGCTCACCTTTGCCTTCAATGCATCGCGAGGAGCGAGTGATTTATTGCTCAATGGCGTAAATGTCGAAACGCTCATTCGTACCCCAGAGGTAGCAAGTGATGTTTCAAAGATTGCTGCGCTTCCCTTTGTTCGAAAGAAATTGGTCGATGAGCAACGAAAAATGGGAGAAAACGGCGGTATAGTCATGGACGGTAGAGACATCGGCTCTGTTGTTTTTCCAAATGCTGAACTCAAATTGTTTGTGACCGCAGCTCCTGAAATACGCGCAGAACGAAGATTTCTTGAGTTGAAAGAAAGTGGCATAAAAACGAATCTTGAAGAGGTGCTTCAGAACCTCAATGAACGCGACTATGTCGATTCTACTAGAGAAGACAGTCCACTCCTACAAACACCGGATGCCGTCGTCATTGATACATCTCACCTCAACCGAGAAGAGCAGTTGCAGATGGCACTAGATCTTGTTCACTCCCGTTTGACTTAAATTTTTCAAACCAACATTCTGAAAAACACACAAATAATTGCCTTATGAATTCGATTGGATCAGCAACAGAAGCACTCATCAACCGCAGTCCATTTTTGCGTGAAGCAATGGCCGAAGACCTCATCAATATTTCAGCTTTGGCGCGAAAATTACAACCCGACATCGAAGAAATGATGGGCAAAAAAGTGAATGAAGGAGCGATTGTGATGGCAATTAAACGCATGACCCCTAGTTTATATCAGCGTTTGAACATGAAAATCACCAACATGATGGGTGATTTGGGAGATTTCCTTGTGCGCAACAATTTATCCGATTTCACTTACGAGAATTCAAACACGTTAAAAGCTGCTCAGACAACTCTTTTTGAAACCATCTCAAAAGAAAGCGATTCTTTTTTCGCCCTTTGTCAAGGAGTAACTGAAACGACCTATGTGCTTCAAGAAAGGCATTCAGCGCTGATGGAAAAATGCTTCGCCAATGAACGCATGAAATCGCACAATGTGAACTTATCTGCGGTTACGGTGGTATTGCCAAACCTCAATTATGAGATGTATGGGGTGTACTACTATTTATTGAAACACCTTGCTTGGGAAGGGATTAATATCGTTGAAATTGTTTCGACATCCACTGAATTTACAATTGTTGTGCGTCAAGAAGATGTTGAAAATGCATTCAAAATTCTCATGAAGCTGAAGCATAAGCTCAAGCTCAGTTAATTGTCATCCAACAAGTCGCCCAGCGCGTATTTATTGAATGCAATCGCACTTGGTGTGCCGCGGTAATAAATATTCCCAGAACCATTTGTCTCAGCTTTCAATTTTGCATGGTCGGCATTGATGTGCATCGGACCTTGTGTGGCAGATACGACGCTGATAGAATCCTTTACGCTCAATCCATAGGTATTGCAAAATCCATTGCTCCACACATTGAAATTGGCATAATTCACGGATCCCGAAAATGTAAAATCACCCCAACCATGGCTGATTGTTGCGATGACCACAAATGCATCAAAATTCAAGTTCACGGGACCAGCGCCATCACGAATAAGCAAGGTCAACCAGCTAAAATTGAGTTTACCCTTGTTGGTTAATGGTTCTGACCCTTCAAAATGAATGTTTTCAATGCTTTTAAAATGAATCTCAGCTTTCACTTTTTTGTCGTAGGAACGGAAGAAGGTGCATTTATTGTCATTTCCTATTTCCAGCGTTTGGTCGGTAACCGATACAGCGATAAAGTTCAACAAATTCTTTCCTCCTGTTAACACCACTTTTTCGACAGTATCTTGTACCAACACAAATTCAACGTGCTCGCGCAAAAACAATTTAGAGAACGGCTCAACCTCAATAATTAACTCTGTATCGGCACCAGCCGTTTTCCAGCAAGGTCTATTTTCAGGTTTCTTACACCCCAAAATCAGCAGAATACTAAAACTCAGTGCGACAATCAGCTTCATTTCTTCTTGAAATTAAATGTATATCCAAGCCCCCATTCGACATAATCGGCCTTTGCCCAATGTGATTTCAATACGACCTGTGTATTTAAGCCATTTTTAAAGTAATAGCGAATGCCAACGCGATGGTACATCGCATCTTCAGGTTGGTATTTATCTTTGAGGTAAACGCCCATACCTAGCGTAAAATGAAACTGATCCAAAGGCAAAAGGTAGCCGACAAAAACACCCAACTGAAGAATATCCCATTGTGATTTTACGATTTCCGGTCGATACGCTTGAATCGCCTGTTTTGAGATGATATCGAACGACGCCTCTAAACCCACTTTTGGTCTCGTGAAGTAGCGTGCGTGTGCGCTGAAGGCAAAAATCGGGTATTTTTTTCCACCTGTAGGAAACACCTCTTTTACGGAACTAATTGCCGTAACGCCAAACAACCACTTACGCAAAGGAACCACAGTTGGAAGTTGCAGTGTATCTTTTGGAGCAGTCTGTATCGTTCTCCCGAACCCAAAAGAAAGGTACGGTAAGTTGACCCCTAGGTTAGGCACTTTATAAGCACCATTGCTGAAGTGTGTCATGTCAATTCCGAGTACAATGGCATTAAGACCAAAGGAAAATTGACTTTTTAATCCAAGGCAAATCAACGCATTTCCATGAGTACTCATGGCTACATTCTTCGGGTTGAGTTCATTACTAAATACCTTAGCCGTGTACCCTAGACCTGCACCCGTTTTACCGTAAAGTTGAAAATGACACGTTTTCACAAATGGAAATTCGATAAAGCTGTAAGCGCCCCAGAAGGTTCCTAAAACCGTATTGTTCCCCACAGAACCACCAAAAAGCGTCACACCCATTGACGGATAACCAATGGCCTCATGCCACTGTTTTCGGCCTTTTGGATGAAAGAAAAGAGAAAGTTCTCCTGCGTAGGCTTGGTTGACTGCCAAATGGCTCATTACACCGCGATGCGCCGCAAGAAACCCGACTTTTTGACGGTATTCCAACCCCCACTCTTTCTGTAAAAACGCAGAAAAAGAAATGGATAGAAAAAGTATGAACAATCCTGAGCGCATTCTGGATGCTAAAATAATGAATTGAAAAGTACATTCCGAAAAATTCTAATTTTGTTTCCATGACAGATCCTCGACTTATTGCCTTTGAGCGCCTTTTAACCATTATGGATGACCTCCGTGAAAAATGCCCTTGGGACCAAAAACAAACCCTTGAATCCTTGCGCCACCTCACCATAGAAGAAACCTATGAACTGGCGGATGCCATCACATCCAATGATTTACCCGCGTTAAAAGGCGAAATCGGAGATCTCTTTCTGCACATGGTTTTCTACTGTAAAATTGGTCAAGAACAAGGTGCTTTCGATGTAGAGAGCGTGCTGAATGCCATCTGTGATAAATTGGTGTATCGACACCCTCACATTTACGGGGATACGCTTGCTGAAACAGAGGATGAGGTGAAAGCAAATTGGGAAAGACTAAAACTTAAAGAAGGACGGAAATCGGTACTCGAAGGTGTTCCATCCTCCTTGCCTGCCATGGTAAAAGCTGCCCGCATTCAAGAAAAAGTGAAGGGAATTGGATTCGACTGGGACAACCCAGATGATGTATGGAATAAGGTTCAAGAGGAGCTGAACGAATTTCGAGAAGAACAGCTAAAAGGCACGGAGCACCGTGTCGAAGAATTTGGCGATCTCTTGTTTTCTTTGATCAATTACGCCCGATTTGTTGACATCAATCCGGAAAATGCACTCGCACTCACCAACCAAAAGTTCATCAAGCGTTTTCAAATGATGGAAGATATGACGGCACAGGAAGGAAAAGCACTCTCAGACATGACGCTCACAGAAATGGATGTGTATTGGGAAAAGGCGAAAATCGTGCTGCGAAAAAACAACTAAAATCACCACAAGGTTTTGTATAAAAATAGCATCGTTTCACGCAATTAAATGTATCTTCGAGACCGTTAAAAGAACCAAACACGCTATGAAGCACTTGCTGATTGTAATTTCATTCCTATTTATCAACGGTTTAGCCTTTTCTCAAGATTTTACCATTCGTGGTTTTCTATCAGACAAGAAGAATGGAGAGCCGATCGCTTATGAAAAAGTGCGATTGCTCAGAAGCGCTGATAGTTCAACGGTTACAGGTGCAGTAACAGACATCTCTGGAATTTTTTCCATTCCCAAAATCGAGAAAGGATCTTATATTCTAAAAATTGACAACTTCAACTATGGAGTGGTAACTCGAAATATTGAAGTAACTGCAGCCAAAGGAATCCTCGATGTAAAAATTGAACTTGAAAAGCAAGAAAATGTCAAAGAATTCGATGAGGTAAACGCCAGTGCAGATGGCAAACGCAAGAAAAACGAAGTTCAAATTTCAAAATTACAGTTCGATACCAAAGGATTGGAGCGCGTCCCAAGTTACGGTGCAGAAAACGATGTTGTTGGAGCATTTAGCGTAACACCAGGAGTTGTCACTACAGGTGACCAAGGTGGACAGTTGTACGTTAGAGGTGGAACACCAATCCAAAACAAAGTACTTTTGGATGGGATGACCATCTACAATCCATTCCATTCCATCGGTTTCTTCTCGATCTTTGAAACAGAATTGGTGAAGAACGTAGATGTGTATACAGGAGGATTTGATGCGAAGTATGGAGGTAGAATTTCATCCGTGATGGACATTACCTACCGTGACGGTAACCGCAAAGAATTTGGTGGAAAGGTTTCTGCTTCACCATTCTTGGGCAAAGTTGTTTTTGAAGGACCATTGGGCAAACGAAAAGACGGAAAGCCGAGCAATGGCTCATTTATTTTTTCTGGAAAGCACTCACTTTTAGATTACACGTCAAAAACCTTGTATCCAGGCATAAACCAAGGTCGTGGCTTACCGTTTAACTTCACGGATCTGTACAGTAAGGTTACCTTCCAAGGAGACGGCGGTTCAAAATTTAGTGCCTTTGGATTCCACAATCAGGACAGTGTAAATTATGGCGTTGCTGATTTAAATTGGAAAGCTTCAGGTGGAGGAATCAACTTCCTCATGGTTCCAAGCAGCTCATCGGTGTTTATTCGTGGGCACGTCAATGGAAGCAATTATGAAACAACATTCAACGAAAGCAATGTTCAACCGCGAACGAGTAAGGTTGGTGGATTCGATATTGGATTCGACTTTACGTATTTCTTGCGTAAAGAAAGTGAGTTGAATTACGGGTTGAATTTGAATGGATTTAACACATCATTTACCACCTACAACGAAGCAAAGCGCGAAATTAAAGCAGAAAACTTCACCACTGAAATTGGGATGTACACCAACATGCGTTTGGTTCGCGGTCGTTGGGTCATTCAACCAAGTGTTCGCATGCAAGTGTATGCTTCTTTAGGCACGATTTCACCGGAACCCCGCCTCGGCTTGAAATACAACGCTACAGAAAAATTGCGTTTTAAGTTCTCTGGAGGACGATTCTCTCAAAACTTCACCTCTGCATCGTCGGATAAAGATGTCGTGAACCTGTTCAACGGCTTGCTTTCAGCTCCTCAGAATGTGCAATCTCAATTTGTCAACGAATTTCAAAACGTGAAGAACGTTAAGAATGGAATCCAATACGCATGGCATGCCATCTTTGGGTTTGAATACGACATCAACAAGTATTTTTCAGCGAACATAGAAGGATATTACAAGTATTTCTCCCAGTTGAGCAACATCAACCAAAACAAATTGTACGAGGATATCGCGCAGTTTGCCAATATTGACGATGTGTACAAAAAAGACTTTATCATTGAGGACGGTGTTTCTTATGGTGTAGATGTCTTGTTGAAGTACAGCCGTGAGCGCTTGTTCCTGTGGGGAGTATATTCGTACGGGCACTCCACACGTTGGGATGGATTTACACAATACTACCCAGTATTTGACCGTCGTCACAACATCAACCTTGTGGGTACCTATTTGTTTGGCAAGAAGAAAACACTTGAGTTGAGCATCCGTTGGAACTTAGGGTCTGGACTTCCATTCACCCCTACCGCAGGATTCTACCAAAATGACAACTTCTCTGGAGGAGTAACGACAGATTACACAACGAGCAATCCATCAACAGTTTCAACCTTGCTTGGAGGCTTTAACAGCCAGCGTTTGCCGTACTACCATCGTTTGGACATCACTGTAAAGAAAAACTTCAAGTTTAAAAACGAAGATGTCCTGGAGATTATCGGTAGCATCACCAATGTGTACGACCGCCACAACATTTTCTATGTGAATCGTGTAACAGGAGAATCTATTTACCAGTTCCCGATCCTACCAAGTATGGGAATCAGCTATAAGTTCTGATCTTAGGCTTTGAATTTTCTATTCGTTCAGAAGGTTTCGTTGAACTTACTTTTTCCAAGCTTCGAAAGCCTTTTTCTGGGAACTGATGGGTTGATCCATTTCGATTACGGAATACTCTGAATAAAAGAAACGTTGTACCTCAGGAAGTCGCAAGGAGATATGCTTTCCAGAACGCTGAACAACAAGATCTTTATCCGCATCGGCGAAATAAGTCAGCCAGTTGTCCAAATCTGACGACACCTTGAATCCATTCACCGAAATCACCTCGTCATCGATCATGAGACCACCTAAGTATGCCGGACTACCGGGATAAATAGACAGCACTTTAGAGGTGGACTTTACAGCTTTAAATCCAAGTTTACCTGCTGAATAGGACGGAGAAGGTTTGTGTTCCATGGAAAGTCCCAAATACTCTAGGCAATCCACAAGAATGGATTCATAAGGTCGTGTTCCATGCACATAGTCCTTAAACAAATCATCAAAAGAAATTCCGGAGATGTTTTCCAGCATATCTTTGTAATCTTGCTCACTCACTCCTTTTCCTTCTAGGGCAAAATTGTAATAGAGCCTTTTCATCACCTCATCCAAGCCATAGCGGTTGTTTGTGGCACGAAGAATTCTAACATCCGTTACAAAAGCAAGTAGACATCCTTCCGTATAGATGGATACTTTTCTACCAGGAGCACCTGCAACATAACCATCCAACCATGTATCGAAAGAAGATTCAGCTACAGAATAATTGAAGCGGCCAAAGTTGTCAAAATGTTTCTGCAATTGATTGCTAAACTCCTTCAGGTATTGTTTCAAAGTAAACACCCCACTTTTCAAAAGGAATAAATCACCCATATAGGTAGTCACACCTTCACAGATGAAACCGAGATGAGAATAATTTTCTTTTGTAAAATCGTAGGGATACATTTCAATCGGTCGGATGGCCTTTACGTTCCATGTATGATACAATTCGTGGGAAGAAACACCAAGTAGTTCCTTATAATCCTCACCAAAAACGGAATACGTTGGTCCAAGAGCAATCACTGTTGACTTGCAATGTTCCACGCCATGGTAGGCCTTGTAGGGTAAGATTTGAAAGAGAAAGTGGTATTCCGAAACTGGAAACTCACCAAACTTATTCACTTGTGCCTGCGTAAACGCTTCGAAATCTTTTTTCAAACGGTCCCAATCTGGTTTGGACTCCCCATTGAACCATAAATGAAACAAGGTACCTGCAACAGTATAGGCATCGTGTTGCAATTGTGCTGAACAGATAAAAGGTGAATCGGCCAACTCATCAAAATGATCCGCATAAAGTGTCGTGCCATCTTTGCGCATCGAGGTGGCTATTTCCCATGCAGATGGAATGTTTACTTCAAGTGCAACGGCCTCAGACAACTGCTCCTTTGAAAACACGAAACAATTCACAGGGTTTACATACAATTGTTCCTCTGACAAATAACTCGAACCGGCATTCAATTCTGCCGCATAATAGCGGTATTCCACACGAATTTCTTTGCTCTGACCCGTAGTCACTTGCCAACAGTCCTTGGTCAATTTCTGGATCTCCAATCGCTTATGTGTGTCGACATCAAACACGCGTACATCTTTCACATTCTTGGCAAAATTGCCCAATTCATAGCGACCTGGTCTCCAACTTGGCAAATGAAATTCTAACGATTCGGAAACGGTTGTAAAAAACGCCGTGATTTGAATGTACTGCTGTTGTGGTTGATCGATGGAGATGCTATATTTCATTTTTTCAAATTTGATGCCTTTGGCAATTGGATGTATGTATAATTTGATGCCTTCGGCAATTTATTATTTGATGCTTCGCAATTCGTAACTCATAACTCGTAACTCACAACTAATTACTCACAACTAATTACTCAACAGCTTCTTCATCGTAAACAACACAATAAAGTCCTTATTCGTCGCTGGCAACTCATAATCGAGACGGATCCATTTTCCACGTGTTGTGTAGGCATGAATCACTTTTGTGGGGTCAGTAGTTGCATAGAATGAAACCAAATATTTACCGCGATTGACCACTTTGATTTTCAACCCCTCCTTTCGAAGGCTCACTGTTTTTTGCTGCCCGTAGCCCGGGTCTGGAAGGTTCATTTCCTGCTCAAAACAATCCGTCAAGGAATACACCGAGTAGGTTTTATTGGTAATGACACCTATGGCTGAATCGCCAGTCATGGAGCGCAAATACATTAAATCGGCATTTTTAAACGCACCAGCTTCGGGTTCGCCGTCCATTGCATTGTAAGCTGCAGCATCGTAGGTCCATGATCCATCGGCATTCAATTGGGATGCACCAGGATGCCAATTTCCTTTTTGAAGTGGATAGGTCATTAAGAATTGATGCAGAAACGCATAGTCGATCAATATTTTTGGTGTGCGCTGTGCCTCCCAGCTCATTGCTCCTGCCAAACCTGAAAACGCACTTTGCCAAATGGCACGTCGAACTTCGGTCCCGTTGGTATCACATATCGTTTGCATGGGGTCTGTTTCGGCATACATCAATGGTTTTACGTTGTGTCGACAAGAATCGCCCACACTTCTGCAGCTGTAAGAATCGATGTGCTTTTCTTGAACGAAGGCGCAATCTTCATTGAGGTAAACGTTGGAAACGCCATAAACACGAGGTCCTCCTTTCCCATTGGAGGTGTTGCTGCCGGTGAAAAAAGTGGCAAAATTTGGAGCACTGATGTCGTAGTTGTTGAAACTCATGAGATCGAAGGATGCATCTTCATAGGTCGAATCTTCAACCGCCTTGTCACCCGAGTAACTTCCCGTGAGTACGTGCACTTGTCCGTAATATTGGCTCTTGATGTATCCCGCCATTTCGATCATCCACTCGCGGTAAACGGGCCAATTGGATTCGTAAAACTTGTCGCTTTCGTTGCCGTAATTGATGTTGGAAATGTTGGAAATCTCACTCAAGATTTCAAAAACGCTGATGCGTGTCGAATATCCCCATCGTGCAAGGATGTAGCGAATGCGCTGTTTGTAGTATTTTTTCGCGTCGGCATTTTTCAAGAAATCGAGTGGTTCAACCAAGCCAAAGGCCGCTTTGTAGCCAAAGGCATTGATCCCATCTTCGGCGGTCTTGGGGTCATCAATCCAATCCCATTGATTGACGCCATACGCATTGAACTTGAACGTAAGGTGTATGGCCATGTTCCATTGCAGGTAAAGTCCAAGCTCTTCCGCATGTTCAAGAATACGATCCATCTCCTGGGCCATGTGCAAGCGGGAGGTATAATCTCCAACATGCTCCCATTCGATTTCGTTGCTTGCTGGAAACTGGATGATTCGTGCCGTTTTCACTCCATTTCGCGAAACTTTCGTCATGTACTCTAAGAATTTTTCGTACACCCGAGGAACAGAAAAATTCGGTCGGTAATTCTCAGATGCCGGCCCCATCAATTGTGCGAATTCTGGATCCATGTATGGATTCGTTTCAGGCCATTTGATGTTTGGTCCGATCGCAGGGAAGAAATGATCACCCAAAGCTAAGAAACGTTGATTTTCAGCTACGTGCACATAACCAGGATCGTTGGATGCAACAACATTGAACTCCATTGGTACACTTTTATCTAAATTGCCATCTTTAGTCTGCACGTAAAACACAACACGCCAAATACCCGTATCAGGAGCTGCGAAACGCACAAGAAAGGGATTGGCTGTTGGCAACTCCATCCAGTCGCCAAGCTTTCGGTATTCATCGTCCATGTACAGCTCGTGCTTTGGACCTGGCTTCAACGGATTCTTCATCCACGACTTGAACTCAGTAGTGTAAAACCCGTCGATGGTGATTTTTTTACCGGTAGAAATGTGCTCAAATTCCCCGTAAAAACGCAGTTCCCACTCGAGGTAGGGATTGAGCATCTCATCGTTTGGCGCCTGTTCACTCTGCTCTTTCGATGCCGAGATAAAGCGATTAACCCTTTCTTCAATTTCCTTTGGAAAATGCAAGGCAAATTCAGCTTTGGCAAATTGAGGAATGGCACTGATGTCTAAGGGTTCTAAGAGCTGTGCTTCTACGCTATCCACAACAATCCATGAAACTCCCGTATTCGGTCTTATTTGAGCGTTCACACACAGTGTGAGCAAAAGAAGAAGGAAAGCGAGTCGAGTTTTCATCGGTTGCGAGGTTGAATGGAATTATTTTGTCAAGTGTTTGCTGTGTTCAGATGGAATACAAAACACATTATCATGCGCAGGCAATGCATCTTCTGCCTTGATTTCTACCAATGTTGATCGACGTTCCTTGGTACCTTTTAAGCGGTAAAACCGATAAGCTCCCAAGGCACGAATTTGATTCAAGGCATCAATAGACGATTCAGAAACGGCGGATGAAACCTCAATGATAACAATTGGTCGGCAACGAAACAAGGTATTCTTCGCACCTTCAAGGACCATCGGTTCGTATCCTTCAACATCGATTTTCACCATGGCCATTGGTGCTGTATTCGGATACACGTCATCCAATTTCTCCAGTGAAGTCTGGATACCTTCACTACCGTCATTTACAACTAGGGATGCACCTCCCCGATTGACCTGCATGTTTTCATAGATGGTTGCGGTTCCTTTTGACGCACCAAGGGCAAAACCGTGAATCGTGCTATTCTTTACCGCATTGTACCTCATGTTTTCCTCCAAAATAAGCGCAGTTTTAGGCAGTGCTTCGAAGGCATGCACATGTCCCGTTTCTCCTACACATTTGGACGCAAAAATGGACATCAATCCGATGTTCGCTCCAATGTCTACGAAGACATCTCCAGGATTTAGATAATCGTCCATAAACCCTAGAACACCCTTTTCATAGGTTCCTGTTTCATGCAAGCTCCGTTCAACGCCATTGTCAATTGTTGGATCTATACGCAACGAGATGCCGTGTATGGTTTCCAAGATGTATGGCTCCTTGGCTTTAGGAATCAATACACTTGGCAGTAAAGCTGCTAATTTGCGGATGCCTCGAACATTGATATCCCTCACAGCGCTTATCAGTCTGTGTCGAATGAAATAGTTCTTGACACGCAGTGCATCCATCAGTACAGTTCTTCTTGAAGTTGTGCGATTTTTGAATCCGCAAGGTAATCGTCGTACGGCATCATTTTATCGATGATTCCATTCGGCGTAATTTCAATGATGCGATTCGCCACCGTATTCACCAACTCGTGGTCATGGGAAGTAAACAAAATCGAACCTTGGTATTCCTTCATACCGTTGTTGAGTGCAGTAATCGATTCGAGGTCCAAGTGATTGGTAGGTTCATCCATCAAAAGTAGATTTCCTTTCGCCAACATCATTTTGGACAACATACAGCGTACTTTTTCACCTCCCGAGAGCACATTTGCAGTTTTCATGGCCTCTTCACCGGTAAACAACATTCGTCCAAGGAAAGTTCTCAAATACACCTCTTCACGCTCCTCATCGGTTTGTGCATACTGACGCAACCAATCAATGAGTGGTAATTTATCCGTAAAATATTCGTGGTTATCATTTGGCAAATAGGCTGTTGTAATGGTCGTACCACATGTAAATTCACCTGCATCCGCCTTCATTCGTCCGTTCAAAATTTCAAACAAAGCCGTTAAAGCTACAGAGTTTCTCGAGATGAATGCGATTTTATCCCCTTTGTTCACCGTAATGGTAAGTCCCTTGAACAAAGATTTGCCGTCAACTGATTTAGCAAGTCCATCGATCGATAGAATTTGGTTCCCAGCATCGCGTTCTTGGTGGAAGGTAATTCCCGGGTATTTGCGGCTTGACGGTTGAATCTCCTCCAAGTCAAGGTTATCCAACATTTTACGACGGCTTGTAGCCTGCTTCGATTTCGCTGCATTGGCCGAGAAACGCGAGATAAACTCCATGAGTTCCTTCTTCTTCTCTTCTGCTTTTTTGTTTTTATCTGAGCGCTGACGCATCGCCAATTGTGACGATTGGTACCAGAACGAGTAATTCCCTGTGAACAAGTTGATTTTGCTGAAATCGATATCACAAATGTGGGTACATACGGTATCCAAGAAGTGACGGTCGTGAGATACTACAATCACAGTATTTCTAAAGTCCAATAAGAAATCCTCTAACCAACTGATGGTAGCAAGGTCCAAGTCATTGGTTGGCTCATCGAGAACAAGTACGTCTGGATTTCCAAACAAGGCTTGAGCGAGCAAAACACGCACTTTGAGATCATTCGAAAGGTCCTGCATTTTCAGGTAGTGCTTCGATTCTTCAATCCCCAAGTTGCTCAAAAGCGTTGCTGCATCTGTTTCAGCATTCCATCCCTCTAAATCCGCAAATTCACCCTCAAGTTCAGCCGTGCGCATCCCATCCTCATCAGAAAAGTCTGGTTTCGCATACAGTGCATCTTTCTCGACCATGATTTCAAAAAGTCGCTTGTGCCCCATGATCACCGTTTGAAGGACTTCGATGTCATCAAACTCAAAGTGATTTTGTTTCAATACCGCAAGACGCTTTCCTGGTTCCAATTCAACACGACCTGTTGTTGGGTCTTGTTCACCAGTTAAAATTTTAAGGAAGGTCGATTTTCCTGCTCCATTGGCACCAATGACACCATAACAGTTGCCATTGACAAATTTTACATTTACCTCATCGAAAAGGACACGTTTACCAAATTGAAGAGAAAGATTATTGACTGAAATCATGATTGACTATTACTTTAATTGAATGTACTTTATAAATTGATTTTTAGACTATTGAAGCCATTTTAAGTTTCGAGAATATAGGAATACGAAGAGTCCTGAAACCAAAACATTGAGAATAATAACGATACTTGGAATATTGGAAGGCGAAACGAACAAATAGACCTGCATAGCAGAAGCGAGTGAATACGCGATGTACACATGAAAGCCAATTTTCCGACCTGTCCACATCAAAATTGCAGCAGAAAGTCCACCCATGAGTACGATCAAGGCAACTACTGTAGCCGCATAGAAATGTGCATTCAATCCTTCCATCATCCGGATCAACTTCTCGATCATGACCGCAAAGCTATCCATATTCAATTCGCGAAGTTGTTCAATGGATTTGAGCATCTCCACCTTTTGATCATTCATTTGATCGGCGCTCAAGGGTCCATTCAGCAACTTCGGAAATCCTGAAAGCAGGTCCATCCCCGTTGAAATGAAGGTCAAGACACAAAGCACCGTTAAAAACTGAGGACGTTTTGGCTGGAAAGGTGTTCCTTCGTCGATAAATTCTCTATTGAATTCGTTAGGCTCCATGATGTATGTTTAACTGTTGAACAAACTGAACACTCTTTTGCATCAGGGGTTGCATGTATTCATCCTGAGCGATGTAGGGTACCTCTTTGCGAAATTGATTGAACAATACTTCTACGCGTTCAGACGATTTTAAAGGACGTCTAAAGGCCATTGCTTGAGCCGCTGTGAGGAGTTCTATTCCCTGAAGAGACATGCAGTTCTCAATGACTTTATAAAGCTTTGTGGCCGCATTTGCCCCCATACTTACGTGATCCTCTTGACCGTTTGAGGAGTCAATTGAATCGATTGAAGCTGGTGTGCAGTATTGCTTGTTCTGACTGACAATGGAAGCTGCTGTGTATTGCACAATCATGAACCCCGAATTGAGTCCTGCATTTTCCGCCAGGAAAGGTGGTAATCCTCTCGTACCTGATATCAACTTGTACACGCGACGTTCGGAAATTGAACCCAACTCCGCCATGGCAATGGCCAAGAAATCCATTGTTATTGCCAAGGGCTGACCATGAAAATTTCCTGCTGAAACAATGTCCTCCTCGTCTGGAAAAACGGTTGGATTGTCGGTTACGGCATTTACTTCGCGTTCGACGATTGTCGCACAGTAGTCAATGGCATCTTTTGAAGCACCGTGAACTTGAGGGATGCATCGGAACGAATATGGATCTTGGACGTGAGCTTTCGCTTGACGAATGATTTCACTTCCTTCAAACATCGAACGGAAAGCTTCTGCCGTTTGAATTTGTCCCACTTGGTTGCGAATGGCATTCACATTGTGTTGGAAAGGCTCAGGACGACCATCATAGGCATCGAGAGAAAGCGTTGCGATGCCCACCCAATTGTTCCATAGCTGTTTCGCTTTCGCTACCGCGTGTGAAGCGTATGTGCTCATGAATTGTGTTCCATTCAACAAGGCCAAACCTTCTTTGGAACGCAACTCAATGGCATCCACACCCAAAGCCTTCAATACAGCTGCAGACGGATGTTTAACACCTTGGAACCAAACCTCACCTTCTCCGATGAGTGGTAAAGAAAGATGGGCCAACGGCGCGAGGTCACCCGATGCACCTAGGCTTCCTTGCTGGTACACAACAGGAAGAATATTTTGATTAAAAAAGGTGATTAAGCGTTCAACCGTCACCAATTGAACACCAGAATTCCCGTGAGAAAGCCCTAAAATTTTCAACAGTAACATGCGCTTCACCAAAGGCTGAGGCACTTCTTCCCCCATTCCACATGCGTGAGAAATTACCAGATTTCGTTGCAATTGACCAAGTGAGTCATTGTCAACGGTGGTATTGCATAAAGAACCAAAGCCTGTGTTCACACCATATACGATGCGCTCACTACCGCCAATGGTCACATCGAGGTACTCGCGGCAGCGAACAATTGCAGCACGCGCCTCGTCTCCAAGCACCAATTCCGTATGTTGCGAAAGGATCCCTTCAATTTCTTGAAGTGAAATCCATTGGTTGTTGATGGTATACTGTTGCATGGGACTATGAAATCATTAAATCAAGAAGTTCTTGCTCTGTGACGAGCTTTTGCTCACCACTGTGCATATTTTTAAGAAGTATGGTGTCGTTTTTCAACTCCTCTTCTCCAACCATCGCCACAAATTTTGCGTTTCGATCATTGGCATATTTGAGTTGTTTTTGCAATTTCGCCTGACTTGGATACAATTCGCAATCCAGACCCTTCTGACGCAGAACATGCACCAGTTTCATGCAATAGTGCTCCTCTTTCACCCCGAAATTGGTAAAGAGCAAGGAGATTGCATGGTCAGTATCCTCCGGAAAGAGATTCAATTCCGTCAAAACGTCGTAGATGCGATCCGCACCAAAGGAAACACCAACACCAGAAAGTCCCTTCATTCCGAAAAGGCCTGTTAAGTCATCGTAGCGGCCTCCACCGCAAATGCTGCCCATTTTTACATCGTGAGCATTCACTTCAAAGATGGCTCCAGTGTAGTAGTTTAATCCCCGCGCAAGTGTCACATCAAATTCGACAATGCCTTTGCGCAAACCAAGTGTATTCACTTGCTGAAGGACGTAATCCAATTCATCAAGTCCTTTTTGTCCGATTTCACTTTCCGAAAGAAAGTTGCGCATCAACGCAAGCTTCTCGTCATTTGAACCTGTAAATCCAAATAAAGGTCGGATACGTTCGATGGCTTGATCGGAAACTCCTTTCGACGACAATTCTGTCAAAACGCCCTCTTGCCCAATTTTATCTAACTTATCAATCGCCACAGTGATGTCAATCAATTTATCCGACTCACCGCTGACCTCTGCAATTCCTGTCAGGATCTTTCGGTTGTTGAGGCGGATGGTGAATCCTGGGAGCCTTAAATCTGAGAGTACGGCATCAAACAACAAGACAAAATCCACTTCGTAGAGCAGCGAGTCACTTCCAACTACATCTGCGTCGCACTGATAGAATTCTTGGTAACGCCCGTGTTGTGGACGATCCGCGCGCCATACGGGTTGTATTTGGTAGCGTTTGAATGGGAATGAAAGTTCATTTTGGTGCTGAACCACAAAGCGTGCAAAAGGGACCGTGAGGTCATAGCGCAATGCTTTTTCGGACAACGAAGAGGCAAACTTCGGCAGATTGTCAGCTGCGAAGGCCTCTAAATCTGCCTTTCGAACCTTTTCTCCTGAATTTAAAATGCGAAAAATCAGTCGATCGCCCTCTTCCCCGTACTTCCCCATCAGGGTTGATGACAATTCGAAGGAAGGTGTTTCGATGGGTGCGAAACCATAGGTCTTGAACGAGCGCTTGATCGTATCAAAAATATATGTTCTTCGAGCAACATCGGCTGGAAGAAAATCACGCGTTCCTTTTGGTATGGATGGTTTTTGAGACATGTGCGCCACTTTGGTGGGCAAAGATAGAGAATAATCAGCAGTTTAAAGGCATTTTTCACTGCTGAAAAGCATGTTTTTCAATGGATTCAGACGCTTGTTTTCCCAAGCCAACGCAAGACATTGTCATGCCAGATCACATCCGATTCTTGTTGGGTCAAAATACCCGATTCAACTGCGAAATCAATCACTCTACCCGGATAGGAGCGCGCTACACCTTCCATCTCTCCCAACGGATAAGGGTCATCTAAACCAGCAACAATTTGAGATGCTCCAGCGCGTGTTTTGATGAGCTCCAGCGTATGTGAGTCATGTACCAAGGAATCGAAGAACAAATTCGGATGACCTAGTGCCTCACGTGGATTCGTCGCCCCTTCAAAGAGGTCAGGTCGTCCATCAAAGCCCTGAAGTCTGCGCCCATAATTTGCCTGTCCCAGCATGCAGCCATGTGCGAAGCAGGTGCGTACATTCGGAAATTTGTGCAGTAAGTCCTTTAGGGTAAACAGGTGTAGGGTATCGGCTGTCTGCGCCATCATCCAAACAAGGTGAAAACGCCAATAGATATCTTTCAATTTCACCATCTTTTCGGCATCGTACGGATGGATTTCCACGGCCAAGTTGTATTTGTCAGCCAATTCAAAAATCGGAAAAACACTTTCATCTGCCACAGAGAGCCATTCACCCTGCGCATTCATGTAATGTGTTGGCAGACAAAGTAATGAAAGGTGTAATTCTTCCACACAACGTTCAATCTCGCGCAAGGCATCGTCCATGTACAAGGGCTGAACGACAAATCCACTCGTAAACTTATCGGGACGTCGTTGTTGAACACTCGCATTGAAGTCATTTTGCCAACGAATCGCATCATCTGCATCCTGACGTTCCCACCCGTTGCAATAAATCTGAGAAAGGTTAAGCATGACGCCGTGGTCGATCGAATAGCGTTCCATCCACTCCAATTTCTCAGCAAAAAAGAAGCTTGGGTCTGTAATAGGTCGCGCCCAATCGTCTTGGCGCATGAACTTTTTGTCGTGATCGATCCAAAAAAGCTTTTTTTCACGCATAAAATTCGGAATCTCATAGGGCTCAGGGAGCAAATGTCCGTGTCCGTTGATTCGTTTTTTCATGGTGAATGGAATTGGTGTTTTACGAAAATAGTGAATCTACGAATTCATTGCGGTCAAAGAGTTGCAAATCATTCATCCCCTCACCAACACCGATGTATTTCACTGGAATTTTCATTTGGTCAGAGATCCCAATCACCACACCACCCTTTGCTGTTCCGTCGAGTTTTGTGATTGCCAAGGCATTGATGTCTGTGGCTAGAGAAAATTGTTTTGCTTGTTCATAGGCATTTTGTCCCGTTGAACCATCCAAGACCAACAATACCTCATGCGGTGCACCGGGAATCACTTTATCCATGACACGTTTGATCTTGGTGAGCTCGTTCATTAAGTTGACCTTGTTGTGCAAGCGTCCCGCCGTATCGATGATGACTACATCGGCGCCTTGAGCTTTTGCAGATTGTAAGGTATCGAAGGCTACCGAGGCTGGATCCGCGCCCATACCTTGTTGCACGATGGGCACACCAACGCGTTCAGACCAGATGATGAGTTGATCTACAGCAGCTGCGCGAAAGGTATCTGAAGCACCGAGGACGACTTTCATTCCGGCTTCTTTGAATTGATGGGCTAACTTCCCAATGGTTGTCGTTTTACCCACACCATTTACACCAACAACCATGATGACATAAGGCTGACCTTCAATCTTAGGAAGTTGGAAATCGATTTTGCCGTTTGAATTGTTTTCTTCCAGTAATCCAGCGATTTCCTCCTTTAGGATGGTGTTCAATTCGTCCGTACCCAATACTTTATCGCGAGAAACACGTGCTTGAATGCGGTCAATGATTTTAAGCGTAGTTTCCACGCCAACATCTGAGGTGATGAGGATTTCTTCGAGGTTATCGAGCACCTCTTCATCCACTTTAGATTTCCCGACAATAGAGCGTGCGATTCTGGACAAAAAACTCTGTTTTGTCTTTTCCAACCCCTTGTCTAAGGTCTCTTTCTTCTCTTTTGAGAACAGTCCAAAAAACGCCATGTGCTTATATCATAAAAAAAGCTTCCTTCAAAAACGGAAGGAAGCTTAAAGTTATACAAAAGTCAAGAAAGATACTAGCTCTTTGTGAACCACTCTTTAACCTTGTCGTTGTGTACGATTTCTTCTTTGAAAGTGTATGAGTTTGTCTTATCAGACTTCACCATTTTGATCACTTTCGTATGCTCTTTACCTCCACCTTTCTGGAGTGATGCCACTACTTTCTTTGCCATGACTCAATATTATTTAATCTCTTTATGTACTGTGTAACGCTTCAAGATCGGGTTGAACTTTTTAATTTCCATACGATCTGGTGTGTTCTTACGATTCTTCGTTGTAATATAACGAGATGTTCCCGCCATACCTGAATCCTTGTGCTCTGTGCACTCGAGGATTACTTGGATTCTATTGCCTTTTGCTTTCTTAGCCATTTTGCTCTTTTTAAAAATCTACCGTTTCCCAACGGGTAGAACATGGATTATTTCAAAAAACCTTTTTCACGCGCTTCTTTGATGCACGCTGAAATTCCTTTTTTATTGATAGTTCTCAAAGCCGAAGTCGAGATCTTCAATGTGATAGTGCGATCTTCTTCTGGAAGGTAGAACTTCTTAGAGATCAAATTCGGTAAGAATTTTCTTTTGGTTTTGCGGTTTGAGTGAGAAACATTGTTTCCTACCATTACCGATTTACCTGTGATCTGACAAACTCGTGACATGTTTTCTTAGTATTATCCTTATTCTAAAATGGGGTGCAAAGTAAATACTTTTTTGGAAAACGAACAAGTATTCACTACTTTTTTTCGTGATGAATTTCTAAAATTTCACAACGAAGCAAATTTAGCGTTGTCAAGACAGTCATTTTAATGTTGCGTTCCCTGTCGTCACCAAACCTAAAATGCTGTACAAATGTCCTTGATGGGCCTGCGATTGCTACCCAAACGGTCCCTACAGGAATGTCCTCGGTTCCGCCATCTGGACCTGCCACTCCCGTTGTTGAAATGCAATAATCCACGTTCAATTTTTTTCGGCCATTCTCAGCCATTTGACGTGCAATTTCTTCACTCACGAGTCCGTTGACTTCAATTGACTCCGAAGATACATCCACAAGCGAAATTTTCACCGAAGGATCGTAAGCCACAATGCTTCCTTTAAAATAGGCTGATGCACCAGGTTGGTGCACGATATCCCTTGCAATCGCGCCTCCTGTCAAACTTTCAACGGTGCCAATTGACACCTTTTTTTCTTGACAGATCAAACCGATCACTTCCGATAAGGTCTGGGACTCAACACCATAAACATAATGCGGTAATTCGTTGTAAATCTCGTTAAAAAACGCATCAATCACGGGCTTATCCTCTACCCCATTTGGCGATGTAATGCGCAATTTCACCATACCCGGTGAGGGCAAATAGGCCAATCCGAAACCGAGTGCGCGAACACGATTTTCCCATTCTGCGATACGTTCTGCCAAAAATGACTCTCCCAAACCTTGAGTTAAAATGGTTTGATGATAGATGGACTTGAGGGCAAAGCGCTCTCGAAGTCGCGGCATCACTTGCTCGTTGATGATTCCTTTCATCTCGTAGGGAACCCCTGGCAAACTGATAACAATGGAGCCGTTTTGTTCAAACCACATTCCTGCTGCTGTGCCATAGTCGTTGGTCAGAATCGTACATCCTACAGGCAATTCCGCTTGACGAATGTTGGATTCCAACATGGGACGATTCCGTTTCGAAAAATATGTCTCAATTTTTTGAAGTGTGGGCAGGTGAATTTCGAGTGTTGTGGCAAACAATTCACACAAGGTGTGCTTCGTAATGTCATCTTTTGTGGGACCAAGTCCTCCCGTAATGACGACCAACTTACACGACTGCATGGCAGCAGCAACGGTTCGTTTAATTTCATCTTTATCGTCTGAAATCGCAATCACCTGATGAATGGAAATGCCATTGGCGCTGAACAATTCTCCAAGCCATGAAGCGTTGGTGTTGATGGTCTGGCCGATCAAAAGCTCATCACCGATAGAAATTAGTTCTGCTTTCATCGTGTTACCTTTTTAAATTTAGCAATCGACTCAATGTGTCCTGTATGCGGGAACTGGTCGACAAATGACAGCTTCTCCAATTCGTACCCTGCTGAACGCAAGGTATCAGCGTCGCGCGCTTGTGTGGATGGGTTGCACGAAATATAAACGATATTCTCTGCACCCAAATCGATGGTTTTCTGCAATGTTTTTGGTGCAATTCCGGCACGTGGAGGGTCTAAAATGACCGTTGCGATTTTTCCCAAATAATAAGGGTGCTCCTTCAAGAATTTCCCCACGTCAGCGGCAAAAAACTTCACTTTATCGATACCATTTCGTTGGGCATTGCGCACAGCATCTTCAATGGCTTCGGGAACGATATCTACACCAATCACCTCAACATCTGGTCGTTGTGACGATAGAATCTGTCCAATTGTTCCAGTCCCGCAGAATAAATCCATGACCGCAGAACCTTCAGGCACTTCTTCTTCAAAGACGTAAGACAACGCCTTCGCGTACAATTTTTCAGCACTCTTCGGATTGGTTTGAAAGAAGCTCTCCATAGAGATTTCAAAGGAAAGTCCTAGCAATTTCTCGATCACTACAGGCTCTCCATAGACCAATCTCCACTGACCATTTTCAATTTTTGCACGATCTGCCACATTGTCGTTGATGGTATGCTGAAATCCAGCCAGTCGTTTGCCCAATTTTCCAACTAGAAAATCAGAAAAGGCGTCAACATCGAAACGGTCAATGCCCTCCGAAGAGGTCACCAAGTTGATCAACAAGGCGTCACCATCAAATGATTTTCGCACGACAATGTGCCGAAAGAAACCCACTTTTCTTGGAGGATGCCAAGCGGGCAATCCCGTAGTTTTCAGGAAGATTCGTATTTCGTGAAGCAGTGTTTCCCACTGTTCATCGAACAATCCACTCGCACGGTTCAGATTTTCCACTTTCCACCATGTGCCGCGGCGCTTAAATCCAAGGGCAAAAGAGTCGTCCACTTCTTCTCCTGTTTCAAGGTCATGTTCGATGGTTGAAAAGCTGTATTCCATTTTATTTCGGTAGAAAAAATGGGTAGGCGACGAGATGAACTCATCAAATTTATCAGCAATATCAGGCATCCCGCCTATGCGTGCAAACACATCGAGGGTGGATTCCTTTTTCTCTTTTTCCTGCAATGCAACAGGCACAAAAATGTAGGGGCCACCCGATATTTCTTGATACGGCAACGTTTTTTCCTCTTCAGACCTACGGATTACATCCACAAGTTTTCCTTCAGCATGCCTTTTACGTTTCACATCGATTTTCGCACGTACGCGCTGTCCTGGAAAGGCGTTGTCCACAAAGACAACATAACTACCTTCTTCCGTTTGGATCCGAGAAATGCCTCTGCCACCAAAGGCGTAGCCACTTATTTCTAGTTCAACGATTTCTCCTTTTTGAAACATGATGGAAATTAAAAATTAAAAGTGAAGAATTAAGGACAAGGGACAAAAAGACAAGGGACAAAAAGACAAGGGACAAAAAGACAAGAGACAAAGGACAAAAGATGAGTTCACCCTTAATTCTTCATTCATCACTCATTAAATCATACCTCGAATAATTCCTTTATCGGAAGTTTCAACAAAGTCAATGATCATTTGACGGAGCGGAGAATCTGGCATCTGTTCACGCACAGCATCCAAGCCCTTTGTAATGTTGTTATTTT
>JBDKGB010000068.1:0-11152 GCA_039798485.1 Bacteroidota bacterium
CCTTTCACAGCTTGAATTTGCGCATCATTCCAAAAATAGCCGATGTGTTCCATGCGCACGAAAAAACGAAACACATCAATTTGAAAGCCCATAAACGCATGAAGATCCGTAAATCCGGGCATTGTTCCAGTTGGCGTAAACATATCGAAGGCGTTCACATAAGGCAAGAAGATCAAACGGTCAGCAACTGAAACCCATTGCGCATCAACCCCTACATACGCTTTCAATCGTTTTGCTTTAAACAAACCGCCTTTCAGCATCAAACGTGCATTTGCCATGTGTTTCGGCAAGAGTTGCAAAGTTCCTGTGTTTGTGCTTAACGTATATTCTGGCTGGATGGATAAGCCCTTCCATTTTGCGTAAGCTCCAATTTTCAATTGCGTCATCTGTATGCTTTCCGTCCATTGTACCCATTCCGTATTTTGGAAGACGAAATTGTTTTTTAAGCGAAGCGCTTGTGCAGATACATAAACACGATAGGCTGTACTCGGCGACCAACTTAATTTGGCCAGAGCACAGGCTTTTTGTTGTTTTGACCACGTGTTTGACCAATCGTAATTGTTCCCATGAGCTTGACGGATAAAGTAGTCAGGCAATGCATTTTCATAATTCAGATGTGCCTTCAATTCGAATGATCGAAGCGGCACAAACACCGAAGCCGTTTCTAGAAATTCATTGGCAGCTCCCAATATATTGAACAACGTTGTGGAACTCAACTGAACTTTTCGCAGGTTAAGTTGGTACTGACCTTTCAAGTTCAGCTCGGAAGTATCCTTTCTCACCCCTAGATTTTGAGCGCTCCAAAATACATGCTCAGCGTTCAGTTGAAGGTACTGTGTTTTGTTTTTCAGAAAAATTCCTGCAGCGTTGTTGAGTGCTGACCATTGGTATTGATCGCGTGTCGTTTGCGCGTCCAAATACACCGTGTCATAGATTCCTGAAAGTGTGTCCGATTCATAAAATCTTCTATTTCTAACATGAAGGCCATGCGATGAAAAGAGACCGTAACGCACAATAGAATCCCCAGAAAGGTTGATGTAATTGTCGAATGACAGATGCAATACCGATTGACGAAAAGCCGCATTTTCTTTGACAACAGGCAAAAGTTGTGGTGAAAATAGTCCAACAAGGGAATCTACGCGCACACCACCTGAGCGCAGCGATGAATCACGCAACCATGCTGCTTTTAGTTGGAAGGAATATACTTTAGCCAGTCGTCGAAATTGAAGTTGCAGGTTGTCTCGAATGAAGGTATTGTTTCGGAGATAGGCATTCGACTTCAATTTGGTGTAATCTAGGTTGAGGAGGTATTTTTTTCCAAATGCTTGTTGGTATTCAAATCCTGCGTATTGGGTGCCTCGATTTCCAAAGTTATAGATCAACCCAATGTGGGGCACGCCGGCCATGCGCATTTCCTTCCAGGCAACCGTCGACGATGAGATGATGCCATTGTTGTGATTGGCGTAGAAAGGAAGCTGATAGATTCCGTCAGTGAGTCCAATTCCGCTGGGCAATGTAGTCAGGATGTTACCAATGCAGCGATCGATCGAATCAGAAGCCCCATGAGTTTGGTAACCTGGGCGAATGGTATCGGGAGAAAAGAGCTTTTGTGTTTGAGCGTACAGGGCTTGAACATTCACAAGAATGACCACCAAAAGGAGTATGATTCGCCTGCTGTACTTCATTTGAGTAGTGAATATACAAAAAAAGGGGCACTTAGCCCCTGAGTATTTCAATCCGAAGATGTATTACAATTTGTTGATCATCAACTGAAGACCTGATTTCAGGTTTGCAGCTTTGTTTTTGTGAATCACATTGCGCTTCGCCAATTTATCCAACATTGCAGCAACACTTGGGAAAAGCTGTTCAGCCTCCTTTTTGTCGCTCAATGTGCGCATTCTGCGAACAGCGTTACGTGTTGTTTTGTGTTGGTACTTGTTACGCAATCTTTTCGACTCATTCGAACGGATTCTCTTTTGTGCTGACTTATGGTTCGCCATTTCTCTCTTATTAACTCTTTATATAAAAACTGCAGCCCATAGGAGAATCGAACTCCTGTTTCCAGGATGAAAACCTGGCGTCCTAACCACTAGACGAATGGGCCAAATACATTTATTTGGCAGCCCATAGGAGAATCGAACTCCTGTTTCCAGGATGAAAACCTGGCGTCCTAACCACTAGACGAATGGGCCGTATGTCAAAATTACCCCTGATTTTGGGAGTGCAAATATATACTGAATTTCCAAAACGACAAAGTGGAAATTGCTTTTTTTCAAAAATCAGACATCTTCGGCCTTCATTTTAAAGCCTAGACGCTTGCCTGTTTGTAATTGAAGGTTGTTGCTGATGAGCATAATTTCACCTACCGACATTTCACCTACAATCTCATAAGGTGGGATAAACAAATCAAATTCCAGTGCAAATGCAAACGACAATTGAATGATCAGCTTCATCACCTCTTCGCTCAGCACCGTATTTTCAACATCTCTGAAAATATACCCGAGGTGCCCCTTCCCTTCCAATAAAAGATGGCGCTCGTGATTGATGAACAGTCGACCAATGAGGTAACCTGAATCTTGAATGCGGTTTTGAATGAACGATTCTGCCAGGAAATTATAGATGTAAATCACCCCAAAATAGCCATTGTCCGCATCGCTTTGAAGGTAACGTAGACCCCATAGAGGATTGTCATCGGGCAATTTAAAAATGTTATTGTGCAAGTGAAAAACCAGCACATCACTGCCTACAAACACATGCATTTCATAGTTACCGATTTCCTTGTAGCTCAAACGAATGCGGGGATCCGAAACATGTGGCTTCAATTCATCAATTTCCTTTTTGATGACCAACTTCAATTCCTTGAAAACTACCTCTAAGTCATCCGCTACATTTTGCTTTAGCGTAGACTTGTGCAATAATAAATCAAGTATTGTTTGTCTGTTTTGCTCAATTTTCTTTTTCATGCTAGTATGCTTTTGCAAATACAACTCGGCGCTGAGACGGTTTCCCGGTCACCATGCACACTCCATTTTCATCTGGTTCATCGAGCACTAGGCAACGAATTGTTGCCTGTGTTTCCTCCTTCACTTTAGCTTCGGTTTCAGCTGTGCCATCCCAATGCGCAAGGAAGAATCCTCCTTTATCTATTTCTCGTTTAAATTCTTCGTAAGAGTCAATTTTTCGGGTGCGATTGGTTCGTAAGGCCTTCGCTTTGTTCAATAAGTTCTCTTGAATGTCTTTCAAAAGCTGCTCAATCACGCCTTCCACACCATCAAAAGCCACAACTTGTTTTGTTTTTTCATCGCGACGAGCTACTTCAACCATTCCATTTTCAAGATCTCTTGGCCCCATCGCCAAACGCACAGGCACACCTTTCGCTTCATACTCAGCAAATTTCCACCCGGGACGTTTGTTGTCATCCTTGTCGTACTTGAACGAAATTCCCAATGCTTTGAATTTCTTTCCAAGTTCTTCAAATTTCTCCGTGATTGATGCCAATTCTTCATCTGTACGGTGAATCGGAACAGCAACCACTTGAATCGGCGCTAACGCTGGAGGTAACACGAGACCTTCATCGTCTGAATGCGTCATGATCAAAGCCCCCATCAGGCGCGTAGAAACTCCCCATGATGTTGCCCAAACGTATTCCAATTTCCCTTCTTTATCTGTATATTTCACCTCAAAGGCCTTTGCGAAATTTTGACCTAAGAAATGAGATGTTCCAGCCTGTAATGCTTTTCCGTCTTGCATCATAGCTTCAATACAATACGTATCCTCTGCACCTGCAAAACGTTCTGAAGCCGTTTTTCTTCCCTTCAGCACTGGCATTGCCATGTATTGTTCTGCAAAATCAGCATATACATCCAACATCAATTCTGCTTCTGCTATAGCTTCCGCACTTGTAGCGTGCGCCGTATGGCCTTCCTGCCAAAGGAATTCAGCAGTTCGCAGAAACAAGCGCGTGCGCATTTCCCAGCGGACCACATTTGCCCACTGATTGATGAGTATTGGTAAATCGCGGTACGATTGAATCCAATTTTTATACGAATTCCAAATGATGGTCTCAGAAGTTGGACGAACGATCAATTCTTCTTCCAACTTCGCGTCTGGATCAACGATGATTCCACTTCCATCTTCCGCATTTTTCAGGCGATAGTGTGTTACGACGGCGCATTCTTTCGCGAACCCTTCGACATGGCTTGCTTCCTTGCTCAAGTAAGACTTTGGAATAAACAATGGGAAATACGCGTTTGAGTGTCCTGTTTCCTTAAATTTTGCATCGAGAACATCTTTCATTTTCTCCCAAATCGCATAGCCATAGGGCTTGATGACCATACAACCGCGAACATCCGAATGTTCGGCTAAATCAGCTCTGTAAACCAGTTCGTTATACCATTTTGAATAATCTTCTTCGCGAGTCGCAAATTTCTGTGCCATAAGTGGGAAAAAAGTGTTTGATACAATTATTGCAAATGTAGATAAAATCACCTAATTTTAGGCAAGTAAATTCAGTCGCCATGAGAACGGTTTTGCATATTACCACGATTTTTTCGCTTCTTTTAGGATTAGCGTCATGTTATTCGGAAAAATTGTTGGTCGATGATGACGTGTACATTGTTCAGTCGAACAAATTGCCTGTTGGAGAGTCTTTGAATGACCAAACCTCGTACAACGCATTTAAACGTCAAAATCAAACTGGAACCACGCAAGCTGCCTATTATCAAAACAGTCAGAACTACCTTTACGCATCAAATTGTTGGGGAATGTATTCTATGTTTAACCCTTGTGGTTGTGGGTTTTACGCCATGAACATGTACAATCCTTACTATCCATCGTACATGGGCACAGGCATGAATTTCGGCTTTGGCAATCCATTTTTCTCACCCGATTATGGGATGATGTCTCCGTATTACAATCCCTATTACGGCTATGGATCACCCTTCGGTTTTGGGAATCCTTATTATGGAAATCCTTACGGCTTCGGAAACCAGTTTAGTTACGGATATGGAAATCCTTATGGATATGGCAACTACTACGGGTATGGCTCTTTGATCAATCAGCCCGTGGGGCCTCAAGTTGGGGGTGCGCATTATTCTGGTCCTCGTGGATCAATCTCAGGCTATGTACCGAATAGTCAGCGCAACAACCCGAATGTCTTGAAATCAAATCAGAACGTGTCGGGTGGAAATGCCGGTGGAACAACCTTTAATCGTCCTTCACAACAAACGGCAAGTGCACCATACCGTCCAACTGTTGAACGTCCTACCTACACACCAAGTGTATCAAGAGGGATTCAACAGCAAACGACGAATGGCGTAACACCCGTTCGAAACACAGGAGGCGTTACCCCTACTGGTCACAGTGGAGGCGGACAACCTGTGATTCAACAGCAGCGTGTGATCCCTCAACAGAACCAGCAGCAGCAACCACAGATTCAACGCGGAGGTGGCGGTGGCGGTGGCGGAAGCGCGCCAATTCCATCGCGCGGTACCGGAGGTGGAGGAACAGGTGTAAGAAGAAATTGATGAAACAGTTTTCTTATGCGCTTGTGCTCTTGATTTCTTTTACGGGATTTGCACAAAATGAAACCGACTTATACCGGTATTCGCATACTGGATTCCAAGGAACAGCTCGCTTTGAAGCCATGGGTGGTGCATTTGGTGCACTCGGTGCAGACCTCAGTTCATCACAAGTAAATCCAGCTGGATACGGCCGCTACTCCAATTCAACCGCTGGATTTTCATTTTACGGTGGCAACTCATCCAATAAGGCATTGTTTAAAGGTGTAGAAACGCAAGCCAACAATGGGTTGGGCGGCATTGCCAATGCAACCTTTGTTTTGGTGAGTGATGACTCAGAGAAAGGAAAAGGAATTCTCTATTCTCAATTTGGAGGCGGCTACAATCGTGTGGAGAATTTCAGAAATACATTTCGCTATACGGGACAGCAGTATGAATCCTTGTTGGATGAATTTTCGTCACAGGCCTATTTGTATTATCCTGAAGAACTCAGCACCTATTTCCCATTCAGTTCAAGCCTAGCCTACGAAACAGGCACGATCCAATACAATCCAGGCTCGATCTCTTACACCTCATTGTTGAATTCGGGTGACATGATCCACAACAGGACGGTCAGTAACTTTGGTGGCATCAATGAGTTCTTTTTGTCGTACTCGGTAAACTATTTAAACAAGGTCTATGTTGGAGCAAATTGGGGATATCGTAAAGTTCGTTACTTGGAAGAATACACACACCACGAATCGTTGACGAATACAAGTGGAACTCCATTGCGTTCCTTTGATTACACGTACAATCTAACAGCAAAAGGCAAAGGTTCAAACCTGAAAATTGGCGCTATATACCTGGTTAGTGAGGCGTTTCGTTTAGGCTTAGCAATTCACACTCCTACCTTCTACAAAATGGAAGAAACATGGTCAGCTACGATGACAGCAACCTATGCCGATTCAGTATCGACCACCGATCCTTTGATGACTCCAGAAGGAAATTACCGCTACAAGATGCGTAATCCCGGAAAAATTATCGCTTCTGCTGCTTATGTTTTTGGAACACGGGGCTGCATTGACGTAGACGTTGAACTCATGGATTACAGGCACGCGCATTTCCGAACTACCACCGACGCTGGATACGAACCCTACAATTACACTTACGAAAACAATGTTGCTGATACGCTATTCAGAACGGCAACAAACCTTCATGTTGGTGCTGAGTTCATTCCATTTTCTGGTTTTTTTGTTCGCGGCGGATTTGCGATGATTGGCCAAGCATTCAAAAAGTCTGAGCTTTATCCGATGACGGCAGACTATTATTTTTCTGGTGGACTTGGGATACGTACAAAGAAATTCTCCGCTGATATTTCCTACAAGCAACGACTAAGTGAACGAAATTATTCCGCTTTCTACAATTCCAACGCATCCATTAAAAACCGGTTGGGCATCGCGACATTGACGGCCAATTTCTTTTTTTGATCGAAAAATCAAAGGAAAATTCAATCGTTTGAGCTTAGGATGAATGTAGCTACGTCGACCTTACCGCCAACTTGACTCTCCCTCTCACTCTCACCAATACGTGTCAATCCAAAACACGAAAGGCCCCGTTTCCGGGACCTTTCAACAAACAACAACAAACTAAAAAACCTCACATTACCTGTTAGCTCAGGGTGGACGAATCCATTAACGGAGGATAACCTTTTCCCCGACCGGAAGTAGTTGGTCTGGGGAGGAAAACTCATTGCGTCGCATTAGCGGCTCCAACTTTACCGCATATTTTTGAGAAAGTTCACGTGGTGTCAATTCACTTTCTGTTTTTACTGATTTACACTTTGTTTTACGCTTCTTCCGCTGTAAATAAACAAGATCACCTTCTTCAAGCACGTCTTTTTTGGGTCCAAAATCATTGTATCGGTACAATTGCCATAGCGCCATATCAAATTCGCGCGAAAGTCGATAGTATGTATCTCCTTTTTTGGCAACAATGTACTTGACTTTGTTTTCAGAATAAATGGTCAAGTGTGAAACTTCAGTCTCGGTATTGTTCTCAACTACCAAACCATCTTCTCGCAACACATTTTGATCAAATTCATTCAGATTTAACTCTTCAATGATGCCAATCAATGCCTCTGCATATGTTTTGCTGGTTGCATATCCGGCCTCTTTTAAACCTTTGGCCCAAGATTTATAATCGTCTGATTTCAATTCAAACAAGGCATTGTAACGTTTATTCACCGTTAAAAACTCACTGTGATCTTTGTAGGAGTCTTCAGCAGAATCATAGACACGAAAACACTCTCCTTTTTCATCATCGTCCATGTACATCGTTTTTCCTTCCCAACCATGGCATTTGATTCCGAAATGGTTGTTACCAACTCGTGCAAGTTGAGAGTTTCCGCTCCCACTTTCAAGTATGCCTTGGGCCAACGTGATGCTCGCTGGAATTTTATAGAGCGCCATTTGTTGGATGGCCGTCGCTTTCCATTGCAACACATATTCTTTTTTAGACATCAACACAACTGGTGCGACATGACTTGCATGTGCATGCAAGCTAAGACACATTCCTACTACTCCAATTGTTGTTTTTAATCCGTTCATGGTGGCTCTATTACGCAAGCCATACCTCCATGGTTACAAAATTTTGTGAATAAGTCATTTTTTCATGTGAATAACTCTTGAAACACCCGATTTAAGCCAATACGTCCGATACACCAGAATCAAACTGACAACTTTACCGAAAAACAGTCGCTTTCATGCATTGGTGTTCAATTTGCGGCGCGGCCAACAATTAATATAAGCACAATATGGATTTCAATAAATTCACTACAAAATCTCAAGAAGCTGTTCAGAATGCACAGCAAATTGCAGAAGGTCAGGGGCATCAGTCCATCGAAACAGGCCACATCCTACTCGGGATTTTTGAGGCAGATAAAGAAGTTACACCTTATCTATTTGGAAAATTAAACGTGAATCAAGTCGCTTTGCGCGCAGCATTGGACCGAATCGTTGAGTCTTATCCTAAAGTTAGCGGTGGGAATGTCTATTTATCCCAACAAGTGGGAAGAATCGTCAATTCTGCCCTCAATGAAATGAAAAAATTTGGCGATGAATTCGTCTCTATTGAATTGTTGGTATACTCCCTACTGGATGCTACAGATTCTATTGGACAACTGTTGAAAGACAACGGGATCAACAAAACAAATTTAAAACAAGCCATTATGGATTTACGAAAAGGCGAAAAAGTAAGCTCGCAAGGGCAAGAAAGCACCTACCATTCCTTGGAAAAATATGCCCGAAATTTAAATGAAATGGCACAAGCGGGAAAATTAGATCCTGTGATTGGTCGTGACGATGAAATTCGCCGTGTTTTGCAAATCTTGACACGTCGAACCAAAAACAATCCGATACTTATAGGAGAGCCTGGGGTTGGTAAAACGGCCATTGCTGAAGGATTGGCCCACCGCATTGTCGACGGGGACGTACCCGAGAACTTAAAAAGCAAAATTGTTTATTCCTTGGACATGGGGGCTTTGATCGCTGGAGCCAAATACAAAGGCGAATTCGAAGAGCGCTTGAAATCTGTTGTTAAAGAAGTCATTAGTGCGGAAGGAGAAATCATCCTTTTTATTGATGAGATTCACACCCTCGTTGGTGCGGGAGGCGGTGGCGAAGGCGCAATGGATGCTGCAAACATATTAAAACCTGCCTTGGCGCGTGGAGAATTGCGCGCTGTTGGAGCAACCACGCTTAACGAATACCAAAAGTACTTCGAAAAAGACAAGGCTTTGGTTCGACGCTTTCAGACAGTATTGGTGGATGAACCAAGTACCGAAGATGCCATCTCTATCCTGAGAGGAATCAAAGAAAAGTATGAAAATCACCACAAAGTGTTGATCAAAGATGCCGCAATCATTGCCGCGGTTGAACTTTCTCAACGCTACATCACCGAACGTCAACTGCCGGACAAAGCAATTGATTTGATTGATGAGGCAGCATCCAAGGTGCGTATGGAAATCAATTCAAAACCTGAAGAACTGGATGAACTTGAGCGCAAAATCATGCAATTGGAGATTGAACGTGAAGCTTTGAAGCGAGAAAACGACACCAAAAAGATTGAAGTTCTTGATAAAGAGTTGGGCAATCTCTGTGAACAGCGCGATGCCTTTAAAGCCAAATGGCAATCCGAACGCGATGTGGTGGATCACATTCAGAAAAATAAAGAAGCCATTGAGGCCTTTAAGTTTGAAGCCGACCAAGCGGAAAAATCTGGCGATTATGGTCGCGTAGCTGAAATACGTTACGGAAGAATTAAAGAAGCAGAAGAAACATTGGAGCAATTGAAGGCCACATTGGTGGAAATGCAAATCAACTCCAAGATGATCAAAGAAGAAGTTGACACCGAAGAAATTGCAGAGGTAGTTTCCAAATGGACTGGAATTCCTGTGAGTAAAATGATTGAAAGTGAAGTGTCTAAATTATTGCGCTTGGAGGATGAATTGGGTAAACGTGTTGTTGGTCAAGAAGAAGCCATCGAAGCCATTTCAGATGCGGTTCGTCGTTCACGTGCAGGTTTGCAAGATGCTCGCCGTCCGATTGGATCATTCATCTTTTTGGGAACGACTGGTGTGGGAAAAACTGAATTGGCAAAGGCCTTAGCTGAATTTTTGTTCAATGACGAAAACTCTATGACGCGCATTGACATGTCCGAATATCAGGAAAAACATTCTGTATCGCGTTTGGTCGGTGCTCCTCCGGGATATGTGGGTTATGATGAAGGTGGACAATTAACGGAAGCCGTTCGTCGACGCCCCTATTCCATCATTTTGTTGGATGAAATTGAAAAAGCCCATCCTGATGTATTCAATGTAATGCTGCAAGTTCTTGACGACGGACGATTGACAGATAACAAAGGGCGTGTGGTCAATTTTAAAAACACGATCATCATTATGACATCAAACCTTGGTTCACATCTGATCCACGAAGCCTTTGACGACATCAAACCAGATGAATTTGAGCGCGCGAGCAAAAAAGCGAAATTCGATGTGATGGAACTACTAAAGCAAACAATTCGTCCAGAATTTTTGAATCGAATTGATGAAACCATACTCTTTATGCCATTGACCAAAGCCAATGTTCGCGAAATCGTTCAGATTCAATTGGACAAGTTAAAGCAGCAATTATTGGAAAAAGACATCCGTTTGGTTGTTACAGAGGATGCATTTGAGCACATCACCCAGGAGGGCTACGATCCATTTTTTGGTGCACGTCCAGTCAAACGGGTGATTCAGCGAGAAGTACTCAATGAATTGTCCAAGGCACTTTTAAGTGGAAAGATCGACCGCAGTCAAAATGTGGTTATGGATATTTTCGACACTAAAATTGTATTTCGGAAACCGATCTTGGAAGATAAATTAAAAATTGAGAATTAAGAATTATGAGTTGTACGTATGGTAATCGTCGGTTTTAATGGCAACTTCTTATTACCAAAGCAACTGACATAAATAAAAATGGTCCCCACACTTGTGGGGACCATTTCCAATCTTTCGAATTGTAGGTAGGTTGTAGTTAATTCGAAAACCTAAAAAATCACATTTAACCCTTAGAAAAATTCATGCCAACAAATTAATGTCTTGATTTGTATATATT
>JBDKGB010000069.1:0-13504 GCA_039798485.1 Bacteroidota bacterium
CCAATAATTTTTCCCATATTACTTTTGTATTCAGTGTTAAACCGCGCTGTCTTGTCAATCACTGTGCCACCAGAAAAAGCGAGGTAATTTCTGCCAAAAATGTCAATCTCTTATGAAAATCAGAAAACAATGTGTCGAATTGGCAGAATGTCTGACATTAGATGCCGAGATATTAAAATGTCAAGACAGCAAGAAAAGGGACATTTGACAAAGGACAAGGGACAAGGGACAAGGGACAAAAGACAAAAAGACAAAGGACAAGAGACAAAGGACTATTTAAGTATAAAGAATTTGATCCCATCGGAATTTGATGCCTTCGACAATTCGAAGCAAAATCGAAGTCTTAGTATATTTATGTCCTAATATCTTGATATCCTCTTGTCTTTTTATCGCAGCGATCTTTTGTCTGGCCATGACCACTAATCAAACGCCCTAAACGAATTCTGGCTCATCTGAATCAATTTTTCATATTGAGCAGGCGTTATGTCGGAGTGATAATAGTGCACTGGATTGACTTTATCACCATTGTGTTCTACCTCATAATGCAAGTGTGGACCTGTAGATTTTCCGGTATTTCCAACCAGTCCAATCAATTGTCCACGCGTTACCTTGTCGCCACGCAGCACTTTAAACGCACTCAAATGGGCATACCTCGTCTTGTATCCAAAGCCATGATTGACAACAATACACTTCCCATAGCCCCATCCACTGGTTTCGACGGACTCCACTACCCCGTCACCGGTGACATAGACTTCAGTACCGATGCGTGCTGTAAAGTCCATCCCTGTGTGCATTCGCCTTGTCTTGTAAATGGGATCGATTCGGTACCCATAGCCTGAAGCCATTTGCTTGAGATTCTTATTGCTCACAGGTTGAATGGCAGGAATACTTGCTAACATTTTATCCTTGTTCTTGGCCAAATTCAATAGCTCCTTGAAGGAAACCGATTGTCCATGAATACGACGTTCCAATTCGTCCATGCGCTCGGAGGTACGTTGCAGCAAACTCGAATTTGTCAATCCGTCCAAATAAGCATATTTCTTCGATTCGGCAGCTTCTGTATTTCTCAATTCCTCTGGAAATTCATCCGCAAACAAGGCCACTCGGTACAACTCTTCATCCCGCTTCTGAATACCTTCTAAAACGATATTTGCTAGCGTGATGTCGGCATTCAAGCGGTCAATTTCTTTGCGGTAGGTTTCGATCTCTTTTTTGAGAAAAAGCTCCTTGGGTGAATCCAATTTACGGGTAAAGAAATACGCCAATAGAATACCCATTGCGATACTTGGTGAGGCCCACAACAAAACGCGAAGAATACGTGTTATCGGACTTCTAGACACTTCCTCATAGGAGAGTGTTTCTGGGTTATATCTGTACTTCTTCTTTGGCAAGTGACACAAATATAATGCGTTTTAAGATTTAATCCACGCTTTCAAGTCTCCACGTGCCCTTAAATATCGATGAAAGACTTACCTTTGCAACACAAAATAAAACACTGAAAATCGAATGAAAGTTTCAGAAATTAGAAATACCTTTTTTCAATTCTTTGCCTCTAAAGGTCACGAGATTGTTCCTTCAGCGCCAATGGTTGTAAAAAATGACCCAACCCTGATGTTTACCAATGCTGGAATGAACCAGTTCAAGGATTATTTCTTGGGCAACTCAGTTCCTACACACCGCCGCATTGCCAACTCACAAAAATGTTTGAGGGTATCAGGAAAGCACAATGACCTAGAAGAAGTTGGTGTGGATACCTATCACCATACGATGTTTGAAATGTTGGGCAATTGGTCCTTTGGTGACTATTTTAAAGAAGATGCCATTTCATGGGCATGGGAACTTTTGACAGAAGTGTATGAAATTCCAAAAGACCGTTTGTATGTGACCGTTTTTGAAGGCGACAAAACAGACAATGTCCCGATGGATGAGGAGAGTTTCGCCATCTGGAAAAAGTTCATTGCAGAAGATCGCATTATCCTCGCATCGAAGAAAGACAATTTCTGGGAAATGGGTGATACTGGTCCCTGCGGACCTTGCACTGAAATCCATGTCGACCTGCGCTCGAAAGCAGAACGCGATGCTGTTGACGGTAGAAACCTTGTCAATTTTGACCACCCGCAAGTGATTGAAATTTGGAATAATGTATTCATGCAATTCAACCGCAAGGCAGATGGAAGTTTAGAACCTCTTCCCGCAACGCACGTTGATACAGGAATGGGACTTGAACGTCTCGCAATGGCACTTCAAGGCAAAACTTCGAATTACGATACAGATCTTTTCCAAACGTTGATCCAACACATGGAGAAAGTTTCTGGGGCTGCTTATGGAAAAACCGAAGAGGTAGATATTGCACTTCGTGTGATCGCTGACCACATCCGTGCGATTGCCTTTTCCATTGCCGATGGTCAATTGCCGTCAAACACAGGTTCTGGATATGTCATCCGCCGCATTTTAAGAAGAGCTGTGCGCTATGGCTACCAAACACTTGGACTCAAAGAACCTTTCTTGTGTGACTTATCAGTTGTCTTGAGTGACATCATGGGGAATCCGTTCGAGGAACTTATCAAACAAAAGGAGCTTGTTCAAAAAGTCATCCGTGAGGAGGAAATTAGCTTTTTCCGAACTCTTGAGCAAGGGATCAAACGCATGGATGCCATTATCGCACAATCGAAAAAGGAGGATATCGAAATGATCGATGGTGTTTCTGTTTTCGAATTGTATGACACCTATGGCTTTCCGGTTGACTTAACATCGCTCATCGCGCGTGAGAACAATTTACAGATTGATGAGGCGGCGTTCAATGCAGAACTTCAAAAGCAAAAAGATCGTTCACGAGCGGCTACAGCGATTGAAACAGACGATTGGGTTCAAGTTCACCCTGATGCTGAAACCACCTTTGTAGGTTACGACCAATTAACAGCAAGTGTTCAGTTGCTGAAATACCGTAAAGTATCTCAAAAGCAAAAGTCATTCTATCAATTGGTGTTGAACAACACACCCTTCTATCCTGAAGGTGGTGGACAGGTTGGGGATACGGGTTACCTCGAAGCAAATGGTATCCGAACGGTAATTTTTGATACCAAAAAAGAGAACAATCTCATCATTCATTTGAGTGAAACACTGCCTAGTGACCCAACGGCGACTTTTTCAGCCATGGTGAACGAGGAAAATAGAGCAGCATCAGCGAGCAATCACTCGGCAACGCACCTACTCCACCATGCGTTGCGCTCGGTATTGGGAACACATGTTGAACAAAAAGGCTCGCTGGTAAATCCATCGTACTTGCGTTTTGACTTTTCGCACTTCGCAAAAGTAACGGATGAAGAATTGGCGCAAGTTGAAGCCATGGTGATTCAAGCCATTCGTGAAAACAAAGCACTTGAGGAACGACGCGCTATCCCAATGGAAACTGCCAAAGAGATGGGCGCTATGGCCTTGTTTGGTGAAAAATATGGCGATGCCGTGCGTGTCATTAAATTTGGTGATTCCGTTGAACTATGCGGTGGAACACACGTTTCGGGTACAGGAAAGATTGGCATGTTTAAAATCATCACGGAAACTGCAGTTGCTGCCGGAATTCGACGTATTGAAGCAATTACATCGACGACAGCAGAACATTATTTCGTTGAAAAAGCAGAGCGTCTTGATCAGATTTCTTTTGCCTTAAAAAACCCAAAAGACATTGTTAAAGCTGTTGAAGACCTTCAACTAAAAAACATACAGCTTCAGAAAGAAATCGAAGTGCTTCAGAAAGAAAAAGCTATGAATGTGAAAGGTGAGTTGAAAGGAAAAATTCAGCAAATCGGAGACGTCCATTACCTCGGAGAAGTACTATCACTCGATGGTGCATCCATCAAAGACATCTTGTTTCAATTGAAAGGAGAAACGGATAACTTCCTCGGTGTAATCGGTGGAAATGAAGGTGACAAATGCACCTTAAGCATCATTGCGAGCGATAGCATCATCGCCTCTAAAGGCCTCAATGCTGGAACGATGATTCGCGATGCAGCCAAGCACATCCAAGGTGGTGGTGGTGGTCAACCTTTCTTCGCTACAGCTGGAGGAAAAAATCCATCGGGCTTGCAAGCAGCAATTGATGAAATCCGCTTAAAACTGAATTAATCGGTGAAAGAAACGCGCACAGCACTGCTGATTACCTACTATTGGCCTCCAGCAGGAGGTGCTGGGGTACATCGCTGGTTGCGCATGTCGCGCTATTTCAAAGAAAACGGTTGGGATCTTCACGTCTATTGTCCTGAAAATGGAGCTTGGCCTACGCTGGACCCTGCCCTACAACATGATGTTTCGGATGATTTAACGATCGTTCGACGCCCAATCTTTGAACCCCATAAATACCTCGGTAAGAAAAGCAACCCCAACATTGGCGCTGGTCTGACTCATCAAGGAAAGGTAAGTCTTACAAAAAAAGCAGTCATCTGGATTCGAGGAAATTTATTTGTCCCTGATGCACGTGTCTTTTGGATAAAGCCCAGCATTCGATTTTTGTCCACTTACCTCAAGCAGCATCCCAAAATTGACACCATCATTTCTACAGGTCCTCCGCACAGCATGCACTTGATTGCACTGGGATTGAAAAAGAAATTTCCGAAAATCAATTGGGCAGCCGATTTTCGAGATCCTTGGACACAAATTGATTTTTACCATGAGCTTTTACCTAGCAAATGGGCCGACAGACGACACAAAAAACTTGAAAAATATGTACTTCAATCCGCCGATCACATCATTACAGTGAGTGAGGCCTGCGCCGAAGGACTCGAATCCATTGCACAACGCAAGGTGCATGTAGTGACCAACGGGTATATTTTCCCCGACTTTGATGCTCAGAAAGTTCAACTCGACGCGGCATTCACCATTGCACATTTCGGATCAATGCCTCAAGCGCGAAACCCAAAAGCACTCTGGAAAGCACTCGACGCGGCATTGACAGAAAACCCTGAACTTTCAAAGCATCTTCAACTTAAATTGGTCGGTCCAGTGGATTTTCAGATCAATGAAGACATCAAAACAAATCACTTGGACAGCTATTTGACACAAATTTCCTCCGTTTCACATGCGGAAAGTATACTGCTCCAACGAAGCACTCAACTTTTGTTACTTGTCGCCAACAATGCGGGCAATGTCAAAGGAATTCTGACTGGGAAATTTTTCGAATACCTTGGTGCAAAAAGGCCAATCTTGGCGATTGGAATGCTAGATGGAGACTTGCATAAAGCAGTCGTTACAACACAATGTGGTCAATTCTTTGACTTCAACGATGCCGACAAAATGAAGTACTATATCCTTGATGCATTTGAGCATTTTCAGAAAGCTGATTTACATTCAGCCAGCAAGGGATTAGACACGTATACGACAAGAAATCTCACAAGGAAATTTCTTGAGATAATTTGTGAATAAAATTGTATTCTTTACGGCACAAAAAGCGGTGATGTTCAATTGATTTTGTGCAATTTCGTGGAACAATACTGCGCAACACATGACTAACAAAGCTACCGAAAAAGCCAAATCGCGATTAACGCAAAAGCAGAAGTATACTTTGCTTGGTGCATCGCTCGGTTTCGTGTTTCCAATTATCGGAACCTTGTTTGAATGCTCATTTCGGGGAATGGGCGGACATTCCTTACAAGATTTAATCGATTGTCAGAAAGCATCGCCAGCGCTATGGTTGGTGGATACCGCACCTTTTTTCCTTGGTTTAGTAGCTTCTTTTGCCGGACGTCATCTCGATGTGGTGAATGAAAAAAACAAACAAATCGAGGAGCGTTACCAACAAATGTCGGAGTTACGAGAAATCGCTGACAATGCCAATAAAGCGAAAAGTGAGTTCTTGGCCAATATGTCGCATGAGATTCGAACACCAATGAATGCTATTCTTGGGATGAATTACCTCATCAGCAAAACCCCATTGAACGAAAAACAGCGGGACTTCAACAACAAAATCGAAACGTCAGCGAAAAACTTGTTGCGCATCATCGATGACATCCTGGACTTCTCAAAAATTGAAGCCGGAAAATTGACACTTGAGGTTACTCACCTCTACTTGGAAGAGTTGATCGCTGACATTGCAGCCACGGTGAACATTAAACTTCAAAAGAAGCCAGAAGTGGAATTGGTAACGTATATCGATCCGAAAATCCCACCTGTACTTATGGGCGATAGTGTTCGTCTGCGTCAAGTTTTGTTGAACCTAACGGACAATGCAGCGAAATTTACAGAACGCGGAGAAATAAAAATTGCAATTCAGGTCGTTCAAAAAATGAGCTATGGCGCCATTCTTCGGTTTTCAGTGAAAGACAGTGGAATTGGATTGTCGGAAGAGGCGGTAAAGAATCTCTTTAAGCCCTTTCAGCAAGCGGATGTTTCGACGACACGAAAATATGGAGGAACAGGCCTCGGTCTTGCCATTTGTCGAAATATTGTTCAGCTGATGGATGGCGAATTGTCCGTTCAAAGTAAATCTGGTGAAGGATCTGAATTTATTTTCAATGCCTATTTCTCGTTGGAGGACAATGTTGACAATCACATCGAGAGCATTGAGAACATCAAAGGGATGCATGCATTGCTTGTTGATGATTCAGAGAGTGCCCGTATGGTCTTGAACGACATGTTGACATCCCTTGGATTTGTGGTTACGGTAGCGAAAAGCGGCGCCGAAGCCATTGAAAAGTATGAAAATCACACCGACAAAGACCCATTCTCCTTGTTGGTGGTGGACTGGCAAATGCCAGGAATGGATGGTTTAGAGTTGGTGCATGAACTGAAAAAACAACACGAAGGTGAAATTCCTGCCGTATTGATGGTAACCGCATATGGCCTTGATACCGTGCGCAAAGCGGCTAGAGACGAAGAAGTGGATGGCCTGATCATTAAGCCTGTGAATCCTTCTGCCCTCTATGATTCTGTGAATAAAATCTTGCAACTAGGAAAGAAAAAGGTCGCTGCACACAAAGAACAAAAACAAAACGATTCCGACCATACCAGCTACCTCAAAGGAAAACGCATCTTGCTTGTTGAAGACAATGAAATCAACATGGAACTTGCCTTGGAGTTACTTAAAGATGTTGGTATTGACTGTGACAGCGCTTGGAACGGAGCTGAAGCGATTGAAAAACTGAAAGAGTCCACCTTTGATTTGGTATTGATGGACATTCAAATGCCTATAATGGATGGTTTAACGGCTAGCCGCAAGATTCGTGAGGAAATGAACAAAGAGCTTCCGATTTTGGCGATGACAGCCCATGCGATGAAAGGTGAACGTGAAAAAAGTTTGGCCGCAGGCATGAATGACCACATCACTAAGCCCATTGATCCAGAACACCTCTACATGACACTGCGCAGCTTCCTTGCTCCTGATTCAATAAAAACAGGCGTTCAAGCAGTAAAAACAGAAAAGAAAGCTCCAACAAATGAGGCGGAATCTTCTATTGTTATTGAAGGCATAGATACTGCAACGGGACTCCGACGCGCAGCTAATAAAGAGGAAGTATATTTGCGTCTTTTGAAAACTTTTGTGGAGAACAATGGTAACTTCAGAGCAAAATCTCAACTTCTGCAAACACAAAACCGAATCGACGAAACGGGGATGTTGCTGCACACCATTGCGGGGGTTGCTGGAAATATCGGAATCACAGAAGTTTACAGACTTGCACAACAGCTGACTTTAGAATTCAAAACACACATTAAAAGTGGAAGTATGAATTTCACACCGATTCTTCAGAATAAATTGGAAGAAGTTGCGAATGTTCTCGACATCTATTTGGAACGCATTCATGTTTTTCTTGCATCCAAAGAAGAAGCGGATGCAAATGCTAAAATCACTGTCTCTGAGGCAGAACTGAACGAAATGTTCGAAAAGCTTTCTCAAGCCATCGAGCAAAATGATCCCGTTTCCATTGAGCAATGTACCTACCTTATGGAGAAAGTTGTACTCGATCACGCAGTCATTGAACTATTGCAAGACATCTCTTCATCTTTAAATAATTTTGATTTTGATGAAGCACTTGATAAATTTAACAACCTAAAAACAAAATAAATATGCCTACACAACAATGGATTATCGATCCGATGCACAGTGAAATTATGTTCAAAGTGCGTCACATGCTGATTACAAATGTTTCAGGAACATTTGACATGTACCAAGCAACAATGCACGCTGATGCAGCTGATTTTTCAGACATGCAGGTTGAGTTTGAAGCAGAAGTTTCATCCATCAACACACGCAATGACCACCGCGATGATCACTTGCGCAGTAATGATTTCTTTGATGCTGCAAACAACCCAACATTGAAATTCGTTTCAACAGGTATTCGCCGCAAAGATGGAAACATCTATGATTTGGATGGAAACTTCACCATTCGTGGTGTTGAACGACCAATTACATTGAAAGCAGAATTTACAGGGACTGCGCTTGACCTTTACGGACAACGCAAGGCTGGATTTGAAATTTCTGGAGCAATCAATCGCAATGATTACGGTTTAACATGGAATGCAACAACGGAAGATGGAGGTCTTGCCTTGGCAGAAGAAGTCCAATTGGTGATTTCTGCACAAATGATTAAGCAATAAAAAACACACAATGGTGAACCGAACTTTTGCGAACGTACTTTTCGGAGTGGTATTGCTTTTCACGGGTTCTAATTTTAGTGCTGCACAACAGATTTCCGCGCTTTCAGAAGAGCGTTATCGGTACTTCCATAGCCATCCAGAGCTCAGTGGACAAGAAGTCAATACCTCAGCTTACCTGAAAAGTGTACTATCGAAAGCGGGGTTCACCATTGTTGATTCTTTAGGAATCCATTCCTTCGCAGCTATCTTTTACAATGGCAGAGGACCTGTCGTTATGTACCGAACGGATATGGATGCACTTCCTATCGTGGAAGAAACGGGCTGCTCTTTTGCTCCCGGCGCAGCAATAAAATCAGACAAACCAATAGTTGGCATGCACGCCTGCGGCCATGATGTTCACATGACAACTTGGCTCGAAGTCGCTGAGCAACTCATTCAGCAAAAAAATACGTGGAAAGGGACCGTAATTTTCCTAGCCCAATCTTCCGAAGAAACAGGTCAAGGCGCTCGTGCTGTTTTGGCTTCTGAGAATTTCAAGAAACTGCCCAAAGCGGATTACAACATTGCTTTTCACAACACCCCTGAATTGTCAAGTGGAACAGTTGGATTTTGCGATGGCTATGCCTTTGCCGCAGTGGACATGTTGAACATAACGGTAAAAGGTAAAGGAGGACATGGCGCGGAGCCTTTTCGTGCCGTTGACCCTGTGCTTCTCGCTGCATATCTTGTGACAGAATTGCAGTCGATTGTTAGCCGCAACCTACCACCAAATGACCCCGCAGTCATAACCGTTGGTGCGATACATGGTGGAACTGTTGGCAACATCATTCCTTCGGAAGTTGAATTGAAACTGACCATACGCTCGTATTCTGAAGAATCACGAAAAAAAATCCTCAAACGCATTGAAGAAGTTGGTAACGGACTGGCTGCAAGCGCAGGTTTGGACTCCTCAAATTTCCCCATTTATACCTTGCTAGACATGTCCATTCCGGCAGTCTACAACACACCTGAAATGGGAAAAATCCTCGCTAATGCCTTTCAAGGAATGAACATTCCAACATCCGTAATGACTCCAAAAATGATTGGAGAGGATTTCGGTGTCTATGTATCTTCGAAGCAGATTCGTTCGTACATGCTTTGGATTGGCACGACATCAACCAATCAAAACGATTGCCCAGATTTGGAAAACTGCTTCACTGGCAAGTTACATACTGCGGATTACTTTCCCGATTATACTGTAACCATTCCCATGGCGGTGAAGACGATGCGTACAGCGCTAGTCAGCCTGTTCACTGTGCGACCGATTCCGATTACCCACAGTGTTTCGCCAAGCTTGAATAAAACCAAGCAGTAAAAAAACACTCCCATAAAACACCATAAATTCGAATTGATGGGCATTGATCCACAAGCGGTTTTTACCTCCAAGAATCGCATAAGAAGCCAAAAGTAAAAATGCTCCTGTTCCAGCACTAATGGTATAGATGAGCACAGATGAAATGCTTTGGTCAAGAATGTTTCGTTGCTTCAATAAGGTGCCCCAAAACATCCAAAACGGCACTTGAAAGGGATTTACAAAACTCAAACTCATCCCAAAGAAAAACGCACTTCCCGTGAAGTTCGCTTTTTCAATCGTTGGACTCGGCGCTTGAAAAAACTCAGAATACAACACATAGCCGCCATACATCAACAATCCGAAAGTGAAAATCCACTCTGCAGATGTTTTCCATGTCAACGGAATTTTGATGCGGTGGAGCATCGTTACTGCAAGAGCAGCATAAAGCATTTCTAAGAGTACGGCACCAAAAGCAAACCACAATGCTGCACCCACAGAATCAAACGCCGAAACCTGAAGCGTTGTCATGTTGAGCGTTCCAGGAGCCATCGAACCAAAGAAACTGATGGCTAAACCAGCAAGAAAAAGTTGGATGCCTTTCGTCATGACATCAACCCAATTCAAATGTTGTGATGCCAAAGATTTTATCCATTGGTAAGTCAGGCGGTGTGCCATAATACATCCTAGCACATTCAAAAACGTATTCTGTTTGATATCCTTCCGCCAATTTTACTGCATCTGTATTGCAACAGGGAATATCAAGATAAACCTTTTCATCAGGGACTTCATTCAAGCAAGCTGTATAAAGGGCTTCTGCCGAAGAAAATTCATTGGCGAAAAGCGGACCCACCTTCCACCCATTGGATGTCTTTCTGATCACAGCAAAGCCATTCAGTTCGTCCTTTTCATTTACAACATAGAAGGTGACAGCACTTGGATTAGCAATCCACAGCTTCATGAATTCTTCGCGATTCACACCAAAGCAACGCAAGTCAAACTTGAGAATATCCGTGATCTCGTTTCTATCACTCACTTTTCGAATCGATGGATGCACAGGAAATGATGCCCCAAGTCGCACGCGCCGTTCATCACGAAAAGCAGATACAAATCCACCGTTGGAATAAAAATCTTGCATGGCCAGCACACCATCCATGCCGATTGACGCACCTGGATTGAGTTTACTCAACAAGGTATCTCTTCGTTTAAACCAAAGCGAATGACCTATACCATTCCCTCTGAAATTGGGATGAACGATAAAAAAGCCCATGAATCCGAAAGCACCGTTGTAGGATACCAACGAACCACCACCTATTAATTTTCCTTGTTGGAAATAGCCATAGAATGCTTCAGGAAAACACGTGTAAAAAATGTGCTCATCGTTGATTCCTGGATCCCATCCTTCGGCGGCTGCCCACCGAACAAGTTCCTGGAACTCTTCAAAATCTAACGGTCGAAATTCTAAACCCACAATTCAGCGCATGGAATTAATAACGCAAGTTGACCAAGTACAAATCTCGCTCTCCTTTGCCTTTCAAATAAACTGAACCAAGCGATTCAAATTGAAACTTCTCCGGCAAAAGCAATGATTTTGTTTCTTCCGTAATGGCAACAGACATTGGTCGGCCATTCGATTCAACGCGCGCCGCAATGTTCACATTATCGCCCATGATATCAAATTGAAAACGCGATTTACCGACAACTCCCGAAATGATCTCTCCAGAGTGAATACCGATTCTACATTTCCATTCGATGGAACTTTTGCTGTTTTTCTCGTGAAGGTAAGCGACCATTGCCAAGCCGAAGCTGACAAGATCCGTTGCATGTGCGGTGCTATTCGATCCAATTCCAGCAACGGCCATGTAGGCATCGCCAATTGTTTTTATTCGCATCACATTGTGCAATGCAGCCAAGTCATCGTATGCTGTAAATATTTCCGTCAACTCTTGGATAAGTTCATGTGGTGTCAATTGCGAACTTATGGTTGTAAATCCTACTAAGTCACAAAACAAGACGCTTGTATTCGTGTGTGTCTCTGGCGCATAACTTCCTTTTTCAATGAGTTCAGCAATCACATTTTCAGGCAACAACACATGCAACAAATCATCAGCTCTACGGCGTTCCGTTTGCAATTCTAGATGCGTCCGAATTCTCGCCATTACGACATCTGCATTGAACGGTTTTGTAATGAAATCAGCCCCTCCAGCTCTAAAACCTTTGGTTTCGTCTGAAGACTCATTCAATGCCGTTAAAAAGATGACTGGTATTTTATTGGTTGCTGGATTGGCTTTAATTTGTTGACACACCTCATACCCATCTACATCGGGCATCATGATGTCAAGGAGAATTAAGTCTATTGACGCATCAGACTCTAAAATTTCCAAAGCCTTAGCGCCATTTTTTGCCACCTTCACCTTGTACTTATCCCTCAACAAGGCTGAAAGCACCTGAAGGTTTTCGACGGAATCATCCACAACGAGGATGGTGTCCAAATGATCTGACTGATAAAAGAAATTATCCATTGAAATAAAAATACAAGGTGTGAAAATACACTTTTAAGCAGGTCGAATCGCTAATTTCTATCTCTTTTTTTCTAATTTTACACCGCTGAACAAAAAGCACTTGATTAACACTGCTAAAACGCATCTTATGAGCGCAAACATTATCATCCCTGTAGACTTCACCAAAGCCGCTGAGAAAGCAGCAGAATTTGCGATTGGATTAAATTCAGAATTGCATGCCAAGCTCACTTTCTTGCATATCATTGATGATGAAAACGATCGCCTTTCAGCGACTACTTCGCTCTCTTCCTTTGTATCGAAGCTTTCACTTGAAGGTTCTGAATCAGAACAAGTAATCATGAAAGGGAAATTCCTAGAAGATATTGGTAAAATCGCCGATGCGTCAAATGCTGATCTTGTTGTCATGGGAACGCACGGTGAACGTGGCATGCAAAAAGTGTTTGGAAGTTTTGCGCTTAAGGTTGTAGAAAGCTCAAAAAGACCGCTTTTCATTGTTCAGGAAGAATCGGAATACCGAAACATCAAGACCATCATTCAAACCATTGATCTTGAAAAAGAAAGTGTTCAGATCGTTCGATATGCGGCTGCACTTGCTCAACGTTTCAACGCAAAAGTACTTTTGGTTGGTGGCAAACATGACGATAGTGAGTTCAAAGCAAAGGTGAATACCAACATGCTCTTTTGCATCGAACAGCTAAAAGAGAAAGGAATTGATTTTGAGTTCCATTTCTTGGAAAGAAAGAACTTTGATGAGAATCTGATTGCGTTTTGTAAAGAAAACAACGCCGACCTACTGGCTGCAACACACTACCAGAGTACCTTCTATGCATTCTCTGATAAATTCGTTCAGCATTTGATCATGAACGAATTACACATTCCAATACTCACGGTAGAAAGCACACAAACGACAAAGACTGGTCAGTTTGGTGCAATGTTCGGATAATTGTCCGTCCTTATTGAGCCTTGGGGTTGGCGAATAGTTTCACGTCTGTCCCTGTAATTTTCTCCCCGCAAAGGATGACAAGTCGTTCTACGATATTGCGCAATTCTCTGATGTTTCCTGACCAAT
>JBDKGB010000070.1:0-2758 GCA_039798485.1 Bacteroidota bacterium
GGAAAAGAGTCCATGATTCGTTTTTTGGACCTCATCGCTTCAGAACCGGACATTGCGCACGTTCCAATTATGATCGATTCCTCCAAATGGGAGATCATCGAAGCTGGATTGAAATGCATTCAAGGCAAAGGTGTTGTCAACTCCATTTCACTGAAAGAAGGAGAAGAACAATTCATTGCGCAAGCAAAAAAAATCAAACGTTATGGTGCGGCCGTGATCGTCATGGCATTTGATGAAAATGGTCAAGCAGATAGCTATGAACGACGCATTGAAATCTGTCAACGTTCTTACGATATATTGACTAAATCCGTTGGATTCCCATGTGAAGACATCATTTTTGACCCGAATATTTTTCCAGTTGCCACTGGAATGGAAGAACATAATAACAATGCGCTAGACTTTTTTAGAGCGACAAAATGGATCCGTGAAAATCTACCGGGAGCACACGTGAGCGGTGGCGTATCGAATGTCTCCTTTTCCTTTCGAGGAAACAACAAAGTGCGCGAAGCGATGCATTCGGCCTTTTTATTTCATGCCATTTCCAACGGAATGGACATGGGAATTGTAAATCCGAGTATGCTTGAAGTATATAGCGACATTGATCCAACCCTTTTGACATATGTGGAAGATGTTCTTTTAAATCGACGTCCAGATGCGACCGAACGCTTGCTTGAACTGGCGGAAACGGTGAAGGGTGATGGAAAGAAAAAAGAGGTGGACTTAAGTTGGCGCGAAGCAAATGTCAAAGAACGACTTTCTTATGCTTTGGTGAAAGGACTTGTTGAATACATCGATGAAGATGTGGAAGAATGCCGCCATTTGTATGCACGTCCAATTGAAGTCATTGAAGGACCATTGATGGATGGTATGAACACCGTTGGAGACTTGTTCGGTAGTGGCAAAATGTTCTTGCCGCAGGTAGTAAAGTCCGCACGTGTGATGAAAAAAGCGGTGGCTTACCTTCTTCCATTTATCGAAGCTGAGAAGGACGGGAAAAGTTCCTTTGCAGGAAAAATACTCATGGCGACTGTCAAAGGAGATGTTCATGACATCGGTAAAAACATTGTTGGCGTTGTCTTGGCTTGCAATAACTATGAAGTGCTCGACTTGGGCGTCATGGTTCCAGCAGAGAAAATCATTCAAACGGCCATTGCAGAAAAAGTGGATGTCATTGGATTAAGTGGACTCATTACGCCTAGTTTGGATGAAATGGTGCACATGGCCAAAGAAATGGAACGTGCAGGATTAACGATTCCCCTATTGATTGGAGGAGCAACAACTTCAAAAGTACATACAGCGGTCAAAATTGATCAGTTCTACACTTCCGGACAAGCGGTTCACGTATTGGATGCATCGCGTTCCGTAACGGTGGTAGAAAGCTTACTTGGAACAAAGAAAGAAGCTTTTATCGAACAATTGAAAGAAGAATACAGTCGTGTTCGAACACACCACGAAAAACACCGCGCTGCAAAAGAACTACTGAACTTAAGCGATGCGCGTGAAAATAAACTTGTACTTGCCTTCAATGACAAAACGGTTGCCACTCCAAAACAACTAGGCGTTCAAACGTTGGATGTCCCATTGGTAGAACTTGTTCCCTATATCGATTGGACTCCTTTTTTCCAAACATGGGAACTTCACGGAAAATATCCCGCTATTTTAAGTGATGAAGTTGTTGGTGAGGAGGCGACCAAACTGTTTGAAGATGCACAGGTTATGTTGACTCAGATGGTTCGTGAATCTTGGGTGGAAGCCAAAGCTATTTTTGGATTATTTCCGGCAAACAGTGTTGGAGATGACATTGAGATTTGGAAAGATCAGTCGGTATTTGTCCAACGTACGTTGCGTCAGCAAACAAAAAAAGCGAGCGGACAAGCAAACATTGCGCTTTCGGATTATATCGCCCCGAAGGAATCGAAGATTCAAGATTACATTGGCGCATTTGTCGTCACAACTGGGATTGGTTTAGAGGAGCACATTGAACGATTCGAAGCGGATCACGATGATTATAGTTCCATCATGGTGAAAGCACTTGCAGACCGATTGGCCGAAGCATTGGCTGAATATTTACACCAACTTGTTCGAGAAGAATATTGGGGCTACGAAGCAGCGAAATCTTTCAGCAATGATGAATTAATTCAAGAAAAATACCGAGGAATTCGTCCTGCACCTGGCTATCCAGCCTGTCCTGACCATTTGGAAAAAAATAGCATTTTTGACCTATTGAATGCCACCGAAAAACTGGGAGTAAGCTTGACAGAAAGCTTGGCTATGACCCCGGCATCATCTGTCAGTGGTTGGTATTTTGCCCATCCCGACGCGAAATATTTTGGCTTAGGAAAAATAACTGAAGAGCAGGTTTACGATATGGCGAAACGCAAAAATGAGTCCTTCGACACCATTGCCAGATGGTATTCGTCCGTATTGGTCTAACGCGCTTCCTGTTCAAAAACCGCATCGATGGAATGTGGTCCTTGTAATGCTGCTTGAACTGCCAGTTCATCACAACGCTCATTTTCAGGATGTCCCGCATGTCCTTTCACCCAAACATAGTTGATGTTCAATCGTTTGTGTGATTCCAAGTAGCGTAACCAAAGATCTTTGTTTTTTTTGTCCTTAAAGTTCTTTTTCACCCAGCCAAAAACCCAACCTTTGGTGATAGAGTCAATGACATATTTTGAATCGGAATATACGGTCACCGGGTATTTGGTCGCCTTTATTTTTTCTAAGGCAACACAGACAGCCATGAGTTCCATGC
>JBDKGB010000071.1:0-5748 GCA_039798485.1 Bacteroidota bacterium
AGTTACAACGTACAAGACGTAAGTTGTAATGGTGGTACGAATGGATCAATCAACGTGAATGTAGTCGGCGGAACGCTACCATACACGTATTTCTGGACCAACAATGCAGCGACGACTCAGGATTTATTTGGCATTGGTGCGGGTTCTTATACCTTGAACGTTTATGACGATTCAAGCTGTTTGACAGTGGCAACGATATCGGTGAATCAACCGATTCAGGCAGTGACACCAAGTACGGTGATTAGTGCGGTGAGTTGTTATGGATTCAGCAATGGTTCGATTGATTTGAGTGTAGTAGGTGGAACGCCAGGATACACGTATGTATGGAACACAGGAGCGACGACCCAAGACATTTCAGGTTTAGTTTCGGGCACTTACACGGTAACGATTACCGATGCGAATGGCTGTGTATCGACACATAGTTACGTAGTGACACAACCATCGGCACCATTGACTTTGAATACAAGCCAAGTGAACGTATTGTGTTATGGAAATGCAAGTGGCTTTATCAACTTGATAACGACAGGCGGTACAAGTCCATATAGCTACGCATGGAGCAATGCAGCTACGACAGAAGACATCTTTAACTTGCTAGCAGGCACCTATTCGGTTGATGTAACGGACTTAAATGGCTGTACAGCATCTACCCAAGTAACGATTACCCAACCAGCAGCAGGAATCAGCCTTCAAGAGACACATGTGAATGTCACGTGTTATGGCGCCAACAATGGATCGATAGACATTACCCCAAGTGGCGGAACACCGGGTACAAGTCCAGCGTATAGCTACTTGTGGAGTAATACAGCCACAACACAAGACATCACAAGTTTAATTGCAGGTACTTACACAGTGCTTGTTACCGATAACGTTGGCTGTAGCTACACACAAAGCATCGTAGTGAGTCAACCATTGGCACCACTAGTAGCGACCCCAACGATTACCAACTTAATCTGTTACGGAGTACCAGAAGGAGCAATCGATATCACGATAAGTGGCGGAACAGCACCGTATGTATACTATTGGAACACGGGAGCCACGACACAAGACTTGAGCAACTTAGCAGCGGGCTCATATAGCTTAGCAGTTACGGACGCCAATAACTGTGTGACATCGATTGTTGTAGCGGTGAGCGAACCAGCAAGTCCATTGACAGTGACATACTTTGCAACACCAGCCTCATGTTATGGCTACGCAGATGGAACGGTGATGCTCAACATTACAGGCGGTGCGCCGTCGTATGACATCTTATGGAGCAATGGTGACACGACGAACTTTATCGACTCGTTGTTGGCAGGAACGTATAGTGCACAAATCACGGACGCGAATGGCTGTGATGCAGTAATCAATGCGATCATCAGTCAACCACAAGCCTTAATCGCCGACTTTAACATCGATGCAACGTTTGGCTGTGCACCACTTACGGTGAACTTACTGAACACAAGCGTTGGCACAATCGCAAGCAGCACGTGGAACTTTGGTAATGGATCAGTGAGCACAAGTAACAACGCAAGTTACACCTATACGCAAGGGGGATGCTATGGCATTAGTTTAACGGTGATGTCCCCAACGGGCTGTTTGGCCACAACGAGTATCGACAGTTTGGTATGTGTGGTAACAGGACCAAGTGCAGGCTTTGCAGCAACGACAACAGACATTGATTACTTCACGGGCCAATTGGAATTAGTGAATACATCACAAGGTGCGATAACCAACTACATGTGGAGCTTTGGAGATGGAAGTCCGAACTCAACGTTGGAGAATCCAATCCACTACTATCCAGAGGAGACAGTAGACTCTTATATCGTGAGTTTGATGGTGACAGACACGAACGGATGTACGGATACGGTTACGCACTTGTTCTGGTTGAATGAGATGCTCAATGTGTATGTGCCGAATGCCATCACAGTGACCAATGATGGATTGAATGAAGTGTTCTTACCGGTATTCTCGAATGTAGATGCAGTGAAGGACTATGATTTATGGATATACAACCGCTGGGGTCAGTTGGTCTTTGAGACCGATCAAATCGCAGAGGGCTGGAACGGAAGATACAAGGACAACAAAGATGTACAACTCGGAGTCTACACTTGGAAGATTAGATATGTGGATAACAAAGGTGAAGCGAGGACCTTGGTCGGACATGTTACCGTATTAAGGTAATGGAATGCGACTCAGTTATTAGATCATTCTTTTAACTTTGCACTGAATATCACCGATATGAATATATTCGATTACCTAAAAGACCAATTGGCTCAATCTTAATGGAAACTCCGCGCGTTCAAGTACAAGATCTTGGAATCATCGATTACAAAGAAGCCTGGGATTTACAAGAGTCTTTGCTGAAAGAAGGTGTCGATCTTAAGGTGGCGAATCGAACGAATGAGACAGCTTTTCTTCCCATTAATCATATTTTAATGTGCGAGCATCCGCATGTTTATACTTTGGGGAAAAGTGGAAAACAGGAGCACTTGTTATTGGATGATGCGCAATTAGCAGAAGTATCCGCAACCTATTATAAAATTAATCGTGGAGGTGACATCACGTATCATGGACCTGGGCAATTAGTCATGTATCCCATTTTAGATTTGGAGCAGTTTTTTACCGATATCCATAAATACATGCGCTATTTGGAAGAAGCGGTGATTCATACCTTGAATGATTACGGTGTGCAAGCGGGAAGGTATGATGGACTCACAGGAGTCTGGATTGAGCCAACAACAGAAAAAGCGCGAAAAATATGCGCTATGGGCGTGAAGTGTTCTAGATGGATCACCATGCACGGCATAGGATTTAACATCAATTCAGATCTTAATTATTTTAAGAATATTGTACCGTGTGGCATTGATGACAAAGCCGTTACTTCTTTAGAACAAGAACTCGGCAGAAAAATCCCTATGGAAGAAGTAAAACAAAAGTTAATGCACCATATGTCGGTGGTATTTGGATTCGAATTGGAAAATATACGTTGAAATGAGAGAAGAATTAAAAGGTCCTAAAGTGGAGAATGTTGCCATCGCTTTGGTGGAGATTCCGCTAGAAAATAATGAGAAAGAGTATATCGTTTACCTCTTGAACTTGCGAGATGACATTATGGAAGGAATCATTGTTGCCTCCACTGGATACGGTGAAAATCCAACGACTGGAGAGCAAGTGAAAACGTCAACTCTACGCAAGGGAATTGAACTTATGTTGCCTAATGAAGCGGCGCGAATTGAGCCAATCATGCCGGATTTATTCGATTTAACGAATGAATTTTGGGTGAGTTTTTGGGTCAATGACGTGATGTACGACAAACGATTCGTGTTCGTGCCGGGAAGCATCAATGAAAAAGAATTTAAAATGATTGATCGCCTTGGTTACAAAGGAGTGATCCTCGAATCCTAGTATGTTTGATCTTAAGAGTTCGTTCTCAGTAACGATTTACCGGTCATTTCAATCGGTGCAGCTAAGCGCATACGATTGAGAATAGTTGGTGCTACGTCCGCTAAAATTCCATCGTTTAATTCAATGCCTTCATCATCTGTTACTAGAATAACGGGAACTGGATTTAAGCTATGTGCGGTATTTGGCGAACCATCCGGATTCACGGCGTAATCTGCATTCCCGTGATCGGCAATGATCAAAAATTCATACCCCAAAGCTTTTCCTGCTTCAACCACTGCTTGTAGACAGGAATCCACTGTTTCAACCGCTTTAACGATGGCAGAAAAAACGCCGGTATGTCCAACCATATCTGGATTCGCAAAGTTCAGGCAAATGAAATTTGGTTTGTCCGATTGAATACTCGCAATGATGCGATCTCGCACTTCAGGGGCACTCATTTCCGGCTGTAAATCATATGTAGCAACCTTGGGTGAATTGACTAAAAGACGACTTTCTCCTTGGAATTCCGTTTCACGTCCACCACTGAAAAAGAACGTAACATGTGGGTACTTTTCTGTCTCTGCAATGCGCACCTGTATGCGATCCATATTGGATATCACTTCACCTAATGTATTGACTAGGTTGTCCTTTTCGAAAATGACATGCATTCCTTTGTATGTTGCATCATAATTCGTCATTGTACAATAATGCAAATCAAGCGGAGACATGTTAAATTCAGGAAATGCTTCCTGCGTTAACACAGTTGTTATTTCTCTTGGACGATCAGTTCGGAAGTTGAAGCAGATCACAACATCTCCATTTTCAATGCGTCCATCTGAATCGATGACATGTGGTTCAATGAATTCATCCGTGATGTTTGCTTGGTATGACTGGATCAAGGCCTCTGCTGCAGAATGTGCTTTTTCACCGACCCCTTGCGTCAGTAAGTGATATGCTTTTTGAACACGTTCCCAACGTTTATCTCGGTCCATGGCAAAATAACGTCCGATAATCGTGGCAATTTTTCCAGTGCTCAAGGTGAGTTGTTCCTCCAGCTTTTGAATAAATCCGAGTCCACTTTTAGGGTCACAATCACGTCCATCTGTGAATGCGTGAATAAACACGCGTTCTAATTGTTGCGCCTTCGCCATTTCGCAAAGGGTGTGTAAATGTGCTTGGGAACTGTGAACACCGCCCTCCGAAACAAGGCCAATAAAGTGAATTTTCGAATTTCGCTCTTTTGCTATGCGGAATGCGTCGATCAAGATGGGATTCTTTTGGAATTCCCCATCTCGTATCGATTTATTGATTCGTGTTAATTCTTGGTAGACAATGCGTCCAGCGCCAATATTTAAATGCCCAACTTCTGAATTCCCCATTTGTCCATCAGGTAATCCAACATCTTCACCACTGGTTTTCAATGTGGCATGTGGATACTTTGTCCATAAGGAATCCATAAACGGTGTGTGTGCGGCTGAAATAGCATCAGAGGCGGATTTGTCTCCAATCCCCCAACCATCTAGAATGATGAGTCCAAATTGATTTGTCATAATGACAAAGTTACCTCAAATATTGTTCCTCTTGGATTATTTTCTTTACAAGTAATTTGTGCTCCTTGTAATTGTGCGAATTCTGCTGCAATGAATAAACCGAGTCCACTTCCCTTGCTTTTGGCGAGTCTCTTCGTTCCCCACTCGGTAAAATTTATAGAAAATGGCTTCTCTTTCAGAAACGGGGATTCCTGGACCTTCATCTTTCACCCCAAAAATGAGTTTTTGTTGTTCTTGACGGAAATAAATTCCAATGTGTGCATCAATTCCAGCGTATTTGCATGCATTTTCCAATAGATTTACTAAAATCATTTCGAGGATAAAGGCATCACCATGGATTTGAATCATTGGAGGCATGTCTAGCGAAATAAACTCTTGTAAATAGCGTTTGTGGAATCGGTCCACAACGGATTGCACCAATGCACTAAAATCGATTTCACTCTTCACCGCTTGGAGTGACTTATTCTCCACGCGTGAAGCGTGCAAGATGTTATCGATGAGTAAGCTCAAACGCTCGTTTTCATCCATCGCCTTTTTGAGTAAGTCCGTTTTTTTATCCTCCGGCAAGTCGTGCTTCAATAAGGTTTGAAGAAAGAGTTTCACCGATGATATGGGCGTTTTTAATTCATGGGTAACAGACAACAAGAAGTTGGATTGACGTTGGGTAAGACCAATTTCTTTTAGAATGACTTTTCGCATTTTTAAAATCCCGAGAAACAGTAAAATCATGAACACGGAACCTTCACCAATAATCATCCAAACTCTTCGTTGATAATCTGAATCTGAAATGGCCAACTTTCCACTGAGGCGTATGAGTAAATTACCCCACCAGATG
>JBDKGB010000072.1:0-4244 GCA_039798485.1 Bacteroidota bacterium
GAACAGCTTGAACCATTCACCAGTGTGAAATGAACAAATCCATTCGCATCAATCCGTGTAAATTGATCTTTGGATTCATTTGCATTTGAGAATACAATCAGTTTATTTTCAATGGGCTCCATTGATTTTTCTTCCAGCCCCGAAACAATATGTTTGGGTGATAAAAGAGTCAATTGGAAGGTTTCAGCATGAATGCCTTTATCGCTCTTTGACGCATTCGATGTTTGAATCACCGTTGGCTTCTCGTGTGCGACTGGATGAGATTCTGCTTTCGGTTCTTGGTGAACATTGCTCGATCCTTTTTCTGAATGCGTTGAACTCGAATTGAATTGTACAATGGCAAGAATTGTAACCATTGAAATTGAAGAAATACTTGTAAACATAAACCACATTTTTTTAGTGAATAACCATTTAATCGTCGCAAACAATCCCACGAATGCAATCCCACCTTTCAACCAGGAATCAACGGCCGCCATTGACACCACAGTTGGCTCTTCCCGTTTTTCCTTCAGTAGTGCATCTAAATTTAATTCTCTCATACGGCAATTTTTTTCGTCGTTTTTTCTGACAGTGCTTCCAACAGCATCTTTCTACCTCGTGACAAACGTTTTTTGACAGCATCAACTGTACATTCTTGAATTTCAGCCGTTTCTTTTAGTGAAAAACCAGAAATTTCAAAAAGAATAATACATGTGCGGTACTCTAGAGACAGCCTGTTGAGCGCCTCATACAGTTCATCGTGTTGGAAGTTTTTGTCAACGGAAATGGAATGATCTTGAGTGTTTTCTACTCCTTTCACATCCGAAAATGTCAAAGGTTTGTTTTTCCTTCTGAAATTGGCGTGTACCTTATTCGTTATGCTAAAAAGAAAAGACAAAAAAGCTTCTCTGTTTTTCAAGGAATCAAACTGCTCGAAAGCAATTACCAAGGTGTCATGCATCAAATCATTAAAATCACAAACGCCATAAGAACGTGCTTTACAAAATCGTTCGAAACTCCCGTGCACAGGCTCGTACAATTCCATAAAGTGTTTCTTTTTTGTCATTCTATTCGCGTACTATTTGCTTCTTAAAGCAGTAAGTGTTAACCTCTGCGGAAAGGTGACAAGTATCGATGAAATAATGAAGCATTAAAAAATAAGAATTAAAGATGAAGAATTGAGAATTAAGGATTATACAGAGCCTAGTGGAATAATTTCAATTCAAAAGAAACGATACTTCCTCCCAGAAGTCCTCATTTTTAATTTTTAATTCTTCACTTTTAATTTAAACAACTTCACTTCGCCGTACGTTCCAGCATTGGTACAAACTTGAATGTTCCGAAGGATTCCTCCGTAGCTTCTGTTTCAGATGTTTTGGTAATGCGTTTCATGATTTGTTCACTGCCCTCACCTACTGGGATGACCATGATTCCACCGACTTTGAGTTGTTGAAACAAGGCCTCTGGAATATCGGGAGCGCCGCAGGTTACGATGATTTTATCAAAGGGTGCAAATGTCGGCATGCCCTTATAGCCGTCACCAAACATGATTCTGGGGGTAAATCCAAAGTGGTCAATGATGTGCTTCACTTTCATGAAGAGTTCCTTTTGGCGCTCGATGGAAAATACTTTTGCTCCCATGCTGCAAAGAATACATGTTTGAAAACCAGAGCCTGTACCGATTTCCAACACCTTTTCTCCGCGAGTCAGTTGAAGCAATTGTGTTTGAAAGGCTACAGTGATGGGATGAGAAATGGTCTGCCCTGCCCCAATTTGAAAGGCCATGTTGGTATATGCTTGTTCTGTAAATGCAAGATCCAAAAAGAAATGTCGCGGCACCTTGTCAAAGGCCTCAAAAATTTGCGGATTTGTGATGCGTGTGTCTTTTTTCAACTCTTCGATGAGCTGTTTTCGCATTCCTTGGTGTTTAAATGTATCGCGCATGGGCGACAAAAATAGCGTCTTCCTATCGTTTCAAAAAATTGAATTTCAAACATTCGGATGTTAATCGATTCTATTTTTCAATCATTGTATCGGAAACATCAAATTGAAAAAGGTATTTCACATTCCTTTGTTATCTTTGGGATGTCAAAAAATAGACTATGGCCATCTCAAAAAAGGAACTTGAATTCAATATCAATGACGATCAAATGCGTTTAAAGATTTCTGCACTTGAGCGTGAACTCGCAAAGATTGCAGAAGGTGGCGGAAAGAAGCGCGTTGAAAAACTGCACGAACAGGGGAAATTGAGTGCGCGAGAACGTATTGATTTGCTCTTGGATCCGAATACGGAGCGTTTTGAAATGGGTGCCCTTGCTGGTTATGGCATGTACAAAGAACATGGTGGATGTCCGGCTGGAGGTGTTGTGATTGTGATTGGTTACGTGTCAGGAAAACAATGTATCGTTGTTGCGAATGACGCCACTGTAAAGGCTGGTGCTTGGTTCCCGATTACAGGGAAAAAGAATCTCCGCGCACAAGAAATTGCCATGGAGAACCGCTTGCCGATCATTTACCTTGTGGATTCCGCTGGTGTTTACTTGCCGATGCAGGACGAGATTTTCCCAGACAAGGAACATTTCGGACGAATTTTCAGAAACAACGCGGTCATGAGCTCAATGGGCATCGTGCAAATTGCAGCCGTTATGGGAAGTTGCGTTGCTGGTGGTGCCTATTTGCCAATCATGTCTGACGAATCGTTAATTGTCAATAAAACGGGGACCATCTTTTTGGCAGGTTCTTATTTGGTGAAGGCTGCCATTGGCGAAAGTATCGACAACGAAACGCTTGGTGGTGCAACGACACATAATGAAATCTCTGGCGTTTGTGATTACAAGCCAGATAATGATGAGGAATGCTTGTCCATGATTCGTGATTTGGTGGATAAAATTGGCAAGCCTCAAGATGCTGGATTTGACCGAAAAGAAGCGACAATGCCGAAGGTTGACTTGAAAAGCATCTATGGGATTCTTCCTCCAGAACGCTCAAAACCCTACAATACAAAAGACTTGATTCGTGCGTTCGTTGATGCCTCTGAATTCACTGAATACAAACCCGATTACGGAAAATCCATTGTATGTGCGTATGCGCGTGTTGACGGTTGGAGTGTCGGCATTGTCGCCAATCAACGTGAAATCGTGAAAAGCGGAAAAGGTGAAATGCAGTTTGGAGGTGTCATCTATTCCGATTCTGCAGATAAAGCCGCACGGTTTATCATGAACTGCAACCAGAAGAACATCCCGTTGGTATTTCTTCAGGATGTGACTGGTTTCATGGTTGGTTCGAAAAGCGAACACGGTGGAATCATTAAGGACGGCGCCAAAATGGTGAATGCCATGGCGAATAGCGTTGTACCTAAATTTACGATTGTTGTAGGAAATTCATACGGCGCAGGAAATTACGCGATGTGTGGAAAGGCCTATGACCCCCGATTGATCGTCGCTTGGCCGACTGCGGAAATTGCCGTTATGGGTGGTGCAGCAGCAGCCAAAGTACTGCTGCAAATTGAAGTGGCTACGTTGAAAGCAAAAGGTGAAGAACTGACGCCTGAGCGCGAAAAAGAATTGTTCGACAAAATTAAAGACCGTTACGACGAGCAAACATCACCTTACTATGCGGCGAGCCGTTTGTGGGTAGACGCCATCATCGATCCAGCTGAAACACGCAAGGTCATCTCTATGGGAATCCAGATGGCGAGCCATAAGCAAGCGGAGAAACCATACAATGTTGGTGTAATTCAAACGTGAGAAGATGCATGTTGACTGGCAAGTAAAACATTATAACGATTTATCGCTCAATGAGTTCCATGATCTGATCGAGCTGCGCATTGCAGTTTTTATCATTGAGCAGAATTGTCCGTACCAAGAGTTGGATGGAAAGGACAAAAAGAGTTATCACCTCATTTGTAGAAATGGAAACGGAGCGATTGTATCCACAGCACGCATTATTCCACCGGGCATTGCTTATCCACAGGTAGCGATTGGCCGTGTTGTTACTGATGCTTCTGCTCGCGGACTTGGACTCGGACATGAGTTGATGCATCAATGCATGCGCTTTATCGTTGACGAATTCGGGAAAGTTCCTGTGATCCTATCGGCGCAAAAACACCTTGAAAACTACTATGCTTCACATGGGTTTGTGAGCACTGGAAAAGAATACTTAGAAGACAATATTCCACATGTGGAAATGATTTACACACCAAAAGAAGTACACTGAAAATGAAACAACTATTTTTTACACTGGGTGCGTTATCGCTTGTTATATCA
>JBDKGB010000073.1:0-3575 GCA_039798485.1 Bacteroidota bacterium
ATGCCACAATTTCGACACACTATCATACAAACGATACAAACTGTCTCGCTCCTGTGCATCGACAAAAATTACATTTTCCTTGTTTTCGTTTTTACTCGCCTTTTTTGAATCCTTTTCGGTACCGCACGACATGAGGAATAGAACTGTTAAAATGAATAACAAGCATTTACCAAAGTTCATCAAACCTAAATTTTTCATTCTTAAATCTTAATTCTTCACTTATCTCTCAGTTCAATGAACTCCTTCATTTTTTCATTTTCGATCAAAACAGTGAGGTTGTAATACACCAATTTCCATTCACCTTTTTCTAAAATTAAAATTCCTGAACCACGACAGCCGCGCATCCACGTATCCAAATCTTCATCGAACCAAGCCATTTTTCCATTCTTGGAATAAGTCCACTGGCGATTGCTCGCTTTAAAGTCCCAGGCCTTTCCCTTATCAAAATAGGGCTTACAAAAGGCTTGAAACTCTATTTTTGTCCATCGTTCACCTGGTGCTGTTCCAAGAAAAACGAAGTCCTCAGAGGTAATGGCAAAATAATCGTCAAACTTTGCTTGAGCAGCATCAAGGTGCCATTGATCAATCAAGGTATTCAACCAGGTATCTGTTGTCACTTGCTGTGCAATTGCTTCTATTTGAGCGGCCGTAAAAATTGAAATGATAATCAGTAGTTTCTTCATCATGGGCATAAAAAAAGGGGCTATCCGAAAACAGCCCCTCCAAATTAATGAAATATTCTTAACCCTTTTTCACCATTCCTTTGGATTTCTCCAATGCCAAACACATTTTCACTGCATTTTTCACATTGACAACCCCACCAGTCACTGACATTTTCCCGAAGTCCACTGCCTCTTCTGATCCAGGCAATGCTTGCTTTGTTCCTTTGTAGCTTGTAGATGACTTCAAGATGATGTCTTTGATTTCTTTCATCGTCAACGTCGGAAAATAGCTTTGCAATAGCGCTGCTACTCCTGCTACCATCGGCGCTGCCATTGACGTTCCTTGCAATTTTTGATACTTGCTTTGTGGCACTGAGTTGTAGATTTCAAATCCAGGTGCAAAAACATCTACCTTCGTTTGACCGTAATTGGAGAATGACGCCGCCAATTTACCTTTCGCAACACGTGTCGATGCTCCGATCGTCAAGAAATGTGCGAATGGCTCTTTTTGGAAGCTGTACATTGAAGTTGGGAAGTTTGGTTCAGCATCAACATCTGCGTTGTCGTTACCTGCAGCGTGTACCAACAAAACACCTTTCGCATCCGCATATTTAAATGCCTCATAAACTTCTTGAGCATACATGGAATATCCTTTTCCGAAAGACATGTTGATGACTTGTGCACCATTGTCAACCGCATAACGTATTGCCAATGCGATGTCTTTATCGTGCTCATCACCGTTAGGAACAGCGCGAAGTACCATCAGTTTCACATCATTTGCAACACCATCTCCACCAAGTCCGTTTCCACGAACAGCGCCGATAATACCACCAACGTGAGTTCCATGCAACGCATCAGGACCTTCAACATTTGAATTTCCATAGTTACGGTCAGAAAAGTCGTCTGGATTGTCACCAATGATAGAACGGTCGTCATAATCAACATTCAAGTTGTATTCCAACATGTCGTTGATTTGCTTCTTTTGCTCTTCGATCACTTCTTTGGTAAACTCACCCGTTGCAATTGCTATCGCAAATTCGCGCAATTGAGACATTTGCTCGTCTTTTGGATGCCATTTTTGCAAGTCTTTCAATGTGTAATTTGGATTTCCAAGTGCGTTTCCAACCATTACTGGTACTTGATCAATCATCATCGCCAACATGTCCATTTGTCCAAGATATCCACTGTATTCTTCACGTGTTGATTCGATTTCAGTTTTTACTTTTTCGTACAACTCGTATTCTTTTTTCTCAGATGCATTCAATGTTGTCGGGTCTACACCGTCGAATTTTGCAGACAATTTCTTCAAGATTCGTGTCTTTTCCAAACAGGCTGCATCGAGGTTCTCACCATTTGCATTCCCCAAAAAGTTCCATCCATGGACATCATCAATGTATCCGTTTTTATCGTCATCAATACCGTTTGCTGGTATTTCATCGGTATTCACCCAAATTTTCCCTTTTAGATCTTCATGTTCGATATCGATTCCCGAATCGATCACCGCTACAACGACTGTAGATGACTTTCGGCTCTTCAACAACTTGTAGGCTGCTTCCGTTTCCATTCCTGGTCCTTTTCCATTGTACCAGTTGATAATTTCTGCTTCTTGAGCCCAAACAAGACCCGAAAAGAGCACCGCAAACGCTGCTGCAGTAAATTGTTTGAAAAATCTAATCATAATGACGTATTATTGTTTTTTGAAAATTTGTAGCCCGAAAGATACGAAAGAAAACAAAATCGGACGCTATAATTTTCCATCGCAGTATTTTTACACTCAAATGAACACAATGCATTATACGGTATTTCGGGTATTCGTTACAACGCTACTCACAGTTTTTGTCTCGCTTTTCACCTTCAGTCAGAAGGAGGCACTTGGATTTAACACCCTTCTAACCCGCTCACCGGAGGCTGCAGTTGCATTCTGTATCCCAAACAATGCCTTGAGTCTAGAAACCTTGAGGAAGGACAATATCCCAGTGAAATGCACCACGAAGAATTGGATTTATGTGACAGTAAGTCCAAAATGGATTGACGAACGCATTAAAAACGGTCAATTGAACTCCTATTATTATGAATTTGCACCGCCAGTAGCGCTTTCTGATACAGCACGTTTGATGCATTATGTAAATCCTGTTCACGCTGGTGGTCCAGGCTTGGGTGGTGCCTATACGGGCGAGAATGTCATCATTGGTTTTGTCGATCAAGGACTTGATTTTAACCATCCTGATTTCATAGATGCCAATGGAAATACACGCGTTTTAAGGTATTGGGACCACACGGTTAGCTCTGGAAGTACCATTCCTCAACCTTACAACTACGGCATCGTATGGACAGAACAAGACATCAACAATGGACTTTGCACGAGCAATGAAATCGGCACAGCACATGGCACCTCTGTTGCTGGAATTGGTGCAGGAAATGGCACCGCGAATGGTTCGAACAAAGGTATGGCGCCCAACAGTAAAATCATAGTTGTCGAAACCGATTTCAATTTGCCCAATTGGACCTTGACCATAGCGGATGCCTGTGATTACATTTTCAAAGTTGCTGATAGCTTGGGGATGCCTGCCGTTGTCAATTTAAGCCTTGGCACTTACCTCGGCAGTCACGACGGTAATGACCCCGCCTCTGAAATGATGGAACAGTTGCTCGACGAACAGCAAGGCAGAATCATAGTCTGTGCTGCTGGAAACGCAGGGAACAAAGGGAAATATCATGTGCGTGGAACAGTAGATGCCGATACCTCATTCGTTTGGTTTTCAAACAATTCGAGCAACCAAGCGGCATTTGGCCCAAACACCATCTTTTTTGACTTGTGGTCGGATACGACCGAAGCGACCTATCACTTTGCCTATGGTGCAAACCTTCCAAGCGGCAGCTATTCTTCTCGTGGTCAGAGCAATTTCCGCGCTG
>JBDKGB010000074.1:0-10181 GCA_039798485.1 Bacteroidota bacterium
AATTCTTGGGTCCACGTTAGTGCATCTCGTTCCATAAATTCCAACCCACTAGGTGTGATTCCAGCGCGGAAAATGGCAGCTACGGCTTCACAGGCTTTTTCGGCATCGAAGAACGGAACCAACATCAGTAAGTCGTGCGTGGGATGGGGAATAAGGCGCAATACAATTTTCGTGATAACAGCCAAAGTACCTTCTGAGCCTACGATCAACTGTGTTAAATTGTAGCCCGTGGCATTTTTCAAAACATTTGCTCCTGTCCAAATCACTTCGCCAGTGGGTAAAACAACCTCAAGATTTAAGACAAAATCTTTTGTCACACCATATTTTACGGCTTTTGGTCCTCCTGAATTTTCCGATACATTACCTCCAATGAAACAACTGCCTTTGCTGGCAGGATCGGGCGGATAAAACAACCCTTTTTCGCGAACGGCATGTTGTAACACCTGAGTAATGACACCAGGCTCGGTCGTTACTTGGTGATTCCGTTCGTCAATGGAAATGATTTTATTGAAGCGCTCCATGGATAGGGCCACACCGCCAAAGATAGGAATCGCACCACCACTTAAACCCGTTCGCGCTCCTGATGGGGTCACTACAATGTTGTGTGCGTGACAATAGCCCAAGATCGCTGAAACTTCGGCTGTCGTTTCTGGCTTCAAGACCACATCTGGCACAATGGTAATGTCTTCCGTTTCATCGTGACCGTATTCTGTGCGAATCGATTCGTCAACAATACAGCGCTCCTGAAGGAGGCTTATAAAAAAGTTTATGTCTTGCGCGTCGGTTGTCTTGTAGGTACTCATTGCGTTTAAGTTAGCGTATACTCTTGATTCAATTTTGGGATTTCAATGGCCCAATTGAATTCAAACTCAATCTTCGCGCGAAGGGCATCGGTTTGATGTGGTTCGCCATGATTGAGAAAGATTTTCGTGGGAGCTTTTTTAAAATTTTTTAACCAATCGAGCATTTCTCCTTGATCTGCATGGGCTGACAACGAGGAGATGGAACGAATTTGACAGTTCACTTGACGGTATTCACCAAAGAATTTGATCTCTGGACTACCTTCCAATATGGCACGGCCGCGGGTACCTTCACCTTGAAACCCAACAAAAAGAAGCGTGTTTTTTTCATTCTCAATGTGTTGGTTCATGTAATGGAGAATGCGTCCGCCTTCCATCATGCCACTTCCAGCTAAAATAATTTTTGGATGCTTGTCTGCCACCGTTGCTTTCGATTGTTCAAAATTGGAGATAAAGATAACATCACTATACATGTTACTGAGCTCATAATGGGAAATGTTTTGCCAATCTTGGTATGAATTATACACATTTGAGGAGTGTATGCCCATCGGTGAATCCAAATAAATCGGAATTTTTGGCAAACGATCCTCCAAACGAAGTTGGTACAACAGGTATATCAATTCCTGAGTGCGCTCAACAGCAAAGGAAGGAATCATTAATACGCCTCGATTTTGATACGTTTCGTTGATGACCTTTAGCAACTCACTTTTTACATCTGCAATTTCGTGCACACGATCGCCATAGGTGGATTCCAAAACAATGTAGTCTGCCTCTTCAATTTTAGCAGGAGGATACATTAACATCGGATCTTTTCTGCCTATATCTCCACTGAAAACGATTTTCTTTTCATAGATGCGCAAATCCACAAACGAAGAGCCGAGGATATGTCCAGCATTCAATAGTTGGAATTTTAACGTATCGTCAATGATGACCCATTCGTGCAAGTGGTGTGGTGTGAATTGTTTCATGGCAATGACCACATCAGTTATTTTATAGAGTGGTTTGGGACTTTGGTGTTTAGAATAATTGTAACGTCCAGCGCGTTCAGCATCTTCCTCTTGTATTTTAGCACTGTCGAGTAAGATGATTTCAGCCAATTCTTTGGTGGGATAGGTACAATGAATGGAGCCTTTGAATCCCTTTTTTACGAGCAATGGAATATATCCACAATGGTCGAGATGGGCATGCGTGAGGATCAGTTCATCAATACTCGCGGGGTCGATTGGAAAGTCCTCCCAGTTGTGCTTCCGCAATTCTTTTAGTCCTTGGAATAGTCCACAGTCGATAAGTATAGTTTTGTCTTTCGTTTGAATGAGAATTTTTGATCCTGTTACCGTTCCAGCACCACCTAAAAATGTGAGCGAAAAATTGTTTTCTATTGTTTTCATGTATTTTGTTTAGGACTCAAAAGTCAAGGATTAAATGAGGATTTTATAGGACGAATGTCAGTTTTTCAGCCATTTATTATGGCGTTTTTTCAATTTTACAGATGCGTTTTTTCGCGGTGGAGTACACTCTGAAAATTGCTATCTTTAACTGCGAAATTGAAACTATGTCAAAAGAGGTATTTATTATAGATGGTGTACGAACACCAATAGGAAGTTTTGGAGGCACATTGTCTGGCGTGCGTGCTGATGATTTAGCGGCGCATGCCATTCGCGCGTTGATGGCAAAAAATCAACAGTTGGACCCTGCACTCATCGAAGATGTGATTCTAGGTTGTGCCAATCAGGCCGGAGAAGACAACCGCAACGTTGCACGTATGGCAGGACTTTTAGCAGGACTTCCTGTTCAAAGTGGGGGTGAAACCGTAAATCGCTTGTGTGCTTCAGGTATGGCTGCTACTGTGAATGCGGCACGCGCAATTGCAGATGGTGCAGGCGAAGTGTATATCTCCGGTGGTGTTGAGCACATGACGCGCGGACCGTGGGTGATTTCAAAAACGTCATCGGCTTATGGTCGAGATGCGAAAATGTACGACTCGTCTTTCGGATGGCGCTTTATCAATCCAATGATGGAAGAGCTGTACGGTGTTGATAGCATGGGGAATACGGCGGAGAATCTCGCTGAAATGTACAACATTGACCGAGAATCACAAGATCGTTTTTCGGTATGGTCGCAAGAGAAAGCAGCGATTGCACAAGCAAATGGAAGACTTGCTATAGAAATTGCCCCCGTTTTAATTCCTCAAAAACGAAAAGATCCAATTTCTTTTGCTTCAGATGAGTTTGCGCGTCCTTCGACAACGATGGAAACTCTTTCTGGGTTGAAGCCAGCCTTCAAGAAGGATGGAACAGTGACGGCCGGAAATGCCTCGGGATTGAATGATGGTGCTGCAGCCTTGTTGTTGGCGTCATCAGAAGCTGTGAAATCTCAAAATTTGACACCGATGGCGCGAATCGTTGGTGCTGCAGTCGCTGGTGTTGAACCGCGTATTATGGGCATTGGACCCGTGTATGCTTCACAAAAAGTATTGCAACGCACAGGTTTGACACTTGATCAAATGGATGTACTGGAGTTGAATGAAGCTTTTGCTGCGCAAGTATTGGCATGCACGCGAACACTTGGTTTGGCAGACAATGACCCCCGCATCAATCCGAATGGTGGTGCAATCGCTTTGGGACATCCACTCGGTATGTCGGGAGCACGCATTCTTCACTCTGCATCGATTGAACTTCAGCGTACCAACAAACGCTATGCGTTGGTTACCATGTGTATCGGTGTAGGTCAAGGATACGCGGTGATTATTGAGCGCGCTTAACCAACGAAATCTATCAACCAACGACTTTATAAGGTGAAAAAAATAACCATATACGGACTGATTCTCCTTGCACTTGCGACTTCGTGCCGTAAGGAGAAAACGAATTGGGATTCCGATTGGGTTGTTCCTGTTGTGAATGACACGCTTTCATTCAAAAATTTGGTGAACGATTCTACCTTGGCGGTGGATGCATCAGGGTTTTATGAATTGGACCTCACGAGAACCATTATCGACTTTGGGATTGACAAGTTCATTCAAATTCCAGACACAACGATCATTCAAGATTTTAATGTGCCCACAACGCTAACCGTAAGTCCTGGATTCAGTATTGTGAATCAAGTCGAGGAACATACCTTAGAGGTGGATGGAATCCAATTGAAGAAAATCCGTGTTTCCGAGGGCAGCATTAAACTGAAGGTGTTCAATCCGATTGAGACGATTGCATTTTTTACGGTTCAATTGCCAGGTGTTTCGAAAAATGGTGTGCCCTTCTTGCAAAATTATCAAGCTCCGGCAGGAACCGTTGCATCACCGGGAATCGCTACAGCCATTCTTGATTTGAGCGGTTACGATATTGATTTGACAGGGACCGATGGTTCTGCCTTTAACATTTTGCAATCTAAACTTCAGGTAACATCCGATCCGAATGGACCCTCTGTAACCATCAACGGACAAAATGTGTTCAAGGTTCAGGCTGAATTTAAAGATGTGAAGATTGATTATGCACGTGGATATTTTGGCAACTTGAGCATTTCGGACACGACAGATTACATGTTGGAGCCTCTGGCAAATTTAACATCAGGTACCATTGACTTGCCGTGGTCTGACATTCAGATCGAAGTGATCAATGGATTGAAGGTAGGAGCAAAGGCCACGATTTCGTTGGTAAAAAATACCAATTACAACGGAAACACAGTGAGTTTGTCTGCGCCTCAAATAGGTACGCCTGTATTTCTAGATCCAGCGACGGGTTCTTGGTCATCACTTGTGAACTCCACGGAAATTCTTGCCTTTGACCACAACAACAGTAACGTAGAACAATACCTTGAAAATCTTGGTAAGAAGCATACACTTGGGTATAAAATCGAATTGAATCCTTGGGGCAATGTTTCTGGAGGATGGAATGAGATTTTTCCGAATAGCCGATTGAAAGTGCGGATTAAAGCACAGATGCCTTTGGCGGTAGGCGCAGATGGTTTGACCTTACGCGATACCTTTGATTTTAACGTTTCACAAAAACAAAATGCCACACATATTGAGTCTGGGGCGCTTGTACTGAACGCTGTGAATGCAATTCCACTCGCGGCTGATGCGGTATTGTTTCTAATGGACGATGCCGGCAATGTCATCCATACGGTTGCTGGGACATCGCCTGTACTGTCTGCAAAATCTGGAACAGTAGATCCTTCGGATAATCTTCAGAAAATGAGTTCAGAGGTATCCTTTGTATTGACATCAGCAATGATTCTCGATTTGGACCTAATCAAGAAAATTGCTGTTCAAGTAAAGTTGGACACACCAAATCCTCAGTCTGGATTCAATGAGATGATGCATATACCAGCTGGAGCTTTCATGTCCGTGAAGTTGAAGGCACGGTTTAAATTAAGAGCTGTCGTATGAGAAAGTTGATGCTTTTTTTGGTCTTAATTGCCGTAAATGATTCGTTTGCGCAACGCTTCTTACCGCAGCAACACGATACGCTTGTGCATGCGCATGAACTTATTTTGCAAGGTCATTATGATCTTTCGTCGAGTTCCTTAAGTCGAGAATTGATTCAAAAATTTGTGAGTGGTGGCGAAATTACAAATGCCATATCCGACTTTGCATTCAATCGACACAATGGAATAAATCGTGTCGGGGTGGAGCTGTCTGGTGAAATAGAATACAGAAATACAGACATCAAATTTTTTGGTAAAGAGCAGTATGGATTGGTCGTAAAAGGTGGCTACACAGCGATAGGATCATTGCTTTATTCCAAGGATTTGTTCGGACTCGTTTTCAACGGAAATGAATCTTATCTCGGTGCCGAAGCATCTTTATCCGGAAGTACAGGGAGCTTTTGGGCTTTTCAGAAATTCGGTATTGGCGCCATTGATCAAAAAACAAAATCCAACATCAGCCTAAATCTGTATGGGATCAGTTCCTTTGTTACGGCAAAAATGCGTGAAGGTACCTTTTACCAAACGGAAAATGCAGATTCATTAAGCCTCACACTCGATGGGGGGTATGCGGCATCTACTGGTGCAAATTATTTTAAAGGGGTGGGAATCGGCATCGACCTCGACTACCGCATGCCAGTTGAAATTGTCAAAGGTAAAACCGCATATATTCAATTCTTGGTAAAAAACTTGGGCGCCGCATATTTGAGCAGTCCTGTGACTTCCTATTCTGCCAATACGCAGTTGTCCTTCAATGGCTTGACTTTCGATCAATTGTATGGAACGGGAAGTGTCTTCAACGGGTCTTTCAGTTTGTCGGATACGCTGCATGTAGATTCTACTTCAGGTTCTGGATGGAAAATGATGCCTGCCGTGATACAAGTGGGCAAAATGATTTCGGAAATGGAGGATGCCATGGTGCAAGGGTTTTACGGAATTCGCATGTATCCTACACTTTCAGCCGTTCCAATGGTGTATGCTGGGGCTCAAATTAAGGTCAATACCGTTTCCTTTGGTGTGAATGTGAGTTATGGCGGATTTACAGGATTTCGTGCAGGCTATTATTCGCAATTCAATTTCAAGAAATTCAACATCGGGCTAGGATTGGAAGATGTTTACGGTACCTTGAGCAAGAAGGGCTATGGTGATTCATTTATATTTAGATTCAGATGCGCATTGTAACATTCCTACTAATTCTGACTGCAACCTTGTTCAGTCAGCAGGTATTCTCTCAAATTGCCTTTTTCAAGTTATTCTCCAACAATGGCTACGACTTTGGTCAAGGTGTTGTTCAGGATTCAGATAGCACTTACATGATATGTGGTGGTTCGAGCAGTTTTTCTGAAGGACCTTCGGATGCCTTTCTTTTGAAATTGGACAGCATGGGAACCTACTTATGGTCGTCACATTACGGTGGAGCTGAAACTGATTTTGCAAGAAGGGTGCTTTACAAATCTGGGGTAGGGTATTACCTGGCTGGATTTACAAATTCAATGGGTGCTGGTGCCTACGATTATTATTTGGTGAAAACCGATGAGGTGGGGGCGTTGCTATGGGAAAAATCGTACGGCGGAACAGAATGGGAAAAAGTCAACGATGCAGCACTCACAAAGGATTCCGGTGTGATCATGGTGGGAGAGAGTAATTCAACACCAGGTGGGGACGATGACATTTACATCGTTCGGACAAATGCTCAAGGAGATACACTTTGGACAAAGCACATCGGTGGAACAGGAGAAGACAGAGCTAATGTGATTGAACCATTGAACGATTCAACATTTATTGTTGCTGGAACAATGTACAACACAGACTCATCCATGTACAAGGGCTTCGTGATGCGCATCAAAGATTCTGGCATCATTGAATGGTTTTTACCAACAGGGAACAATGGCGATGCTGGAATCAACGACATTTCCTTGGTGCTGGACCGCGTGAACTTCGTGGGTTGGGCCTTTTCATCCGATTATGACGAGTACTTTGGCCGTGTGAAAACGAACGGGACCTATGACTATGAATATGCCTTGACGACAGGCTTTGATAAAATAGCAGATCAAATCACAGACTACGGATCGGCCATGAAGCAATATGTGTCGTTTCGGTATAAGGATGCGAGTACCTTCCCAGGTGGTTACGACATAGCCTTGGTGCGCGAGAGCGAAAACATGTGGTACGACAACTCTTTATTTAAAGTAGGCTATACCGGTGAGGATGTGACGGGTGAGTTGATTTCCACGTCGGATGGTGGGGCTATTTTTACAGGATATGTCTCTTCCTTTGGTGCGGGTGGTAACAGTGTTTTTGTTTGCAAGATCGGGCCAAATGATCTGTACCCAACAGTTCCTATAGGGCCTGGATACAACCCTTTGGTATCGGTCGAAGAAAATGAGGCATCAAATGGAATAAAGGTTTATCCTAATCCGACGAATGGTGACGTAAACATTGACTTACCCATGGAAGGTCAATACAGTATTCAGGTTATGGATGCGCTCGGAAAACAGGTCGTAAATGGTTCGTTTACACAATCCATTCACTTGGATTTATCGCAAATGGAAAGTGGTGTTTACCTGTATTTCATTCGAGAAAATGGGGTAGAGTTGATGAGCGCTGGACGCATCATTCGCCATTAATTACCATTCAAAAGCTTCCTCAGAAAACCATTTCTTTTGAACGCGTAAGGTTTGTTCAATCACATCACGAACGCATGTTTTTCCACCGTTATAGGGGGATTGATAATGGCTAATGTGCTTTATTTCGATAGCAGCATCTTGGGGACAAACGGCAACTCCTGCTGTAGTCATGACGTGGTAATCGGGAATGTCATCCCCCATGTATAGAATTTCTTCATCCCGCAAATTGTGGCGCAGCTTGATGTCATTGTACACGTTGAGTTTGTTGAACGACGACAAATGTACCTCGTGAACGCCAAGTCCAAGTAAGCGGTCTTTTACCTCAGGTGAATTTCCACCTGTAATGACCATGATGCGGTAGCCCATTTTTACGGCATACTGTAAGGCATAACCATCGCGCGAATGCAACGTACGGACAATTTCATCTTTAAAAAGAATGATGTCGCCAGAAGTAAGTACACCGTCCACATCGAACATGAAGGTTGTGACATGGTTTAATCGTTCTTTGTAACTGATCATTTTATTGAAGATTGTTGAATGCTTTGGGTAATTAATGCGTAGACCTCCTTTGGTATTCCGCTCAATTCACCCAAGTGTCGTTGGATTGTGTCTTGGTCGTTTCTAAGGGCTGGACCTGTTTGAGCTGCCAATGGATCCAAAGAATTGATTTTGGCTACTGTTTCGTGAATTAATGGTTTTAACATCTCCCAATCGAGTCCATGATCGTCGCTATGGGCTTTACCCAATGCAAACAAATGGTTGACAAAATTATTGACAAACACGGCGCTGATGTGGTAATGGAGGCGGTCTTGTGAATTGGCATAAATCACCTTTTCACTGATCATGGTCGCCAACTGCATCAATTCGGTTTGAAACATCTCAGAGCATGCCTCAATCAGAAAAGGAACCTTTGATAAGTCAATATCTCGGTGTTTTGAGAATGTTTGTAAGGGATAGAACACACCAAGATTATTCATTTTTGGAAGTGCAGATAGGGGGACAGATCCAGAGGTATAGGCGATTCGGCGGTCATCAGATAGTTCTTTTGACAAATCTGAAATGGCATCATCCGAAACGCACAGTAGAATCAATTCGCCATGCAATTCAGTCAATGACGGCACTCTAGTACAACCGAGTTTATCTGCAAGTTCTTGCGCAGCGGATTGATTTCTTCCGTAAACTGAAGTAATTGTTATACCCGAATCACGAAGCGCTTTTCCGAGGTGATGGGCAACATTGCCTGTCCCAACAATTGAAACGGAATGAATGCCCGCCATCAGCTCAGCGAATTACTTCCCGTGACATTGTTTGTACTTCTTCCCACTTCCGCAAGGACAAGGATCATTTCGTCCGATTTTTGGATCGGCCACTACAGGCTGTTGCTTTTCTTGCTGTGGCATCGAATTGCGAACGGCTTGCTGATTGTTGCTAAACTGAGGCGGAGTAGTGGATGTCGTTGAAGAATCTTGGTTCGTTTGTGCCTTAGCATAATTGTTCTGATGCGTGATCTCCTTATTTGTGCTTTGTACTTCTTGCTCCACAGGAAGATCCAATTTCATCAACATCTCGACAGCTTCACCATTTAGGCGTTGCAACATCGATTTAAACAATTCAAAAGACTCCAATTTATACACCAACAACGGATCCTTTTGTTCATATTGTGCGTTGTGCACGGCAGAACGAAGGTCATCCATTTCACGCAAATGCTCTTTCCATTCGTCATCAATTTTTCCGAGGATGACGTTCTTTTCAAAGGCACGCGAAATTGCAGCTCCTTCAGATTTGTATGCTTCTTCCAAGTTGATGATCATGCGCATTTCACGACGTCCATCTGTCAATGGGAACACAATGTTCTTGTACTTGTCAGACATCGTCTCATAGACATGCTTGATTTGTGGGAATGCTTTGTGCGCTACCTTCTCTGACTTTCGATCATACTGTTCACGCATCGATTGGTACACTTTTTCTGTGAGTTCTGTGCGGTCAATGGATAGGTATTCCTCTTGTGTAACTGGTGAATCGATTCCGATCAAACGGATCAAATCCAATTCAAAGGCTTCAAAAGCTTCTTTTCCGTGTGCAAGCACCGTAGATTCACAAACATCATAGAACATGTTATCGATGTCGAGATCCATTCGGTCACCATACAAGGCATTGCGACGTTTCTTGTAAATGGCTTTACGCTGTGCATTCATGACATCATCGTATTCCAACAAGCGCTTTCTGACACCAAAGTTGTTTTCTTCTACTTTTTTCTGTGCCCGCTCAATGGACTTCGAAACCATACTGTGTGTAATCACTTCACCTTCTTTCAGTCCCATGCGGTCCATCAGCT
>JBDKGB010000075.1:0-4812 GCA_039798485.1 Bacteroidota bacterium
AAAAACGCTCTTTAGGGAGCGTTTTTTTATTTAAAAAAAACGAATGTTAACGCAAGGTTAAGAAGTGAAAAGAATCTAACTTGCGTACAAATTAATATCAGAAAATGAATAAAATAATTCTCTCGTTCCTTTTTGCAGCTTTCATCGGAGTGACTGCTTCCGCTCAAACATTTTACGATCGTGCAACCATTCAAACCATTGAGATTTTCTTTGGCTTTGCCAATTGGGATGCACAGATGGATGCTTTGGCTACCACTACAGAAGATTACCTTGTTGCGGATTCAGTGCGCATCAATGGTGTTATGTATGATAGTGTAGGGGTGAAATATAAAGGGAACAGTTCTTACAACGCGAACAATAATAAGAACCCCATTCATATTGAGTTGAATTACATACATGGAAGTGCCGATTATCAAGGGTATACAGACATTAAATTGTCCAATGGTTTCGGTGATCCTTCAATGATTCGTGAGGTATTGTCCTATGCAATTCTTGAGCAATACATGGATTGTCCGAAGGCTAACTTCGCCAATGTCTATATCAATGGTACATTGCGTGGTGTGTATTCAAGTTCAGAATCGATTGATGACTCTTTCAACGGTGATCATTATTACACAACGGATGGGGCCTTCTTCAAGTGCAACCCCATTGGTGGTGCCGGTCCAGGTGGTTCAGGAAGTCCAGATTTAAAGTATTTAGGCACAGATTCAGCGTCGTATGCGACAAGTTATGAGATCAAGTCATTGTACGGATGGAAAGAGTACATCGCGATGATGGATACACTGAATAATAACTTCACAACAATAGAGTCGGTGTTGGATGTCGACCGTGCGCTATGGATGCTCGCATTCAATAACGTTTTGGTGAACCTTGACTCCTATTCAGGAGCATTTCGTCAAAACTATTACATGTACCGCGATTTAAATGGGCGCTTTGTGCCAACGATATGGGATTTGAACATGAGTTTTGCCGCTTTCCCAGGTGGAACGGGAGGAGGAGCCTATACGCCAACGACCTTAGATCCGATGTCGAACAGCACTTCTACCATTCATCCTTTGATTGTCAAAATGCTTGGAAACCCGATGTACAAACGCATGTACATGGCACACATTCGTACGATGCTCCAAGAAATTTTCATTTCAGGAAATTACTTGACGACTGCCAATAGTTTGCGCACAACAATTGATGCGGCTGTTCAAGCAGATCCTTATAAATTTTATACGTATGCGCAATATCAAAACAGTTTAACGACTGCAGTGACAGGTGGTGGAGGTCCAGGAGGTGGTTCATCCGTTCCGGGAATTCAAGCTCTGATGACAGCGCGTGCTGCGTATTTCAGCACGAATGCAAACTATACATTGGTCGCGCCAACCATTCCTTCAATCAACTTTAGTTCTGCGACGCCAACCTATGGTCAAACTGTAACTGTTATAGCGACATGTACCAACGAAACGTCGGTTTACTTGGGATACCGATTTGAACATCCATTGAAATTTACACGTGTGCAAATGTTCGATGACGGTGCTCACAATGACGGTGCAGCGGGCGACCACGTATACGGTGCGGATGTATTGCTTTCTGGGATGATGATGGAGTACTATGTGTATGCGGAGAATGCCAACGCAGGATTGTTCAGTCCACAGCGCGCTGAACATGAGTTTCACACCTTGATGGTTACCTTGCCTGTAGCAACTGCTGGACAAGTGGTAATCAATGAAGTGATGGCCAGCAATAGTCTAACTGCAGTCGATAATTTTGGTGAAAGCGACGACTGGATCGAATTGTACAACACAACATCAACGCCATTGAGTGTTTCAGGATTGTATTTATCTGATGATCCCTTGTATTTGAACATGTGGCAACTTCCTGTAGGTACATTCATCGATGCCAATGACTATTTGATTATTTGGGCGGATGACGACACGTCGCAGTATGGTTTGCATACCAACTTCAAGTTAAGTTCTAATGGTGAAACCATTGTGTTCAGCAACGGCACTGCCTTCTTTGACGATGTTACGTTTGGCATTCAATCAACAGATGTGTCCTATGCACGTTGTCCAGATGCTGGTGTATTTACTTTTGCACCACCAACGTTTGCAGCTTCAAACAATTGCACAGTATCATTGAATGAATTGGATCAGCCATTGGCAGTATCTGTGTATCCGGTGCCAACATTGGATGTGGTTTATGTGACTTCGCAAGAAGAGCAATTGACATTGACAGTTGTTGACCTGAGTGGACGACAATTGTACGCAACAAAAATGTCTGCAGGAAAAATCGAGATCCCTTCAATGGCTTGGATGTCTGGGTACTACCGAATTCTTTTGACGAATGAGTTGACTGGTAAATCGACTTCGATTCCAATGATGAAGCAATAAGATTGAGTTATAGTTTAATTGAGAAGAGAGTGGCTGGATGGTCACTCTTTTTTTGTTGGGAGAGCTTAAAATTGAACGTGATGAACAACTTTTTAGCTGATCTTTTGTTTTTTAACGTGTCAGGCACTGTCGAAACAAAGGAAAATAGTTGAACACCAAAAGGGCATTGGAATATTTGCAGACTTTCGTTTTTTTTCTTTCTAGCATCTGATACATGCTATTGGCAAAAATGCCTGGATTTGGAAATACCGAGAAACTAAATTTGTTAAGTAAAATAATTGATCCATGAATGTACAAATCGTAGAAACCATAATCATTTTGGTGGCTTACACCATGTTGTACTTTATTTTCAAAAAAGTCGTAGGTAGTTTTCTCAAAAAAACGAGCTTAGAAAGAGGTAGAAGAAAAATGGCCATTCGGGCTCTTCAACTCTTTACAACGGTAACGGCAATTATTTTACTTACTGGAGTATGGGGCTTCAAACAAAGTGAAATCGCTTTTTTTGCAAGTACAATTTTAACAGCACTTGGAATTGCTTTTTTTGCACAATGGTCATTGCTTTCAAACATTACGTCAAGCATTTTAATTTTCTTTAACCATCCCATTAAATTAGGTGATTATGTGAAAGTGCAGCACAAAGATTACAACTTTGAAGGGGAGGTAACAGAAATGAACTATTTTTTCGTGCATGTGAAGACTAGTCAAAACGAGATCATTACCATACCGAATTCTCATTTTTTTGATAAATCATTTTCTGTCATTCAAAAGCAAGAAAATCAAAAATAAATAGAACATGAAGATTCAATTCGTATTGACATTGCTTTGTTGTTTTTGGTTCAAAAATGTCTCTGCTCAAAATTTCCAGCTTGGCACATGGAACATTCTCAATATAAATTATATCCACAACGACAAATGGAGTTGTTTCGGTGAAGCACAAGTCCGATCATTAAAATTCTACAATCACTTTCATTATTACGAATACAAAGGTGGCGTCAACTACAGGCTTCATAAGAATGTGAAACTAACCCTGGGAGCAGGTAGTTACCAAACCTATAAGGAAGGGGGAAATTTTGTAGTGCCAAAAAACAACGATGAGTTCAGGCTTTGGCCTCAGGTTACGCTTTCCCAAACCATAGGGAAATTCAAAATCGAACAACGTTATCGTGCTGAATTTCGCTTTACAACAAGTGGATACCGCAACCGTTTTCGCTACAGGTTAGGACTTTCATATGCTTTTGGTAAAGACCGTAAGACGTACAAACCTTTTCAAATAAGCGCAAGCAATGAATTGTTTTTTACCACCAAAGAGCCGTATTTTGAACGAAATCGCATTTTATTTGCGTTGAACTACAAACCGACACAATCAACAATGATCCAGCTTGGCTATTTGCATCAGTTCGATTACAAAATAAACGATGAAACAGGCCTAGATTTTTTTCAAATCGGATATTTTATTGAATTTTCTCGTTTGAAGGTACGTACGACGTTTATCGATACAGATAGTAAGGACAATTAAATATGGTATTTATTCATATCACTACTCCACCAACTTCCCATTCCAAAAGACCTCAATCAATTGAATTTCTCCATCTTCTGCATAGGTAATCCACTTGCCATGTTTTACGGAACATAATTTCCGTTTCCATAAATCCTCCCAATTGTCGGATGAGTTTTCTTTGTAGTGTCCCCGAATTTTTACTGCACCACTCGGGTAGTATTCCACCCAAGTGCCCACACGGCAATCGGTGCATTGAGGCCCTTCATACAGCAGAACATCGTCTACATCGTATGTTTTAAAGTAACAAGGACGGCATTTGTCTATGTTGTCCCATACTGTTTTGTACTTCACATAAGTTGCTTGATCTACCCGTTTGTCGTTTACCCAGTACTTTGAGTTTCCGTTCACTGTTTCAGCACGCATCCCGACATTGTAAAACGGAAGGGTATCCAATGTTTTGTAACTTGATGTTGAGTCAAGAAGGTATTCGTCTACATTCTTTTGTGCAGTCAATGGAAAAACACCCAATACGCATAAGATAAAACCAAGAAGAAGTGAGTTTTTTATCATTTACCTAGGTCTTGCGCTTTTTCTTCTTTGCCGCAGGGAAGAGAATGTTGTTCAAAATCAATCGGTAACCTGGGGAATTGGGATGCAAACTTAAATCGGTTGGTGGGTCACCCACCTTATGCTCATAATCTTCCGGATCGTGTCCACCATAGAAAGTCCATGTTCCCTGACCAAGCTCTCCATGAATGTAACGTGCCGTTCCAATTGATTTGTTTTCTCCCATCACCAAGACATTCGGCTTGACTAAATCCTTGCGGAAGTCGGTCGTTTGCCCCATAAAACCATCAATCACATCGGTATGACATTGCGTAAGCATCGTTGGAACAATATCCCATTTGGCGGAAAATTCAAAAAGTGTAAACTTAT
>JBDKGB010000076.1:0-23350 GCA_039798485.1 Bacteroidota bacterium
TCCTTGGCAATTTGTTCCTGTTCCATCTTGAAATAGATTTCCCACCCGAAAAAGAAAAAACTTTTCGCGAGCATGGAAACCGTAAACAAGCTGCACAGTAGTATTCGCATGATCAATACATGGAAGGATATTTCTTCGGGTCTGCTTCATTCATCATCCCGTAAACCTTTTCAACGATATCGTCTACACTTGGTTTGGAGAAATAATCGCCATCCGAACCATATGCAGGACGATGATCTTTTGCACTCAAGGTTTGAGGAGCAGAGTCTAGGTGGTAATAAGCACCTTGTTCCACCAAGATTTTATCCAGCATAAAGCCCGTTGCTCCGCTGCTCACATCTTCGTCCACAATCAACAAACGGTTGGTCTTTGCAATAGATTCACAGATCAAATGATCGATATCGAATGGCAATAATGTTTGAACATCGATCAATTCCACATGGATTCCCAAATCTTGAAGTTGTTTCGCAGCCACTTCACAGAGGTTGAATGTTGAACCGTAAGAAACAATCGTAAGGTCGCTTCCTTCACGAACGATTTCTGGCACCCCTAAAGGAATTTTAAATTCACCCAAATTTGTTGGCACGCGTTCCTTAGTTCTGTATCCATTCAAGGGCTCGATCACCAATCCTGGTTCGTCTGCCGCCATCAATAGGTTGTAAAATCCTGCCGCTTTGGTCATGTTTCTCGGCACACAAACATGCATTCCACGAATCGAGTTGACAATCATTCCCATCGGAGAACCACTGTGCCAAATCCCTTCCAAGCGGTGACCGCGTGTTGAAATGATCAAAGGTGCTTTCTGACCGCCTTTCGTGCGATAGTGCACGGTTGAAAGGTCATCCGACATCACCTGAATGGCATACAACAAATAGTCGAGGTATTGGATTTCCGCGATTGGACGTAACCCGCGCATCGCCATTCCGATTCCTTGACCGATGATGGTGCATTCGCGAATTCCAGTATCACTTACGCGAAGCGTGCCGAACTCTTCCTGCATGCCTTCTAACGATTGATTTACACCACCAATCTTTCCAGCATCTTCACCGAAAATAAGTGCTTCAGGATATTTCTCGAAAAGCTTGCGGTAGTTGTCTCGTAGGATGATACGTCCGTCATCCATTGTTTCGGATGCGTCGTATGTTGGCTCAAGGCCATTCATTTTTAATGCGGAATGTTCCGATTCTGAATGCAAGTGTGAACCGTAACGATCTGCGTTCACATTAAGTTGTTTTTTAATCCAAGTTCCAAGCGCACTTTTAGCGGCCGACTTTTCGTCGCGTACCATGCGCAACACCTTGCGTGTGGACGTCATCACATCACGACGAATCGGTTCAAATGTTTTTTCTAATGCGCTGACTTCTTCGTTGATCAATGCTCCTTTTGGACTTTCCGCGGCAACCGCTTTCATCAATCGAAGCGCATCAGATAGATCTTGTTTGATGTCGTCAACAAAGGCAGACCAGGCTGCATTTTTTTCTGCTCTCACAGATTTTTTGGCGTCTTCACGGATGGCATTCAGTTCATCTTCAGAAGCGATGGTATCTCCTTTTGCATTGAATGATAAAATCCATTCTTGGAATTTATTGATGCAATCGAAATCTGTTTCCCATTGCAAACGCTCCTTTGATTTGTAGCGCTCATGAGAACCAGATGTGGAGTGCCCTTGCGGTTGATTGACTTCTTTAACGTGAATGAGCACTGGCACATGCTGTTCCCGTGCAATTTTCACTGCTTTTTCATACGTCTCACACAAATGGGCATAATCCCATCCACGGGTAACGAAGATTTCATAACCGGTTTTATCTTTTGTGCGTTGCATTCCTGCAAGTGCTTCCGAAATGCTTCCCTTCGTCGTTTGAAATTCGCGGGGAACAGAAATTCCATAGCCATCGTCCCAAACAGACATCACCATCGGAACTTGTAGCACTCCAGCTGCGTTAATCGTTTCCCAGAAAGGACCTTCAGACGTTGAGGCATCCCCAATTGTTCCGAAGGCCACCTCATTTCCTCCATTGCTGAATTTCTTGAACGCTTCAAGGTCTTTCAGCTTTGGGTGTTCACGGTAAATTTTTGATGCTTGCGCCAATCCAAGAAGGCGAGGCATTTGTCCTCCAGTCGGCGAAATGTCTGCCGAACTGTTCTTCTGTGCCATCAAATTCTTCCAATTGCCTTGGTCGTCGAGGTTGCGTGTTGAGTAATGGCCACCCATCTGTCGGCCTGCACTTTGTGGTTCGGCTGTTACATCTGTATGTGCGTACAATCCAGCAAAATATTGTTGAACCGTAAGTTGCTCAATGGCCATCATTAAGGTTTGATCGCGGTAGTATCCTGAACGAAAATCACCGTTCTGAAACTGCTTCGCCAGGGCGATTTGCGCAAGTTCCTTTCCGTCACCGAAAATCCCAAATTTTGCTTTACCCGTAAGTACCTCTTTTCTTCCTAACAAGGAAGCCTCGCGAGAGATACAAGCGATTCGAAAATCATTGAGCACTTCAGTCTTAAAAGATTCGAAATCTAGTGATGTAGATGAGGCGGTTGCAGCTTCTTTTGCCATGGTCTAAAATTGGTTGAACAAAAATAGTAAAAGTCACGGAATTCGGCGTCAGCCTGCAGGGCTATATTTGAGCATAGAACATGGAACATAGAGCATGGATTTAGATCATTCCATCACCACAGCGATCAATTTCGGAACATAGAACATAGATTTGCCCGATCTAAAAGTTTAGGGTCCATTGTCTATCAACGAAGTGGTCTATGTTCCATCAGCGAAGCGGTCTTTTGTCTTAAGAAATTACGAGATAAGAGTTTGTGATTAACTACAACTCAACGAAGTGAGATCAAGTCTTTGAGCGCAGCGGTCATTCTAGGAGCATAGAGCATGGATTTTAATTGTTTTACAAGCTTGAAATCCATTTTCAATCAGCGTAGCGTTCCATGTTCCATCAGCGCAGCGGTCTTTTGTCTTGCGTCTTTTGTCTTTTGTCATTTGTCTTTTGTCCCTTGTCCCTTGTCTCACGCCTTAAAATCTTAAAGTCTTAGAGTCTTAACATCTTTTGTCCCTATCTTCGCGCCATGAAGTTGATCGATCAAATAAAACGCTATCTGCCTTACTTCGTTGATGTGTGGCAATACATCGCTATTATTATCATTTTCATCCTCGCGTCGATCTTCATTTTATAAGCTTCATTTTTTTTGTAGTTTCGTGAAAATAAAGGTTCCATGAAGCTAATCCTCTCCCTCTCTTTCCTACTTGTGTTCGGAACGCTCTTCGGACAATTGAATACAGACACGCTTTCACACATTGATTACCAAGCACTGCATGGCGCAAACCTCAATGATGTTTGGGGTTATGTGGATGAATTGGGGAATGAATATGCTATTGTAGGAACCTCAAAAGGAACGTCAATTGTGAATGTGACGGATCCAATAAATCCCGTCGAAGTTTTTTGGATCGCGGGAACAGAATCGATTTGGCGTGATCCTTCTGTCAATGGAAATTATGCCTATGTCACTACCGAAGCAGAAGATGGCCTCTTGATCATTGATCTAACACCACTACCTGCCTCAACAAATTTGCCGACAGCAATATATACGGGACCTTCTGGCGCATCGTGGCAATCTGCCCATACATGTTTCGTTGACGAGCAGGGCTACGGGTATATTTTTGGATCCAATCGAGGGAATGGTGGTGCCATTATTTTGGATTTATTCACCAATCCGATGGCGCCGATTGAAGTAGGGACCTTTGATAACTGGTATGTGCACGATGGATTTGTGCGAAACGATACGATGTACTTGGCGCATATTTCAAATGGGTTTTTCAGCATTGTGGATGCCGCAGACAGAACTGCACCCGCCTTGATCAGCACGCAAATTACGCCCAATAATTTCACTCATACCATTTGGCCAACCGACAGCGGTAGTTATGCCTTTGTGACGGATGAGGTTTCTGGCGCCTATATCACGGCTTACGACATTTCAAACCCAACGGCAATCGTTGAAATTGATCGCACACAGAATTCTCCAGGACAAGGTGTGATTCCTCACAATGTCCATGTGCGCGGAGAATACCTGATTACAAGTTATTATTCGGATGGGATTGTGATCCATGATGTCTCGTCACCTGACAACATGATTTTGGTCGGACAGTTTGATACTTATCCAGGTCAAACAACAGGATTCAATGGATGTTGGGGCGTTTATCCTTACCTGCCTTCATCAAACATTTTGGCTGCGGACATTTCTGAAGGCCTTTTTATTATCGGAGTAAATTATCAAAAAGCATGTTACCTGAGAGGGAATGTCAAAGATGCAGCTACAAATCAAAATTTACAAGGGGTTAAAGTGCAGCTTTTGACCAACGATCAATACGATTTGTCAACGGCATTAGGAAATTATGCCACAGGAATTTACGCTCCAGGAGATTATTCGGTGAACTACTCAAAAGTGGGGTACTTTCCGCAAACCGTGAGCGTAACATTGAGTCAAGGGCTGACGACATTTCAAGACATTCAATTGGTTCCAATACCACCATACAATTTAACGGTTACAGTGCTTGAAGAGGGGACCATGCAGCCCATTCCCAATGCACAAGTCTTGTTTTCAGCGCCACTAATCGATCATACTGGCATTACAAACGGATTAGGGCAAGAAAACTTGGTGCTCTATTACCAAGAATATTATGATGTTTACATTGGCATTTGGGGTCATGTCTCTGCCTGTTCGACCATGCTCATTGATCAAAACACGGGGTCCGTTCAATTTATTTTACCAGTAGGCTATTTTGATGATTTCAAAATTGATTTAGGTTGGATCGTAAACAGTTCGGCGGTAAGTGGTCGTTGGGAATTGGGTAAGCCAAACACGACGAATAGTGGATCTGCTCCAGCACTAGATGCTGAGTACGATTGTGGAATCTCTGCTTATGTCACGGGAAATGATGTCTCTTTGAATCCGGATCATGACGATGTAGATGGAGGATACACGACCTTAGTTTCACCAACAATGGATTTGACAGGATATACAGATCCGTACATCAATTTTAACCGCTGGTTTTATTGTTATTATGGAGCGCCACCAGACGATACCTTAAAGATCCTTTTGACCAATGGCGTGAATATTAATGTCGTGGATATGATTGGCGGCGAGGTGAATCAGCCATCATGGCAGTTTAGAGGGATCCGAGTTTCCGACTTTTTACCAGTGAGCAATTCCATGCAGTTGATCGTACGTGTATCCGATTACGACCCGGCGGTGAACATCACTGAAGCGGGATTTGATCGATTTTTTGTCTCCGAAGGAGATGTCACGGGGATTGTTGAGTTGAAAAAACAATATTCAGTTTCACCTAATCCGTTCAATAATACGCTCATTGTAGATGGATTGGAAACTGAGATGGACTATGTGCTCTTGAACGCTTTAGGTGCTTTCATCGGTAAAGGTGTGCTTGGCCCGAATGAGGCACAAATTGATACGGATTACTTGCAATCGGGGTTATACATCTTGAGGGTCGGTGAGGAGATCTTTCGCGTTATCAAAGACTAGGTGTTAACTTAATAAAGCGTCAATTCTCGTTCATCGCATTGAAGCATGTATATTTGTAGGGCTCATACGCACAGACTCGTGGAAAGAAAAGTTAATATATCCGTAGTTGTTCCCCTTTTCAATGAGGAGGAATCTCTTCCTGAATTGCATGCATGGATTGTCCGCGTGATGAATGCCAATTCATTTACGTACGAAGTCATTCTGATTGACGATGGGAGCAAGGATGCCTCTTGGAAAATCATTGAATCATTGTGTGCACAAGATCCTTCTGTCTATGGGATTAAGTTCCAACGCAATTATGGCAAGTCGGCAGCGCTTCAAGTAGGATTTGAAAAAGCAGTTGGTGAAGTCGTTGTGACGATGGACGCAGACTTGCAAGATTCTCCGGATGAAATCCCAGAACTGTACCGCATGGTCATGCAGGAAGATTTTGATGTGGTTTCGGGATGGAAGAAAAAACGCTATGACCCCATTACAAAAACGATTCCTACGAAACTATACAATTGGGCCGCTCGTCGACTTACCGGAATTCATTTGCATGACTTTAATTGTGGATTAAAAGCGTATAAGTTGGCTGTGGTGAAAAGCATCGAATTGTATGGAGATATGCACCGCTACATTCCACCATTGGCAAAGTATGCCGGATTTCACAACATTGGAGAAAAGGTCGTGCAACATCAAGCTCGAAAATATGGCGTGTCTAAATTTGGATTGAATCGGTTTCTAAACGGACCATTGGATTTACTCTCAGTGGTTTTTATGGGCAAATTTGGAAAGAAACCGATGCATTTCTTCGGCGCTATTGGAACCTTAATGTTTATTATTGGCTTTGGCTTTGCCGTGTATTTGGGGATTGATAAATTGTTTATCGATAAAACCGCTCGTCTCATCGCAGACCGAACAGAATTCTATATTGCCCTTGCAGCCATGATCATTGGTTCACAATTCTTCTTGGCCGGATTCTTAGCAGAATTGGTAGGGAGAAATTCATCCACACGGAATGTGTATTTGATTGAAAAACGCACGTATGAAAATGAAGTGGGGCATTGACCACACATGGACCTTGTTTCTCGACCGTGATGGTGTGATCAACGAGCGCCTTATGGGAGCTTATGTCCGTTCCATTGAAGAGTTTCAATTTTTACCAAAAGTGCCAGAAACCATTGCAAAACTATCATCCATCTTCGGAAGGGTAGTCGTAGTGACCAATCAACAAGGCATCGGCAAAGGAATCATGTCTGAACGTAACCTTCAAGACGTTCACACTTATATGTGCGCAGAAGTAGAATTGTGCGGTGGAAAAATTGACCAGTGTTTCTTTGCGCCAGAGTTGCACGAAGCGGGAAGTGATTTGAGAAAACCAAAGCCTGGAATGGCGCTTGAAGCAAAAAAACAATTTCCAGAAATAGACTTTCAGCGCAGTGTCATGGTGGGAGATTCAGACAGTGACATGATCTTCGGTCAACAACTTGGCATGAAAACTGTCAGAGTGCGCACCGTTGAACCGATAGGCATACTTGCGGATGAAACAGTTGAAAGTTTGAGTGAATTTTTAAAAGGATTGGAAGAATGAAAAATTTAATCATCATATGCTTGTTCTTTTTGCCTTGCCTAGTTGTGGGCCAAGTCAATCAGAAAGATTCTAAGGGCCGCAAGCAAGGTGTTTGGAATAAGGCTTATCCTAAAAGTAAAGTCCTCGAATACCAAGGTCAATTTAAGGACGATAAACCCGTTGGAACCTTCACCTATTATTACAGCAATTCTAAGAAAAAAGCCGTTATTGTTCATGAAGAAGGTACCGGTAGATCGGTGGCCACATTTTACCATGAAACAGGTGGGGTGATGAGCAAAGGAATTTACAGAAACCTCAAGAAAGACTCTATTTGGTTAAACTACACACCATCAGGAAGATTAAGTTCCAGTGAAACGTACAAAAATGATCTACTCGATGGTAAAGTTATCTTGTATTACCTTCCGGAAGATGTTTCCGATAGATCACTAACCGTATCATCGGTATGCATGTATGTCAAAGGATTGCGCGAAGGGGAGAGTGTCGAGTACTTTTTGAATGGAGGAGTAAAGGTGAAGGGGGCATACAAGAATGACAAAAAAAGTGGCGTATGGGAATCGTACCATGCCAATGGTCAAAAAATGAACCTAATCCGTTACAAAGATGGCATTCAGCACGGCTGGTGTTATGCCTACAATACTGCGGGTAAAGAAATTGCAAAACTCTATTTTTATTACGGGAAAAAGTTAGAAGGTGCTGAGTTGACTGAAAAAATGGCACAATTGAAAGCCTTAGGAATTGACCCCAATCAATAACATTTTTTGTATCTTGGAGGCATGAAAAGTGCGCATCGCTTCATTCTGTTTATTTCCCTTGTTTCATTGAGCCTTCTCAGTGCATGTAAAAAGCAAGATATCGATGTCCATATTTCATACGATTATTTTGATTTGACGCATGGTCGATACATCATTTATGACGCCGTGAAAATCACCCACGATGCAGCTCAAGCAGTTCACGACACGAACTATTACCAGATGAAAACGGTGATTGGTGACACCATCATCGACAACGAAGGAAGAGTAGCGAATCGTTACCTACGCTATTTTAGAAATTCTGAACTTGACGCTTGGGTTTTGCAAGATATTTATACAACAATCATTGAAAATCGTCGAGCTGAATTGGTCGAAGAAAATCAACGTGTGATCAAACTGGTTTTTGCGCCTACCTTGAGTAAATCATGGAATGCAAATGCCTTCAATTTACTGCCTACGATGGATTGCTATTACCGAGCGATCCACAAAAAAGCGAACATTGGCGCACTTTCTTTCGATAGCACACTCATCGTTGAACAGGCCGATTTTTCTTCGTTGATAGGTCACGAACGCAAATATGAGGTGTATGCGAAGGGTATTGGCATGGTCTATAAATATTACAAAGACTTAGACATCGCCAATTTCGATACACTCAATGTCAAAAAAGGAGACGAGCTTTTTCTTACAATCAATAGTTATGGGATTGAATGATACTTTCTCAAGTGAAACCATGCTATTTGATTACAATACGACACTATGACAATCAATGATGTACATTTTGATTGCCGCCATTTCAGAGGGGCAATTCCATGTAGGCCAAATAAGCTGAATGGCGCTGTTTGTGACACGTGCAGTGCATACGCAAAGATTGAAAAACGCATCCTCATTGTAAAGTTGGGTGCCTTAGGCGACGTGATTCGGACAACGCCTCTTGTTGCACGATTCCGCAAGTTGTGGCCCAATGCCCACATTACCTGGCTGACCCAGTCTCCGGATATTTTACCAAAAGATGGCCAGATTGATGTCATTTACAAATTGGATGCACCTGCGCTTTTTACACTTTCAAATTCTACATTCGACATTGCGATCAATCTAGACAAGGAGCCAGAAGCTTGTATTTTGTTGGAAAGAGTAAATGCCACTGAAAAATATGGTTATACCCAACGAAATGGAAATCTTGCGGCAGCAACTCCAGCTGCTGAACATAAACTAATGACAGGATTCTTCGATGAATTGTCGCAACGCAATACAAAAAGTTACCTTGAAGAAATCTTTGAAATCTGTCATTTAGATTTTCAAGGGGAGGATTACCTCATCAATTTAAATGCGGAGTTTGCCGAAGATTGGAAAGTGAAAATGTCTTCGCAATCCAATGGTTTAGAAGTGGTAGGTTTGAATACAGGATGTGGACCACGTTGGAATACACGCTTGTGGAGTGAGCAGTCGTGGATCGAATTGGCAACAGCGCTGAGGGGAGCTGGATTTTATCCTGTGTTTTTAGGAGGTGAACTCGAACATGAAAAGAACCTGCGCATGAGCCATTCAGCTGGTGTATATTACCCGGGTCATTTTAGTTTGGCTGAATTTATTGCTTTAACAGACAGCTGCGATTATGTCGTGACACAAGTTTCCATGATGATGCACATTGCCACAGCTTTGCGAAAGAAAATGGTGTTGATGAATACGATCTTCAACAAGCATGAGTTTGAGTTGTATGGTCGTGGTGTTATTGTAGAGCCACCCAAGCCTTGCGAATGTTATTATGGGAATTCATGTGTCCGCGGACAAGCGTGCATGCACGACATTACACCGTCGGTTGTTTGTGACGCATTGATCACTTTGAAATAGTGTCATGAGAATTCGATTCCTTTCAACTTTTTATCCATTTCGAGGAGGTATAGCGCAATTCAATGCCTTGATGTACCGTGAAATGGAAAAGCAGCACGATGTAAAAGCATATACGTTCAAACGTCAATACCCGAATTTTCTTTTCCCTGGACAAACGCAGTATGTCACTGAAAATGATGTAGCGGATAAAATACCTTCGCACGCCATCTTGGATACGATTAATCCATTTACGTATGTAAAAACTGCTCGAGAACTTAAGCGTTCAAATCCAGATGTTGTCATTGCCAAGTATTGGATGACATTTTTTGGACCAAGCCTGGGGTATGTTTTTGGACGGCTAAAAGGAAAAGCCATCCGCATCAGTGTGTTGGACAATGTGATTCCTCACGAACGTAGATTTTTTGACCATGCGTTCAATCGCTATTTTTTGAAGCGCAACGATGGATTTATCGTGATGTCGGACAAGGTGTTAAAAGATTTGTTGCACTATCGACCAGACGCCAAATACGTGAGAATGGATCATCCCGTTTACGATCAGTTTGGTGCGCGCTTGGCACAAGGAAATGCCTTGAAAGAACTAGGTATAAGCTACAATGCGGAACACAAGTATTTGTTGTTTTTTGGAATCATCCGGAAATACAAGGGGCTTGATTTGCTGATTGAGGCCATGTCCAAGCTCGGCTCCGAGTACCAATTGATTATTGCGGGTGAAGTTTACGGGACCTTTGATGAATATCAAAGTCTGATCGACCAACATGGGTTAAACGATCGTGTTCATGTCTTCAATCGATACATACCAGATGATCAAGTTGGGCTGTATTTTTCCGCATCCGATGTGTGCGTATTGCCCTACCGTTCGGCAACGCAAAGTGGAATCATCAGCATCTCTAAGCACTTCGAAATTCCTGTTATCGCCACGGATGTCGGAGGGTTGAAAGAATCCATATCCCATGGAGAGACAGGATTGATGGTTGATTTTCCTGAGCCCGACCGAATAGCGGACTCCGTTAAAACCTTCTTTATCGGCGCATTGAAAGAGACGTGTAAATTGCTCATACGCGAAGAAAATCAACGAAATAGTTGGGAGTCCTTTTGTGCAAAGATCATTGCGTTTTCAGAAGAAATTCGCGATTCAAAGCGCGATTAAAGCCAACATCTTACCATCACTTTTCCACATGTGCTTAAATACATGGAAAGTAGTTTGCGTATGCCGAAGGTAAATTCTATATTTGCGGGCTAATTTGATAATTAACTTGACAATTCTGACATGCGTAACAAAGGATTTTTTTGGTTCATAACTATAGTGTTAACAGCGGTATGTTTGTACCAACTTTCATTTACATGGGTAGCAAGCTCTGTTGAAAAACAAGCAGATAAGGAGGCTTCGGCTCGAGTTCAAATGCTGAAAAAAGAGGCTGCAGCCACAGGGGATAGTGCCTTGTTGCCAAACGGTCAATACGTGCATTTTGATCAACCGGAAGGCGAAGATCTTGCGAAATCAGCGTTCATCAACCAGATTCTGAGTAAGAAAGCAGACAAGACTGTGTATTCTTTGTTCGGTTCAACATTCGCTGAAACGAAAAAACGCAGCTTGGCTTTTGGACTTGACCTTGTTGGAGGTATGTCTGTAACGTTAGAGATTTCGATTCCTGAGTTGATTCAAAACTATGCAAGAAATCCGCGTGACTTGCAATTCAAACGTCCATTCGACAGTGCAATGCGCAAGTACAAAGCACGTGGAGGTGATTTCATCTCCTTGTTCATTGCTGAGAACAAGAAAATCAATAAGTTCCCAGTTGTTCGTTTGTTAGGAACAACTGAGATTGAAGGTTTGAGCGCAAAATCATCTGATGATGAGGTTGAATCCTTCTTGAGAAACATTGCTTCTTCTTCAATGGACGGTGTTGAGCAAATCATGAACAAGCGAATCAACCAATTTGGTGTTGCACAGCCAAACATTCAGAAAGATCCAGCAAACAATAGATTGTACATTGAGCTTCCTGGTGTTCAGGATGAGGTGACCGTAGCAAAGAAATTGCGTTCAACAGCAAATCTTCAGTTCTTCGAAACATACATGCCATCTGAGATTCAATCGTTTTGGCAAGAAGCAACGATGATTTCTCGCACAGAGGAGGTAGTCATTGAAGAGGTTGCAGAGATTGACCCAGCAGATTCAGTGGCGGTTGCGGCAGCAGATTCAGTGAAAAAAGCAAAACAAGAATCGCTTTCCTCTTTAGGATCTACCGAAAAAGGATTGGCTGACTATTTCAAGCCAGTGGGTGATTATGCCATTGGTTATGTGCCAGTCGATGTGAATGCTGAAGTTGATGCAAAGGAATTGGTTGACAAAATTTTAGCGCGTGCTGATGTGATGGCGGCTTTCCCGGAAGACCTTCGTTTCATGTGGGGAGCTGAACCAGAAAGTGTATCAGACAAAAAGAAAGACAAAGGCTGGTTCCTTTATGCCGTGAAAATGCCAGATAACGGAAAGGCGAAAGTTGGAGGTAAAGATGTTAAGAATGCAACAACAGGGTACGACGACCAAAATGGTAAAGTGACTGTTGACTTGTCAATGACTGAAGAAGGAGCTGACAAATGGGCAGAAATGACTGGAAATAACGTTGACCGTATCGTAGCGATCACGATGGATAATGTGGTTTACAGCGCACCTCGAGTAATCAATCCAATTACTGGTGGGAACACGCAAATCTCTGGTTCATTTACAATTGAAGAAGCGAAAGACTTGGCTGGACTATTGAACGGTGGTGCACTTCCTGCTCCATGTGTCATCAAAGAACAAACAATCGTTGGACCTACTATTGGTGATGAAAACACGAAAGCAGGTTTGATTTCATTCGGTATTGCCTTATTGGTGGTATTTGCCTACATGTTCTTCTATTATGGTAGAGCAGGATTGGTTGCGGATATCGCACTTTTGGCAAACATGATCTTCATCTTCGGGTCACTCGCTTCTTTTGGAGCGGTACTTACATTGGCTGGGATAGCTGGTATCGTATTGACGATTGGTATGGCGGTGGATGCGAACGTACTCGTCTTCGAACGTATACGTGAAGAAATCGCAGCAGGTAAAGATCAAGGAACAGCGATTGACGAGGGATACAAAATGGCCTTGTCTTCGATCATCGATGCAAACGTTACAACTTTGTTGACAGCTGTAGTATTGAAAATCTTCGGTTCTGGACCAATTGAATCGTTCGCGACAACTTTGATCATCGGTATCTTTACCTCTGTATTTGCTGCCTTGGTGATTTCTCGTTTGGTATTTATCTGGATGATGAAGAAGAACATGAACATCAATTTCGACACGAAAGTGACGAAGGGTGCATTCAAAAACATCAACATCAATTTCGTTGCTAACAGAAAATTCTATTACATCATTTCTGGAGCTTTGGTGGCTGGTTCGATCATTATGGTTGTCGTTCGTGGAATGAACCCAAGCGTTGAATTCTCAGGAGGTCGTACCTTTGGTGTGCGTTTTGAAAAGTCAGCGAAATCTGAAATCGAATACCTTAGAGAGAACATTTCGAAAACAATGCCAGGTGCCTCTGTGGACATCAAAACAAAGAAGGATAATTTCTTCGTAGAGATAACAACGAACTACAAACTTTCAGATGAATCCGCAAATGAGGAAGTGAAAGAGAAGTTGGGTGAAGCCTTGAAAGCATCTAATGCAAAATTGGGAGCATACAATATCGAGGAATCACGCAGTGTATCTGCGTCAGTTTCCGATGAATTGATAGAAGGGTCTTCGATTGCAATTATCCTTTCGTTGATCATGATGTTTGCATACATCTTGTTGCGATTTGGTAGCTGGCAGTACTCTTCCGGTGCGATCCTCGCGTTGGCGCATGACGTGATCATCGTAATTGGTGTATTTGCGGCATTCCATGGAATTCTTCCTTTTAACATGGATCTTGATCAAGCATTCATCGCGGCGATTCTTACAGTAATCGGTTACTCGATCAACGATACCGTGATTGTCTTCGACCGTATTCGTGAAGACCTTTCTTGGAAGAAGGATGTAAAACAATCGGATGAAATCAATGGAGCATTGAATTCAACGCTTTCTCGTACGATCAATACCTCATTCACAACGTTTGTTGTGCTCTTGGTAATCTTCCTTTTCGGTGGAGCAGCAATTAAAGGATTTGTATTCGCATTGATGATTGGTGTATTCGTTGGAACGTACTCATCATTGTGCATTGCAACACCATTGTTGATCGACCTTACAAAGAAGATTAAAGCATAATACACATGCAAAGAATAGAGAAAAGGGGGCTGATTAAGCCCCCTTTTTCGTGTGGTATATTTTATTAAAAACGAATGATCTCGGCATATTCATTTCTCCGAAGAAAGTCGCGCAAGATACTTCGTGCGTCTCGGTCTTCTTGGTAGAGGTCAATGAATTTTTTCCACTTTGCGGCAGGCAAGTGATTGAAATGAAAAGGCGCGTAGCCATATCCACTCAAACTTCCCCGTTCAACCAAAACAATGCTCTTTTCACCTTTGTGGCGACCTTTGTCAACCAAATAAAACGTCTCACCGCTCAGAGTGAGTTGATCGACCAAGGCATTGACACGTAAGTTGTATTCTACCGCTGTTTCTTCGCCAATGCACGCACCATTGCATTCTTTGATGGAATGGTGGAAGCACGCCGATTGCGTAGGGTAGAGGTCACATAACTTTTGACAGAGCGTGTATTTCGCGCAAATAGCTGTCAAGTAAGAAATACCTTCTTGTTTTGTTGTGAAGCTCATCAAAGGGATGTCCTCTCGTTTCGAAGTAAGTCCAATGTGCAAACGCAAATACCCATTTTGATCTTGGAGGTCAAAGAGGCCATACGGAAATTTACTTTTCTTTAGGCGCTGGTTGTAGATCGGTCGGTGGGTTTTAATCAACGAAGATTCAAGCAACAAGGCGATCAGTTCAGAACCCGTCAATTCGTATTCTATGCGGCTGATTTCCTTCATCATTTGCTGACCCTTCTTTGTTTTGGTATTTCTCAAATGTTGATCGACGCGCTGTTTAAGCTGTTTGCTTTTTCCGATGTAGATAATTTGACCTGTGTCGTTGTAAAAGGTGTAAACACCCGTCTTTGAAGGAACAGCATCCAGTTGCTCTAAATCAAGATTTGGATGCAGTACTTTCGGATTTACTTCATGCTGTATGAAAGTTGAAAGTCCGGCAGGATCTTTTTCGACCAACATCGTAAACAAATGAGCTGTCGCCAATGCATCACCACCTGCACGGTGTCTGCCTTTGATTTGGATGCCCAATTCAGCAGATAGTTTACCTAAACTGTACGATGCATGACCAGGAATGACGTAACGCGATGCGCGGACTGTGCACAAATGCGGTCGGCGGTAATCGTAGCCAAGGTTTTTAAATTCTTGTCGAATGATGCCATAGTCGAATCCAACATTGTGGGCTACAAAAATGCAATCTTCAGTAAACTCAACGATTTCTTTGGCGAGCTCGTAAAAACGAGGTGCATTTTCGACCATTTTATCGTTAATGCCCGTGAGTCGCACAATGAACTCTGGAATGCGCATTTCAGGATTGACCAAAGTCACGAATTCATCAATCACCTTTGTGCCATCGTGCTTATAGATAGCAATTTCAGTGATTTTAGAATCCTTAGGACTTCCACCAGTTGTCTCAATATCTACGATGGCGTAATGCACAATATGTAAAGGTAGCGAATTCAACGGCGTAAAGTTGAAAGCGTTCAAACTTTTGTTCTTGGCTGAAAAACCACTATCTTTCGGACGATTTAACTGACTTTTATTCGATAAAAACATGAAACATCTTCTAACTGCATTTAGCATTTTGCTTTTTTCTGTCGCTTTTGGACAAAGCAATATCACAGTTTTTAACAACGGTGGACAACAATTTTACGTCATTTTAAATGGTGTGAAGCAGAACTTTCAACCGATGACCAATGTTGTTGTGAGTGGCTTGAAAAACGGTTCATATTCCATGAAATTGATTTTTGCAGACCAAAAAATTTCCGATGTCGATAAGAACTTTTTTATTGATCAAGCACAGGACATTACAACTCGCGTGATTTTCAAAAAAGGAAAGCCTAGATTGCAATGGATTGGTGCTGTTCCAACGGCAGGTGCCTCGCAATCTCAAGATGTAGTCATCTATCGCCCAGATAACAATGCTGTTTACAGCGACGCAACAGTCAATCAAGTAGTTACCACGCCAACCAATACGGGTACTATAAATACGACAGGCAATGTGAATACTACGGGTAACATGAACTCTATGGGGAATATGAATACTACGGGCAATTTAAATACTACGAGTAATGTGAACCTTACAGGTAATGTCAGCACATCGGGTACAACCAATACGACAGGAAATGTGAATGGCAATACAGCAGTGATCAATTCTTCCACAAATGGTGGAACAGTTTCTCAAACAACAACGACGCAGACAACAACGACAACCACAGGAACACCAACAAATACAACCAACACAATCGAGAATGGTTTGGGAGGAATGAACATTTCGATCAATGTGAATGATCCATTGAATGGCGGTGGACAAATCAACATGAACATGGGTGGGATTGGAACGACGACTTCTACGCAAAATGCGCAAACATCGCAGCAGTCTACGACGGTGACAACCACAACAGTAACGTCAAGTTCAACAACAAATGGCAATACCAACGTCAATACGAACACAACGCTTCCAAATACTACCCAAGGAAATGTTGGAATTCAAATGAATACAACAGGGAATATGAATACGACTATTCCGAACAATACCCAGGGCAATGTGGGGATTCAGATGAATACAACTGGAACAAACACGCAAATGAATACCACTGGTAATACAGGGTTCCAAAATACTACAGCAACCTATCAAAACAACACAACTCAGGGAAACACAAACGTTCAAACGAACTCCCAGAATACACAAACGACATCAACGCAGGTGCAGTCAACATCAACAACTGGTTACTGTAAGAATATCCTAGGGGATGCCAACAAGAAGGTAGAAGAGTTGAATGACCTTTCGTTTGATTCTGACCGAAAAGAGGCCATCTTGATGGATTTGAAAACGTACTGTTTGACAGCAAGTCAGGCTTTCCAAATTTTGGAAGTGTTGGATTTTGAGTCAGACCGTTTGGAATGTGCGAAGTTCCTTTCGGACCGCATCATCGATAAAGACAATGTAGGAGTGCTCTACAAATTGTTTGATTTCGACTCAAGCAAAATGGAGTTGAGACAATACATCAGTTCGAAGAAATAGGTAATTGGAATGAAAGATTAAGAATGAAGAATTGAAGTACTATTGATCTGCAGAATACATTACGCCCCGGGAGTTTCATCTCGGGGTTTTTTGAGTCTATACTAGGGTAGTTTTTAGGATGAGGAGTTCTATTTATTCTAAGAACATCCCCCCCCTTAATCCCCCTCTCCGAGTGGGAGATTGATTGGAACACTACTTAAAATTCGTAACGCGCGCTTTTAATCGCTAGAGAAGTGGGGGTATTTCCCCCTGAGGTGAGGAGAGATTGATCTTGACACTACTTAAAATCGTAACGCTCGCTTTTAATCTCTAGAGAGGTGGGAACTATTTCCCCCTCCTGAGGGGGACTAAGGGGGAGGAACACTTCAACCGTATTTAGGTGTTGGACTCCTATTGATTATTAGACCAAAAAAAAAATGCTGACCGAAGCCAGCATTTAGAGTATGATATTGATAGATAATCAAGCGTGTACGCCCATTACCTCAGCCATCTTAGCGCCAATTTGAGCTGGAGAATCGACTACGTGGATTCCACACTCGCGCATGATGCGTTTCTTCGCTTCTGCGGTATCATCTGCACCACCAACGATAGCACCAGCATGACCCATTGTTCTTCCTTTAGGAGCTGTTTCACCGGCAATGAATCCAACAACAGGTTTCGTTCCATTGTCTTTGATCCAACGTGCAGCAATCGCTTCTAGGTTTCCACCAATCTCGCCGATCATCACGATACCTTCTGTTTCAGGGTCATTCATCAACAATTCAACTGCCTCACGTGTCGTGGTTCCAATAATTGGATCACCACCGATACCAATGGCTGTTGTGATTCCAAGTCCTGCTTTCGCTACTTGATCTGCTGCTTCGTAAGTCAATGTTCCTGATTTAGAAACAATTCCAATTTTACCTTTTTTGAAGACAAAACCCGGCATGATACCTACTTTTGCTTCACCTGCAGTAATTACCCCTGGACAGTTTGGTCCAATCAATCGACAATCATAAGCACTGATGTACTCTTTTGCTTTCACCATGTCGTTAACTGGAATACCTTCCGTGATGCAAACGATGACTTTGATACCTGCATTTGCTGCCTCCATGATCGCATCTGCAGCAAAAGCTGGTGGAACGAAAATGATGGAAACATCAGCACCAGTCGTTGTAACCGCATCCATTACGGTATTAAACACTGGACGGTCAAGGTGTTGTGTCCCTCCTTTACCTGGAGTTACACCTCCTACGACGTTTGTTCCGTATTCAATGATTTGACTCGCGTGGAAGGAACCTTCACTTCCCGTGAAGCCCTGAACGATTACTTTAGAATTCTTGTTAACAAGTACACTCATTGCAATGGTGATTTAGCTTTAAATTTTGTAGTCCAAAAGTAGAATTTTGAAACCGTATTTTCAATGAAAGTTCAAAGAATATCGAAATTATTTTACTCCGATGATTTCCATCTCATAAACAAGGGTAGAATGTGGCGGAATATCGTCGAGTTTTCTTTCGCCATACGCCAACTGGGGAGGGAGAACCATGAAAACTTTTGCACCTGGTTTCAGCTCAAACATCACTTCTTTCCAACCAAGGATCAGCTTGCTCACTTCAAATTCTACAGGTTTTTTTTGTTGATCGAAGGTCTCACCACTTAGAAATTTACCCGTATAGGTAAAGGATACGATATCCTTGTAGCGAATAAATTCGCCTTCACCTGGATGGATGATGGTGTAATACAAGCCTGATGGTGTGCGTTGACATGTCTTATGCTGCTTTTTCAAATAGGCACGGATATCTTTGTCAAATTTTGCTTTGTCATTTTCCGAATACGTCTGACAACCTGCGAAAATGCTTAAAAGAAGGATCAAAATTAGTGGTGTTCTCATTTTATACGAATCGGGGTTAATGTGTATCCTTCACGTTGAAGCAATCGAACCACTCCATTGGGACCGCCTAAATGTCCTGCGCCAACGGCAACAAAAGTTGGATGTAATTTCATATGCTGAATGATTAATGGAATCCAGCGAGAGTTTCGATTGTCAAGGAAGGCCGACTGTTCGTCCACGATGACGCTTTCCGCTTTAATAATATTTATGTAAAGTTGATCAACGTTCTGGTCAACATACAACTGTTCCATTTCCCTTGTCTGTTGCATAACTTTTTCTGGATTGCGGATGCTTTCCATAACCATTTCAGTTTGTTGCGCTTTGCTTAGGTTGTCAAAAATGAGCATTTGATCTGCGACCGTTTCTAAACCTGAAATAGGAATCTTATTGGTTTGGGCCAAACTTTCGAACGCTTGCTCATAGTATTCCATTTTACCTATGAAGTTCAATTGTGTCGCCAATTGAACGAACACAAAAGGCTTCATGGAATCCATTGTTTTGCGAAAAAGTGCCTCCCTCATGCTTAGGTTTTTCGATGCCCATTGATACAAACTATCGCTTTGTTCTTTGGTGAAGTAATCGAAAAAACTGCCTTCCTTCAAAGTCAACAGTTCCATGCTTTCCTCACGGCTTGGAAGTCCAGGCAACTCCATGACCAGCTCTTCGGTTTCAAGCAGGAGTTTTTCCACTTTTTCAGGGAAGAAGTAATACTCCTTTTCAATCATGTGCATCGTGCCAAAAATATAACTTGGCGCTGTTAACCCCGGACCTTCAATTCTCCACAAGAGTGAAGATTTTTTCATTGGGTATTCGCTTACCTGTGCAGACAGAAAATGGCTTACACAGACAAAGCAAAGAAAAAGGAATTTAGACATGATTAGAGGCTTAATTCTGCCAAGAAATGATCGTCTTCTTCGTGCAAGCGCTTCGCTTTAAGCCCAACATTCGCTGCGGCTTGAAAAAGATTGTCAAAGTCGATATACAGCCAATCGAACCAAGGACCTTTCTCTTTTTTGTAGCTCATTTGGAACTTGAAATTCCCATAGTACTCAGTGTTCAGATCTACCCAAAGTGAACCGTCTTCGTCTTCGTATAGGTATTTGATGTCAGAGCTGTCGCACAAGATTTTTCCACCTTCATTCAGCATTGATTTCGCATGAGCAAGCGTGTTCTCCAGGTTTGAAAGGGTACCGGCAATGCCGATGCCATTCATGAGCATCAAAATCGTGTCAAACTTTTCACCGTTGAGATCAAAAAAGTTGATTTCACGGGCGTTAAGTCCATTTCGTTTCATGTAGTCAACAGCTCCCTTCGAAATATCAATGGACAAGACGTCGTGTCCACGGTCGCTCAGCTCAAGAGAGTGTGTTCCGCTTCCAGCGCCGACGTCCAATACTTTGCCTTTGCAACGATCGAGCGCTAGTTGTTCAATCATTGGCATTTCATCAAAAGTTCTAAAAAGTACTTCCAACGGAATGATGTCATCATCGCAGATGTCTGAACTCACAATGATGTCGGCAGGGCGTTTTTTTTCAGCGTATTCGAGAATGGCTGCGCCTACAGGATCTCCAGTAAAATGTGTCATTAATAATCGTATTGGTCGTAACCTGAAAAATCTTCATCAATGCCGTAGTCTTCAGAGAAATCGTCATCGTCATCATCATCGTCCACGTCGTCTTCATCAAACTCATCGGTCAATAATTCTTCGTTGTCAGCGACCATGCGAGAATCTTCAGGTGGTGCCATACCAACCGCCATCAGTACTTCCGGTGCAACTGGATTTTCTTTTTCGTAACCAATCAGTTCAATCAAGAAAATCCACATGCGCATGAAGTCATAGACCAAAATGAACTTTTGATCGGGCTCTTCTAAAAAGTCTTTGATGATGGCTTCCTTCATCACCGCGGATGGTGAATCGATCGAATCATCGTCGTAAGACATGTCCATTAAACTGATTTCATGTCCTTTGTCCCATGCATCGTTGGAAACATAGAAACTCGCCATCTGATCGCCTTTGAATCGAAAAGAGGACATGATTGCTTTGTAAAAGGACTCAAAATTATCAGTATCACTGATTAAGATGTCCCTGAATGCTTCGTTTTTGCTCTCGGAATCGAGTAAAACTCTGAATTTTAATCCGGCCATAATTTACTTTCTACAGTAGTATGTAAAGATAGAATTATTTGTCTAAAGTCGGTGCAACTGCAACGGGAAGTCCAAATTCTTCACCCAATTTTAGCATGTAAAGCAATGCTTCTTTTGGATCGTTGGCGATTTCACCTTCCAAAATGGCTTCCTTGATGCGTGCCTTGATGTTACCAATGTGTACACAAGGCCCTAAATCGTAGGTAAGCATGATGAGTTCTCCTGAAACGGGTGGTTGAAAGTTTCGGATTCGGTCCTTTTCTTCCACAGCTTTGAGCTTTTCGACCACTGTTTCAAAATTTTGCTTGTACTTTCGTACCTTAAATTCATTTTTTGAGGTGATGTCTGCATTGCACAAGATCATCAAAGCTTCGATGTCATCTCCTGCCTCACTCAACAAGCGACGAATGGCAGAATCGGTGACCGATCCTTTCACCAAAGCAATAGGGCGGAGGTGCAGTCGGACCAATTTTTGAACGAACTTCATTTTGTGATCCAAAGGCAACTTTAAGCGCTGAAAGATTTTAGGTACCCAGCGCGCTCCAAGATCTTCGTGACCGTGAAATGTCCAACCAACTTCTTTGTCGAAGCGCTTTGTTGGTGGCTTGGCGATGTCGTGCATGATGGCCGACCAACGCAACCAAAGGTCCGGACTAGCAGCGGCAACGTTGTCCAACACTTCGAGGGTATGGTAAAAATTGTCCTTGTGGGATTTTCCGTCAATGGTTTCCACGCCATGCAAGTTGACCATTTCCGGGAAGAATTGGTGCAACAAATGCGTGGAAAAAAGCAGTTTGAATCCTCGTGACGGCTCCTTGCTCAATATGATTTTATTCAATTCATCCATGATGCGTTCGCGGGAAATGATTTCCAGACGTTTCGCATTGTCTAGGATGGCTTGTAGGCTTTTGCTTTCAATTTTAAACTCCAGCTGTGTCGCAAAGCGAATCGCGCGCATCATGCGCAGAGGATCGTCCGAATAGGTGGTGTTCGGGTCTAATGGTGTTCGGATGATGCCATTGTGAAGGTCTTCAATTCCGCCGAATGGATCGATCAAATCGCCAAAGTTTTCAGCATTTAAGCTCAAAGCCAAGGCGTTGATGGTAAAGTCGCGGCGTTCCTGATCTTCTTTCAAGGTGCCATTTTCTACAATGGGCTTTCTTGAGTCACGTTGGTACGATTCCTTTCTTGCACCCACAAATTCAACATCCAAATCCTTGTACTTGAAATGTGCAGTACCGAAATTCTCAAACAGCGATACTTTCTTCACCCGAAGTCGTTCTGCGCAGCGTTTTGCCAGTTCCAATCCACTTCCAACCACGACAATGTCAAAGTCCTTGCAGGGACGTCCGAGTAAATGGTCACGCACATAGCCACCAATCACATAGGCCTCGAGCCCTTCTTCAGCAATAATCTGCGAAGCGACTTTGAATACGGGATGGGAAAGGGCGGAAGCGTAATTTTCTGACATTGCGGGCACAAAGATAGATTTTTATTTCCGTTGTGGAAGAAGGCTCGTTGAACAGGACTTAGCGTATGACTTTAACCGTTCCGTCCAACCCAATTTTAATGATTTGCGATGGGGTGGACATCTTTTCGGATAACCTTTCATGAAGAATCGCACCGACATGTTGTTTGATGGACGCATCGATGTCGTCGTAACAGCTAGGGGTTTGTTGTCCAGAAATATTGGCGCTTGTGCTCACGATTGGCTTTTTTAATGCGCGGATGAGTTTGACGCAGTTCGGATCTTTCGTGATGCGGATGCCTACCGAACCATCTTCTGCGAGCACACTGGGCGCGAGGTCTTTTGATGTCGGATAAATGATGGTTAGTGGGCTGGTCGCTAAATCTGCGAGGTCATAGCATACCTGATTGAATTCCGGAACGTATTTTTCGAGCATCTGAAATCCATCCACCAGAAGGATAAAACTTTTTTCATCTGGACGATTTTTCAAAGCCAGAACCTTCTGGCAAGCCTCGTCATTTGTGGCGTCACAGCCTAATCCCCAGATGGTATCCGTAGGGTAGAGGATGGTTCCGCCGTCGCGCAGTTGTTCAATGACAGTGTCAATAGCATTCATAAGTCCTTGTTTAATCAAGTAAATCTGGACGTCGTTCTTGTGTGCGTTTCAAGGCTTGATCCTCCCGCCACTTTTCGACGAGCGCTGTATTTCCTGAAAGCAATACTTCTGGCACGCGCCAACCGTTGTACTCTTCTGGTCGTGTATATACGGGCGGCGAGAGTAGGTTGTCCTGGAAACTGTCCGTCAGTGCTGATGTTTCATCGTTAAGCACACCTGGAATAAGTCGGATAATAGAATC
>JBDKGB010000077.1:0-3823 GCA_039798485.1 Bacteroidota bacterium
GTCTTGCTCGGAGAAATCAAACCAGTGTAAATTGGAATGTGGTGATCTGCTGGAGGGGTTACCCCATCTGAGCTACCCGAAAAAATGATGGCCGGAACACTCACATTTGGCGCAGCAGCAATGGCTGAAGGATTTGTTTCTGCCGGTGCCAACCCTACGATGGCTTTGATATTTGGATTGTTCGCTGCAGCTAGGATTGTTGCGCCTCCTCCCATTGAATGCCCCATGATGGCCGTGTTTCCATTCATACTTTGAAAAAATGGTGATGCGCTGTTGGCATTTTCGGATGTCATTTTCTCACCGATCAATTTCAAATCCAAGCCAAAATCACTGTGACTTGGCGATGGAATTAAACTCCCTTCTGTTCGCGCGAAAGCAAGGATATACCCCAATGCCGCATAATGCTCCCAAATGTTTTGGTAGGCATCCCACGACATCGCGAATCCATGCCCAAAAACAATCACCGGGAAAGTTCCAGAAGCAATCGCGACATTGTTCCCTGCCGTTGCTGCAGGGTAGTAAATCTCTGTTTGAATTTGACGTCCTGCTCCACCACCAGAACCGAAACCACCTGTTCGCGATGGATCATTGAAGGTAATGGTTCGGTGTCCAACGGAAAATTGGGCAAATAACGTTGAACTTGTGGCAATGAAAAGATAGACAAGAAGATGTTTCATAGTAGAGATTTAAACCTAAACATCGAAAAGGACGTTATGGTTCAGTAAAAATAAAAAAATAAGAGCTTACTTCATGCTATTTCGGCACCGACCAACTTTCGCGATCCAAACTGCGAAATTGAATGGCCTCAGCGAGATGGGCCAGCGAAATCTTGGATTGACCGTCCATGTCAGCAATCGTACGAGCGACTTTCAAGATGCGGTCATAAGCCCTAGCTGAAAGTCCCATGCGCTTCATCGCGCTTTCCAGCAACTGATGGCCATCCGTGTCAATTTTACAGTGTTTCTTTAAATCCTTGGTAGACATCTGCGCGTTGCAATGCATTCCTGTTCGTTCGGCGTAACGTTCCCCCTGCACAGCGCGCGTGGCTTCTACCCGCTTGCGAATGTCTGCACTGGTCTCAGAAACACCTTGACTCGTCAATTCTTGAAAAGATACTGGTGTCACCTCCACATGCAAATCAATCCGGTCGAGCAAAGGACCTGAAATTTTATTCAAATAGCGCTGCACCACTCCTGGTCCACAAACACATTCCTTTTCAGGATGATTGTAATAGCCACACGGACAAGGATTCATGGCCGCAACGAGCATAAAACCCGCAGGATATTCGATGGAAAACTTAGCGCGGGAAATGGTCACACACCGATCTTCCAAAGGTTGCCGCATAACTTCAAGCACCGTACGTTTGTACTCAGGCAATTCATCCAAAAAGAGTACGCCATTGTGCGCGAGGGATATTTCTCCGGGTTGTGGATAGCCCCCACCGCCGACAAGTGCGACGTCTGAAATCGTATGGTGGGGCTTGCGAAACGGCCGTTGGGTGATCAAGGCATTGCCATTTTTCATTTTTCCAGCAACACTGTGAATTTTCGTCGTTTCGAGCGCCTCATCCATGTTCATCGGTGGCAAAATCGTCGGCAAGCGCTTCGCCAACATGGATTTACCCGCGCCAGGAGGCCCAATAAGAATTACGTTGTGTCCGCCGGCTGCAGCAATTTCAAAAGCCCGTTTGATGTTCAATTGTCCTTTCACCTCTGAGAAGTCCACCTCGTTTTGCCGAAGTACATCAGTAAAACCATTTTTCAGTGTTGAGGCCATCGCTTCGAGGTGTGCATTTCCATTCAAGTGTTCAACAACTTCGCGCAGTGTAGATGCACCAAATACCGAAATTCCTTCCACGATAGCAGCTTCTTCGGCATTTACCCTTGGTAAAATCACCCCTTTATACCCTTCTTTTTTTGCTTGCAACGCGATGGGCAATACACCACTCATTGGATTCAAGGTGCCATCAAGTGACAGTTCGCCCACCAAGATAAAGCGATCGAGCTCCTCACAGGTAATTTGTCCGCTGACAGCGAGAACCCCAATGGCAATGGGCAAATCAAACTGCGAACCCTCCTTTCGGATGTCTGCGGGTGCAAGGTTGATGGTGATTTCCTTCCCTGGAAAATTCAGTTCATTGTTCTTAAAGGCGGCACGAATGCGTTGTTGACTTTCTCGAACAGCGTTATCTGGCAATCCGACAAGGTGAAAATTGATGCCGTTGGCGAGATTTACTTCAATGGTGATGGTCGTCGCAGCAATCCCGAATACGGTGCTGCCATAGGTTTTGACTAACATAGAGGTTTCGTTAAGTGGTTTCTATTATGAAGATAAGGAAAAAAGAAGGGATTTGCAAGAAAGGGGACTACTTGAATAGGAGTTCTCTAATTCGCGCAGCGATCAAATTACGAATTCCGCGTTTAACCAAGTTGGACATCAATTAGACACAAAAAAAGCCAACGCAGGAGCATTGGCTTTTCAGAATGATATGTGTACAGCTTAACGCTTGTGCATAGGCTCATCGGAAACCGTTAGTTTCTTTCTTCCTTTGCGACGACGTGCGGCAAGGACTCTTCTGCCATTCTTCGTTGCCATACGGCTTCGGAAACCGTGTTTGTTTCTTCTTTTTCTGACAGATGGTTGAAACGTTCTTTTCATGACTTCGGTTCGTTATAAATTGACTTTTTTCTCAAAAATTCGGATTGCAAAGATAAGCGTTTTTTCCATTTAACAATACGATTGAAAGAAAAAACTAAAAAAAACAATTTGTTGCCCCGCAGACGCGTATTTTTGTACCACACAATTTCGCTTAAAACACAATGCTTCGACCAAAAAAAGAGAAAACCGGCAAACAAAAGATTTCCAAAGATAGCATTCGTAAAGCACGCGGCATCTTTACCTTCTTAAAACCTTACAGAAATGCCTACATCATTGGGTGGTTCTTTTTGCTGCTCTCCACTTCTGCAGGACTTATGTTTCCTTTTCTTATGGGGCAATTGCTTGGCTCAGGGGTATCCAGCAAGCCGGCTTCGATGCAAGAATCTGTTGGATTATTGTCACTTGAAAATATCAATTCGGTAGCCATTGCCTTGTTTATCCTTTTCGCGACACAGGCTATTTTCTCCTACTTCCGTGTTGTCATCTTTACCAATGTTACTGAAAACGCGCTGCGTGATATTCGTCGATCAGCCTTCAGCAAATTGATTTACATGCCAATGGACTTCTTCAACCAAAACAAGGTGGGAGAATTGACCAGCCGCATGAGTTCCGACATTTCTCAAGTACAGGAAACGATGAAAACCACGATTGCCGAGTTTTTCCGACAAATAGTCATCGTCATTGGAGGCATCGCATTCTTGTTCTTCCTTTCATGGAAATTGGCGCTGATCATGATCGCAACCGTTCCGGTAATGGCTGTGATCGCTGTGTTTTTTGGGCGCTTCATCCGAAAACTTTCCAAACAGGCCCAAGATCAGGCGGCAGAGTCAAATTCAATCATTGAAGAATCGCTCACTGGAATCAGCAACGTAAAATCCTTCACGAACGAGTTCTTTATCCTTGGTAAATACAACGAGAAAATTGAGCAAATCCGCAACATGAATGTGAAAAGTGGTGTGTGGCGCGGCTTGTTTGTGTCGTTCATCATCTTCTGTTTGTTTGGCGCCATTGTATTCATTGTATGGCAAGGTCTACTTATGACACAAGGACCAAATCCTGAATTGAATTCCAAAGATTTCTTCTCCTTCATCATGTACACGATCATGATGGGTGCATCGATTGGTTCGCTACCTGATTTGTATGCGAGCATCCAGAAAACCATTGG
>JBDKGB010000078.1:0-3536 GCA_039798485.1 Bacteroidota bacterium
CAACTGTATAAGTTCCTCCTTGTTGAATTTGCAGCGTTGAATTGGTGCTTCCATCGCTCCAGACATAGGAGGCAAAGGGTTCATTAAGGCTCAACAAAGATCCCGCTCCTCCTGGACAAAGTACATTTCCTTCTGAAGAAAGAATAACGCCAACTGGTGAAGGGTTGATGGTCACTTGAATGGTATCTTTTGACACACAACCCACAGCATCAATGGCAGTGACAATGTATTGTCCGCTCGATGTGGGTTGCAGAGATGAAGCACTTCCTGTTTGAGGTCCAGTCCATGCATAGGCGATAAATCCTGTGGTGGCATGAAGAAAATTAGGTTCTGCTGAACAAAATGTTATTTCTGATCCTTCAAGGATTGAAACATCTACATCACACAACAATTTCAACGGTTCACTCGCAGTGCTCCGCTGAACGGTAATCAAGAGGATAAAGATGTACAAGCAGTGTTTCATCACTCTACATAACTCAATTTCAACATATTTGAACTTCCAAGGTCTTCCAGAGGAATTGATGCAATATTAATAACTAAGTCGCCTTGTTGTACCAATCCTGCCTTTTTAAGTAAATATTTTATATCCGCAATGGTGTGGTCAGTGCTAATTCTCTTGTCGTAATAGAAGGCACGAACGCCCCAAACCAAATTCAATTGTGTCAGAATTTGTTGGTTGCTGGTAAATACATAAATCGGTGCCTTCGGACGTTGAGAAGCAATTTTATAGGCCGTGTAGCCAGAAAAAGACATGGTGATGATGGCACCTGCTTCCACCCGTTGCGACAATCGACAGGCATTGAAACAAATCGAATCCGAAATAAAGCGTTCCTGATTTTTCTCTGGAATTTCCTCTTTGTTGTAAATCCCGTCAAACTTCTCCATTTCCTTCACGATGTTTGCCATGGTGCGGATCACATCTACTGGAAACTTACCTACAGAGGTTTCTCCAGACAACATCACCGCATCGGCGCCATCCAATACGGCATTGGCTACATCGTTTACCTCTGCACGCGTTGGCGTAATGTTCGTGATCATGCTTTCCATCATTTGTGTCGCAACAATGATAGGACGAGCCATCAGGATACATTTGTTGATCAACATCTTTTGGATGATCGGAACATTTTGGTAAGGAATTTCAACGCCTAGGTCTCCACGCGCAACCATCAACCCGTCACTCGCTTTAATGATTTCATCGATATCGTCAATGGCCTCAGGTTTTTCAATCTTCGCAATCACCTTTGCCTTGCATTTTCTAGCCGCGATGATGTGTTTCAATTCAATGATATCTCTTGCCGAACGGACGAAAGACAATCCGATCCAATCCACATTTTGATCCAAGGCAAACTCCAAATCCAACAAATCTTTAGGCGTCAATGAAGGCATGGAAATTTTTGTATTTGGGAAGTTTACTCCTTTTTTGGATGAAAGAATTCCACCGTGAATCACGCGAAGGCGAATTTCATTTTTCCCGTCTGTACTGAGTACTTCTAAAGCAATTTTTCCATCGTCGAGAAGGATGCGTTCACCTGGAGTAACATCTTGCGGCAATTGTGAATAATTGATGGAAAAGCGTTCAGCGGTTCCAAGTATCTTTTCGGTCACTACAGTCACTTCAGCGCCTGTAATGAGTTCAACGCCATTGTCGGTCATTTGGTCCGTGCGAATTTTTGGACCTTGAAGATCCGCAAGAATCGCCACGTTTAAACCCGTTTCTTCATTGAGTTCGTGGATGACTTTGATGACTGCTGCGTGGTCTTCATACGCGCCATGGCTGAAGTTTAAGCGACACACATTCAATCCCTCGAGGAACATTTGGCGTAGCGTGTCTTTATCGCTGGATGCCGGACCGAGTGTCGCGACAATTTTGGTTTTTTTTGTAATCGGGTGCATTGACCTGTATTAATTAAAAATAAGTTGTTCTGTGGATTCAATTTCTTCCGGGTCGAATGAAAACACGCCAAGAATGCTTTGAACCTCTCTCAATTCTGCAATGAGCTTCTCCGTTTCCCACGTGTAATTCTCGTACAAAAACAAGAAATAGTCAATCGTTGGTTTTTCAGGAATTAGAAATTTACCCAAACTCTTGTTTTTCACAAGGTAATATTCGGTGAAGTTATCGACATCTTTAAACTCGTACATCGAATGATCCGAAACGCGCTGTCCCTTTTTATTGGTGGCAACATATTCTTCTTCAGATCGCAGTAGATTGATTCCCAGTCGTTCATTGATGCCCCACGCCAATCGGTAATCGTTGTGGTGTGAACAAATCCCGATCATTTCAAAATCGTATTCCTGTTCAAAGGTGAGAATATGTTTTTTCGTTTTAGTCACTCGTACAAAATGTAGCGCAAAGGTAAGGAAAAACGACTATTAAGTGTTTAATGTCGCTTGTTTGAATGTGATGAATTGATGGAAATAGTACATGAGGCCTACTGCAATAGGTGTTCTTAACTAAAAAATAACAAATTAAAAGACTTAATAAAATGTAAATCAATTAGTTAAAAAATTGGCACAGCATTTGAAATTGTCATTTCAAGTAAATATTAAATCTAAAAGTTATGAACGCTAAGAAAAATTCGAGGTACGACCTCGAGCGGAAGAGAATTGTCTTTTTTCAACTCGGATTATTGACAACAGGTGCCTTTACATTGGCTGCTTTTACCTATAAATCTCCAGTTGAAAATGATGTGCAAAAGCATACGGTTGTGGCACATGAAATTTCAATTATTGAGGAGGTTCAAAAGGAAATTCCAAAGTTAGCAGACCCAATTCCACAGGTGACTAAAGATCCAGATGCATCAACGACTGGGCCAACATTGAACATTACTCAAGATGTCACGTCAAACATCAATCAGACCAACAATACGTCGAAGGATGTTAAAAGTGATGTTGGAGTAGGAGGACTGACGGTAAAAACTGGAGACTTAGACCTTGATCTTGGAACTGTGGATGTAGACATAGAAATCGTTGATATTCCGGCCAAGGATGCTCAATTTGTAGGGGGTGTTGCCGCTATGCAAAAGTTCATCAATGAAAACTTGGTCTATCCCGATGAAGCAATTCAGTTGAATGTACAAGGTCGTGTGTATCTTTCATTTGTCGTGGAGCGCGATGGTTCGGTGTCGAATGTAAGCGTTGAACGTGGTGTTTTTCAATCGATCGACCGTGAAGCGGCACGTGTTGTTCGCTCATTCCCAAATTGGATTCCAGGGGAGATGCCTTCTGGAAAAGTGCGCACGCGTGTTCGTGTTCCGATCAACTTTACGTTGCAGTAGATTTAGAATTTGATTGCTGCGCAAATTCAAAATTTGATAATTTCACAAATTCTGAAGAGTAAAATGGTTTTGGCATGTTATGCAATCGCTAATTTCCTCAAAGTAATCAATTTGCAAAGCATCAAATTTATAATTGAAAATAGCTTGTAGGTTTCTTTTTTTTCTTATTTTTGACCTCAAATATTACAACCATGAGCGTATTTGGTATCGTACTTTTCCTTGTAATTGCCGGAATGGCATTTTGGATGTTGTTGTTCC
>JBDKGB010000079.1:0-52354 GCA_039798485.1 Bacteroidota bacterium
TACGCATACGCACCTTTTTTCCGATTCTTTCAATGATGACCGAACAGAAGTTGTTCAGCGCGCATTAAAAGCTGGTGTTCAAACCTTGCTGCTGCCCAACATCGATCTCGAATCCATTCAGCCGATGCACGATTTGGCAAATCAGTTTCCCAATCATTGCTTTCCCATGATGGGCTTACATCCCGGTTCAGTCAATGAAAACTGGGAGAACGATTTGGCAGTTATAAAAGAGCATCTGTTTTCAGAACGTAAATATACCGCAGTGGGAGAAATTGGAATGGATCTGTATTGGGACAAAACCTTTGTCAGTCAACAAACTGAGGCGTTCAAGTTGCAAGTAGAATGGGCAAAAGCGTTAAGGTTACCCATAGTCATTCATGCCCGGGAGGCTTTCGATGAAATCTTTGAGGTGCTTGATGTATTGAATGATGCTACCTTGTCAGGAGTCTTCCATTGTTTTACAGGAACCTTAGCACAAGCGCATCGCGCCCTGGATTACGGGAATTTTAAGTTGGGAATCGGCGGGGTGCTTACCTACAAGAAATCTGGATTGGATGAAGTTTTAACTGAGCTCCCATTGGAATGCATGGTGTTGGAAACAGATTCACCTTACCTTCCACCAGTCCCACATCGTGGAAAGCGCAACGAAAGCGCCTTTTTACTGCACATTGCAGAGCGCTTGGCCGAAGTTAAAAATGTTTCCCTGAAAGAGGTGGAAGAAATAACATCAGAAAACGCTCGGACTTTATTTCAGTTGGACAAAGTCAGTGATCATTAAAAGAAGAGACGCATGAGCAAAACACCGAAGATTTTACTCATCTATACAGGTGGTACAATTGGAATGATCAATGATCCAGAAACGGGTCAGTTGAAGAGTTTTGATTTTGCCCATGTGCATACACACGTCCCAGAAATCCATCGTTTGAATGTCTCTCTGACCAGTATCAGTTTTGAGGAACCCATTGATTCTTCAGAAATGGATCAACAAGGTTGGATGCGGATGGCGCAAATGGTGTCCGATAATTATGATATGTACGACGGCTTTGTCATCTTGCATGGTTCGGATACCATGGCATTTTCAGCATCGGCGTTAAGTTTCATGTTGCAAGGATTGAAGAAACCAGTCATTTTCACAGGTTCACAATTGCCTATCGGCACGATTCGAACAGATGGAAAAGAAAATTTAATCACGGCAATTGAAATTGCAGCAGCCAAAGACCAAGAGGGAGAGGCCATCGTGCAGGAAGTTGCTGTTTATTTTGAATACTCACTGTACCGTGGCAACCGATGTTCGAAAATTTCAGCCAATCAGTTCGAAGCGTTTGCATCACCCAATTATTCCGAATTGGCTGTTGCTGGGGTGAAAATTGAATACCGTTTAGAAAAGTTATTTCGCAGTCCGAAAGCTGAATTCACGTACCAGCATTCCTTGAGCAATCGCGTAGGATTGTTAAAGATTTACCCTGGATTTCCAGCCGATGCCTATGGATCCCTTTTTGACCGGAGTAAAACAGATGCGTTGATATTAGAAACGTTTGGCGCTGGAAATGCACCCAGTCATCCACGATTTCGCGAATTGATCAGTACCTATTTGAGAGAGGGTGGAATTATTCTCAATACCACTCAATGCAGTTCGGGTGGCGTGCAGCAAGGAAAATACGCCACAAGTTCCTTTTTTAATGAGGTTGGCGTTGTGAGTGGAATGGACCTCACGACAGAGGCAGCATTGACGAAAATGATGTTTTTATTGGGTTCGTCCATGGATAGAGCAACAATTTTGCAACAGCTAGGCAAGGATCTCTGCGGAGAAATATCGTTAATTAGAAATGATTGACTTACGGTAAGTACATTTTTTTTGTACTTTAGCCGCCCGTTTCAAAGGAAGGTCTCATGAGGAGATTTGATGAATTGGAAATGCGAGGAGAGGTGTCCGAGTGGTTGAAGGAGCACGCCTGGAAAGTGTGTATACGCCAAAAGTGTATCGCGGGTTCGAATCCCGCCCTCTCCGCAACAACGTGAAGGAAGGAAGGGATGAGGAGCCGCAGGGTTCGTGCCGTAGCGCAGCGAAGACCACCGCAGACGAAGTTCAAGGTAATCCCGCCCTCTCCGCAACTACGTGAAGGAAGGAAGGGATGAGGAGCCGCAGGGTTCGTGCCGTAGCGCAGCGAAGACCACCGCAGACGAAGTTCAAGGTAATCCCGCCCTCTCCGCAACAACGTGAAAAGGATTATAGACCGTCCGCCGAGTCGGACTCTACGACAAGCGACAAAAGACTTGATCCAACTTCGTAACTCATCACACATCACTCGTAAGCAGAAACCTGTCATTCGTAATTAGTAATTAGTAACTAGTAATTCGCAACTCATCACACATCACTCGTAAGCAGAAATCTGTCATTCGTAATTAGTAATTAGTAATTCGCAATTCGTAATTCGCAACTCATCATTCGTAAGTACGAATTCGCTCAAAGAAGAATCATGTGAAAACAATTTCTTTATGTTATGTTAATATGAATTTTTTCGGTGAATTTGCATTGAATGTTTGCATGTGCTTGTTGCGTGTATGATTTTTACTATTTTTGGCTACATTTAAACCTGAATACGATTAAATTAATTTTTGAGAACATGAAAAAAGTAATTAGTTCTTTCGCAATCGCAGCTGTTATGACCTTTGGTTTTGCCAATGTTTCTTCTGCGGATTCGACAAATGGTGAAACTACGCCTGCACAAACCGAAGTAACGGACGCGGCAAAAGAAGGAGGCACGGACTCCAAAGCAACGGCTGATGAGGAGCCGCAACTTGACTTCGTTCAAACAATGAAGCAAAAATTCATCGAGGGGGATCCACTTTGGATGACTCCAGTATTGATTTGTATGATCGTAGGTATGGCCTTGGCGATTGAGCGCGTTGTTTATTTGAACCTTGCAACAATCAATACAAATAAATTCTTGGCTCAAGTTGAGTCAGCGTTGAAAAGTGGTGGTGTTGATGCAGCAAAAGAAGTTTGCCGCAACACACGTGGACCAATTGCATCAATCTTCTACCAAGGGCTAGACCGCGCAGGTGAAGGAATTGACATGGTTGAGAAATCAGTTGTTTCTTACGGAGGTGTACAAATGGGTCTTCTTGAGAAAGGTCTTTCTTGGATTTCATTGTTCATCGCTCTTTCTCCGATGCTCGGGTTCCTTGGAACGGTAATCGGTATGATCCAGGCCTTCGATAAAATCGTTAAGGATGGTCAGGTATCACCAACTACGGTTGCGGATGGTATTAAAGTAGCCCTTTTGACAACAGTATTCGGTCTGATCTCAGCGATGGTGTTGCAAGTATTCTACAACTACATCTTGTCAAAAATCGACGGTCTTGTAAATGAAATGGAAGATGCATCGATTTCTTTGATCGATATGCTTTTGAAAAACAAAGCGGTAGCTTAATTCGCTGGATACTTTCATTCAAATAGTTTAGACATGAGTGCTAAAAACACAAATTTATTGATGACGATCATCAAGTACGGCCTTGGCGGTATTGGTGTGGTGCTGAGCTTGCTCCTTTTCGCTGCTCCGAACGTATCGGCAGGAACAGAAGCAGTTGAAGCATACCGTGAAGGACCTCAAATGTCCTATGCGATCTGGTACACAATTATTCTAATGTTTGCTCTTTTGGCAATCGTAGTTGTGTTCTTCCTTGTGCAAATCATAACGGATACAAAGAAAACGGTAATCGCGATTGCCGGAATTATGGTCTCCCTCGTGATCTACTTGATCTGTCTTTCAGCAGGTACACAAGACACTACTGATACATTATTATTAAAGAATCCTGTTTCTCAAGGAATCGTGAACACAACAACTGCAGGTATCTGGACCATCATGGTCGGAATGCTTATCGGTGCGCTTGTGATTATCGCAGGACCTTTCATGGGAAGATTCAGAAAATAAGATAACCTAATTATGGCTAAAAGAGAGATAGAAGAAATCAACGCAGGATCGATGGCGGACATCGCCTTCCTTCTTCTGATTTTCTTCCTTGTTACCACTACAATGGACAAGGATCAGGCCTATATTCGTAGTATTCCAAAGAAAGTTGAGGTGAGCACGCCTGTTGACGTTGAAAAACGTAACATCCTTGCCATCAAAGCGAACAATCAAAATCAATTGATGGTTCGTGACATGATCTTTGATGACCCGAATAAGATTTCTGATTTCGTTTTGGAGTTTTACAGAACAAACGAGAAGAAGAACGATCCTACAAACAACTTCCCGATGTACTCGCGCATTTCAATGTCTGCAATTGATCAGAATATTGCGGTTGTTGAAAGTGAAATCGAACAAATGGAAGAGGTTGGTATGAAAGCGGATGTGATCAACTTCAAATACAATCAATTGGACGAGTGGGAAAAGAAGAAACGTGCATTGAAATTGTACGGTGCCAACGAACTTCCTGAAATCCACGTTCAAGCAAATATTCGTATTGAGGTACAACAAGCAACAGCCTACAGCATTTTCGCTAAGATGCAGACGGAAATTGAAGAAGCAATTTTTGAGTTGAGAAATGGTGAATGTGAGCGTCTTTTTGGAATGCCTTATAGCGTTTTGAAACGTCGCTACGACCAAGATAAGAAAGCAGAGGATCAAGCAAAGATGGATTTACTTGAAATCTTGTACCCTGCACGTATCATCGAAGTAACACCGAAAAAATAAGAAGTTATGTCAAAGTTTAAAAAAGACGGAAGCAGACCAATGCCGGGAGTAAATACTTCCTCGCTGCCAGACATCGTATTCATGCTTCTTTTCTTCTTCATGGTGGCAACAACAAGTAAGGAGAATGATCCAACAGTTAAAGTTGAATCTCCGGTAGGGGACAAAACAACGGATCTTACACCTTACAAACAACGCTCGGAAGTTGACTTCCTTTACCTTGGTGAACCACGCAACCCAATGCGCGCAGCTGACTTTAAAATGGGCTATGCGCTGTCATTGGACAATGTCGTTCAACCAACCGTAGATGGATTGTACACGACGAATGCGGTTGCTCAATGGAAGAAAGATAAATTCGACCAGAAACCTTCACGCATGACGGCACCAATTGAATCCGTAATTACGTGTTTCAAAGCCGACAGAAATGCACCCTCAGGTTTGATTTTTGACATTCGCAAAGAATTGCAAGATATCAACGCTTTGACTATCGCTTACGCAGTAAGAGATAATGGAAATATTTAAACTGATTTAATCGTAAAAAAGCCCGGACAGTTTGTTCGGGCTTTTTTTGTGCTTAACTTTAGGCTATGTTGAATTTTGAAGTTGTCAATCCTACGCGGATTGTTTTTGGTCGCGATCAATTGAGCCGATTGCCTGAGTCGTTAACTGAGTTTTGCCCCTCAAAGCGTGTACTTATTGCCTATGGTGGTGGATCTGCTGAGAAAATTGGGTTGTTACAACGCATTCGTGAGCAACTGAAGGATTTTCATATCGTTGAATTTGGAGGCATTGAAGCAAATCCGCAATTTGGCACGTTGATGAAAGGGGTTGAATTGGCGCGTGAAGAAGCTATAGAATGCATTCTTGCCGTTGGTGGAGGTTCGGTAATAGATGGGGTAAAATTCATGACAGGTGCCTTTCACTATCAAGGTGATGCATGGGATGTACTCATTAGAAAAGAAAATTGTGTTTTTGAGAAGGCACTGCCATTTGGCGTCGTGTTGACCTTACCAGCAACGGGTTCCGAAGCAAACTCGGGAGCGGTGATCAGTAGAGAAGAACTTTCGGAGAAACGCGCCATGGGTGGACCATTGTTTTTCCCGAAGTTTTCCTTTTGCGATCCTTCCGTGGTGGCATCTTTGCCGAAAAAACAACTCGCAAATGGAATCATCGATGCATTTGTGCATACCCTCGAACAATATGTGACCTTCCCTAGTCAGAACTTTCTACAAGAGCGACAGGCAGAAGCGATCTTGTCAACATTGATTGACATTGCTCCTCGTGTTATTGCTTCGCCGGATGATTACACTTTAGCAGCAAACCTCATGTGGTCTGCTACGCACGCATTGAATGGAAACCTCCGCTGTGGCGTTCCCACAGATTGGTGCACACACATGATTGGACACGAGTATACAGCTTTGTATGGCATTGACCATGCACGTACATTGGCGATTGTTATGCCGCGACTTTGGGAAAATCAATTTGACAATAAGCAAGCGAAATTGACCCAGTACGGAAAGCGCGTTTGGAACCTTTCAGGAACAGACATAGAAATTGCTCGTGCTGCCATTGTGAAAACAGAGGAATTCTTCCAATCTTTGGGAGTTGACACTCGCCTTTCTGCCTATACCGCAGATACGGATCATACAGCAGAAATAATCCGTCAACGCTTCGAAGAACGTGGCTGGATTGCCATGGGTGAACGCCAAGCCATTGGATTGGATGATGTCGAAGCCATTGTGAATCAATCTATCTAGAAATGAAACCTCCGTTTCATTTGCGGGAATCGCCAACGGACGAGCTGCTTGAATTGTTGGATGAAACGGTTTTGGGAACGAGTGGTGCGCGCTACCGCCATCTTGACACGAGAGATCGCGTGTTTTCTTCAGACAATCCTTTGTTCTTGACCTTAGAAAGAACAAATAAAGTTCTTGCCAATCTAACATTCTGCCGCAGAGGTACAGTATGGTATATCCGATTTTTTGCCTTCAAAGGGGTCTTTCAATCCAAAGGAAAAAGTCACTCTTCAGAAAAACGTGAAGGTTTGCTCAAAAATGAATTGAGTCAGTTTTTTGGAGCGGCGCTAAATGGAAATTTGGGGACAAATAAAGTGGACTCATTTTACGCCTACATCGATCCAAGAAATGAACGGAGCAAATGGATGAGTGAAAATTTTGGTTTTCGCGTTGCGGGGCATTTGGTTACACAAAGCTTTAGTCGCGTTTCCCCGAAATCATCAAAAACATTGCGCAAATTAGATGATTGGAATTTAATGTCGACCAAAGTACGCCAAGAATTCTCGAAACATACACATTATGATGAAGCACACATTTCCAATCCACCTTTTTACGTGTTGTTGGATGAGAAAGGTGATCAACTTGCAGGTGCGCATGTCATGACTGTTCGCTGGCAAATTGAGCGCCTTCCAGGAAATTATGGGGCTGTCTTGACAAAGTTGATTCCGTTCATCCCATTCCTAAGAAAATTGATTCAACCCAAAAATCATCAATTTATAGTTCCCGACTGCGTGTGGACAAAGCATAACGACCCTCAGTTGTTACAAGAACTTTTTTCCGCCATTTTGCACGAAGAAAAATTGAATTTAATGCTCTGGTGGACCGATGAAAAAGATGCGTTATATCAAAATGTAAAAAATAAAGTCCAATGGGGATTGTTTCATCAACTCGTTGGTGCAGCCCCGGTTGATGTTGTTGTTTTGGATAACGAAAGAAAAGATGCAACCTCTCCGTTTTTTGTGAAAGGTTGGGATATGGTTTAGAGGTGGATTTCAAGATATTAAGATTTTAATACATGTTCCTGCTTCGATGTACTTCTATTTATAACTCATTTGGTATAAATGAAGTACGCATTCAGTCTGAATCTCTTAAGGTCTGAGCATCTTGATGTCTTAACATCTTAACATCTTTTCTATCTTTACCCCATGAAATACCTGATCGTAGGACTCGGAAATCCGGGAGATAAATATGCGGAAACACGCCACAATATTGGGTTTAAGGTGGTAGAGTCCTTGGCGAAGGAGCTGGGAGGTACCTTTGCTTTAAACAAACAAGCGGAAGTGGCCGAAGTGAAATTTAAAGGTAGAACGCTCATCCTCATCAAACCTACGACTTACATGAATTTATCAGGAAAGTCGGTGAATTATTGGATGCAGGCGGAGAAAATTCAACGGGATAACATTGTTGTGATTACCGATGATTTAGCTTTGCCATTTGGAAAGTTGCGCATGAAAGGGAAAGGAAGTGATGGAGGACACAATGGACTTAAGGACATTCAAGCGACATTGAATTCACAAGAATATACGCGACTGCGATTTGGCGTTGGAAATGACTTTTTCAAAGGGCAACAAGTTGATTATGTGTTGGGTGAATGGACAGTGGAAGAAAAGGAAACCTTGACTGAACGCATACAGATTGCTAAGGAATTCATTAAAAGTTACGCGACAGTTGGCTTAAATATGACTATGACCAATTGGAATAACAAATAGTTAATGTGTTGATTACGGGTTGTAAATCAACTATTTGCAGATAATTTCAATTTCAAATGAATAGAGCTTCAATTTTCTATACACATAGATATGTGTATGAATTGATTTAGTCGTAAATTTGCACCGCACGAATCTAACGGTGTAACATATGCTACTAAATTTAAATTCTTGGTCCTGCATCGGGCCGAACAGAAATTTTTCACCTCTTATGTTTAAGATGATTACTGTATTCATGCTACTTGCATCGAATATTTTTGCTCAAGAAAATGCTTCAGAAGAAGCTCCATTGGAATGCGTTATTTCGTTCAACGAATCGCTAAACTTACCTTTCTTAAATAATGCTCATTTTCAAAATGTATCATGGACAATTGCGGGTATTGATGCTGTAAATTTTTCGGTAGAAGGAAATGGCGCGGCATTGAAAGACATCACATTTGCGCTTCCTGGATCATACATCATAGGCATGAAAGAATTGGCTGCTGTAAATGACGGACATTCTGATGGTTGTAATCATCCTCATTTTCCACAAGAAATACACCTGACTGTGCTGCCTTATCGGGTAACATTTAACTTCGACGCGGTGACCTTCTCAAACCCAATTTATGGGATTAAAGAACTTCAAGGAACCTTGATGACTGTCCCTGTTCACCTAGAGAGTTACAACAACAAACCGGCCGATGTAAGTGCGTTTCACGTTGTAAGCGCGGGAGTAGGAACAACCATTACTGGAACACTCTCTAATGGATCCGCTGAACTTGCCCCTGGTGATTACCTTTTCTCCTATGCATTGAAAGGTGTCGCACAAAAAGACTCCTATATCATGTTTGACTTCTATACGAATGGTCAAACTCAGTCCTACTATTACCCTACCAAAATAAACTAATTCCCGAATGAATACACGATTGAAACAAATGGCGACAAAGCTGTTTATGTGGATGCAAGTGCTTGTGCTTTCATCCCTGTTTTCTGTGGAAGCATTTTCACAATGCGGGTTCTTACCAACGTGTCCCAATACCAATTATTTGAATTACGGTATTGGCTCAAATACGGATGCTGCATCCATTGAATACGACAACTTCCTTTCATCTTTTCACTCAACGGTTGTGCGAACAGCCAATGGCAAATGTAAAATTTGGGGTGAATATATGGCCAATGATGGGGTAACAAGCGTTTTAGCTCCAACGGAAATCAACATAACCAATTACCCCGCCCTTACAGGTACAGTATTGAAAGCAAACCTTGGATCCAATTTAACACCAGATGTTCAAGGTATTGTCTTGACCACAACAGGATTGTTCGCTTGGTCAACAGAAGGTGTTGTCCTTCACCCTAACTTAACTTCATCGACTGTATTTCAAAAAATCACAGTAAACGGAAATACCCAAGGTCTGCCAAATGGCGTTTCTCCATTGGATGTGAAAATGATGTTCAGTACCTATAGAACGTTGGCCATTACAACATGTAGTGGTGATGTATATGTGCTTTCCCAATATGGTGAAAACACAGGAACTGGTCTTACGGGTACATTGACAGCCGCCGCAGCCATGCAGTGGTATCGTGTAACTACCTCGGCAGCCGGAAATCCATTCTTGACCAATGTCATTGCTGTACGAGGAAGTCAAAACACACTTTTTGCCCTGAAATCTGACGGAACATTGTGGACTTGGGGTACGGAAACCTATTTGGCAAACAACACGGCTTCTGCATCAAGAAATAGAGCGACACAAATGACGCTTCCATCAGCCAATCCAATTAAGATGATTGGTGTTACGAGAGATGCTGGAAACAATAGATCGACCTACTATGTCTTGAATGCCAATGGAAATTTATACGCATTAGGAGAAAATGCTAACCGACAAGTAGGTGACTGGACAACAACAGAACGCAGAAGCTGGGTACAACCTCGTTATACCTCCACTACCGGACAGGTGATGAATAACATTCGTTGGATTTCTCCCAATGAGCACGACAACAACTATGGTGCGATCAATGTCTTAACATCCGATTCAACAAACTACAACTGGGGGAACTCAAACGGACAGATGCTTGGACGAAACGGTACGGGTACCTTCAACCCAGGAATTCCAGGTGGAATTACCGCTGCCGATAAAATTCTAGCTGTTGAAACCGGTGGACATACTTCCATGATTACGAAGAAATGTGAAGATTACTTCGGCTACGCTGGACACAGAATCCGCGGTAGTATGGGGGATGGCACCAACAATACCACCAACGAAATTGCCTACTCATTTGCAACCGCAGTGGTTTATATTTGTGGCGCCACTACAGTGAATGTGACTGTTGCTGGGACGCCGAGCTTGGGGCCAAATGGTCTCTATTGCAACTATTCCACGATTGACATTACTGCCAATCCTTCTGGAGGAACTTTCTCGGTAACTGGTCCAGCAACATTAAACGGAAACCTAATGACCTTCACTGGAACAGGAAATACAACGGTTTCTTTGTTGTACACTGTACCGAAGCCTGGTTGTCCGCAATTGATCAATGTGACAGAGGTGTTCAATACCGAAAACTGTAATACTCCTCCTGTTGCAAATCCGAATACAGCAACTACAAATGAGGATACACCCATTGTGATCAACGTGCCGGCAAACGATACGGATGCTCAAGGGTTGAACACAGGATCGGTGACGATTACAACAAACCCAACAAATGGAACGGTAACGGTGAACCCAACGACTGGCGCGGTGACATACACGCCGAATGCAAACTTCAACGGGACAGATCAGTTCATCTACCAAATTTGTGACAACGGAATACCCGTGTACTGTGACACAGCATTGGTAACGATTACCGTAATACCAGTTAATGATCCACCAATTGCCAATGACAATGTTGTGGCTGCGTCATTAACAGAAGATGGAGCAAACGGCACGGTTAACGTCATTACAAACGATACGGATATTGACGGAAACCCTACGGCACCAGTGAATGGTCCAGGTCAATTTACCGTGGATTTAGATCCTTCAACACCTGGAATTCAAACCACGTTCACAAATTCAACAGGTACATGGACCTTGAACACAAGCACAGGAGTTGTCACGTTTGATCCAGCCAACAACTTCAACGGGACCTCAACCATTACCTACACGTTGTGCGATGGAGGTGGCCTTTGCGACAATGCCATCATCACGTTTGTTGTCAATCCAGTGAACGATGCGCCAATCGCAGTTGTCAACACTACATCGACAAATGAGGATACGCCTGTCGTGATCGATGTTCCTTCGAACGATACAGATGTGGAAGGATTGAACCTTGGTTCTGTAACAGTTACAACGAACCCAACGAACGGAACGGTTACGATCAATCCGATTACTGGTGCAATTACCTACACGCCAAACGCGAACTTCAATGGAACAGATCAGTTCATTTATCAGATTTGTGACAACGGTACGCCAATCTTATGTGATACAGCGCTTGTAACCATTACGGTGAATCCAGTCAACGATGCTCCAATTGCCATTGGCAATACCGCGACTACCAATGAGGATAACCAGATTACGGTCAATGTACCTGCAAACGATACGGATACTGAAGGATTGAATGTTGGTTCCGTCACCATTTCAACGAATCCAACGAATGGAACGGTGACCGTGAATCCTACTACAGGAGCAATCACCTACACGCCAAATCCAAACTTCAACGGTACAGATCAATTCATCTATGAAATTTGTGACAACGGCACACCAGCATTGTGTGATACAGCCATCGTGAATATCACGATTACTGCAGTGAATGATGCTCCAGTCGTAGATGATGAATTCGTAACAGCAACATTCAACACGTCCGTTGGTGGCGATTTAACGGATACAGGAGATTCAGATGTGGATGGAAACTTGGTGGTAAACACTACACCAGTTGATGGCCCATCGAACGGTACCATTGTCATCAATCCGAACGGTACATTTACCTATACACCAAATACGGGCTACACAGGGAATGATACGGTTGTGGTTCAAATCTGTGACGATGGTTCACCACTCCCTGTGATTTGTGTGACCGACACGATTTTCATTCTTGTTGACCTTTGCATCAACAACCCAATTGCGGATTGTGATGGTGACGGCGTGATCAATGCAACCGAAGTTGCAGATGGAACAGACCCGAACAATCCGTGTGAATTTGTCTTGGCGAATCAGACACTAACGCCAACAGCTGCTTGGTCGGCCTTGGATTGTGATACAGACGGCTTGACGAATGGACAAGAGGTTACAGGTGGTACAGATCCGCTTAACCCAGATACAGATGGTGATGGTGTTATCGATGGAACGGAAGTTACGGATGCAACAAACCCTGTTGACCCATGTGATCTTGAATTGGCAAGTCAAACAGTAACACCAACGGCGGCTTGGTCTGCGCTTGATTGCGACAACGATGGATTGACGAATGGTCAAGAAATGACTGGTGGAACAGACCCATTCAACCCAGACTCAGACGGTGATGGTGTGATTGATGGAACAGAGGTTACGGATGGAACAAATCCACTCGACCCGTGTGAACTGCTTTTGGCAAGTCAAACAGTAACTCCAACAGCAGCATGGAATGCACTTGATTGTGACAACGACGGCTTGACCAATGGCGAAGAGGTAACAGGTGGAACAGACCCGATTAACCCGGATACAGATGGTGATGGCGTGGTTGACGGAACAGAAGTTACGGATGGAACAGACCCATTGGATCCGTGTGAATTCTTGGTAGCAAGCCAAACAGTGGTTCCAACAGTAGCTTGGACGGCCTTGGATTGCGACGACGATGGATCAACAAATGGAGAAGAAACAACGAATGGAAGTGATCCAACAAATCCGGATACCGACGGTGATGGTGTATTGGACGGAACAGAAGTTGCTGACGGCACAAGCCCAACAGATCCATGTGAGTTCTTACTTGCAAGTCAAACGGTGACACCAACTGTGGTGTGGGCTGATTTGGATTGTGATGGTGACGGCTTGACGAATGGTGAAGAGGTTACTGGCGGAACAGATCCTGTTAATCCAGATACAGATGGTGATGGTGTCATTGATGGGACAGAAGTTGTTGATGGAACAGATCCTTTAGATCCGTGTGACTTTGTGTTGGAAAATCAAACCGTACCAACAAGCATTGAGTGGAATGCTTTGGATTGTGATGGTGATGGTTACACCAATGGAGAAGAAATTGAGCATGGATGGAATCCAATCAACCCTTGTATTCCGAACCTATGCGACATCATTGTGCCACAGGCATTTACTCCAGATGGAGACGGAATCAATGATGCCTTTGAAATTATTGGCATTGAACAAATTCCGGACAACACCCTCGTCATTTTCAACCGTTGGGGGAATGTGGTGTTTGAAACAAGCAACTACCAAAACAACTGGGTGGGAACATCAACAAGTAAATTGACGATTGGTGACGAAAACCTTCCTACCGGAACCTATTATTACCTGTTCGACACGAAAACAGATAAGTTCGGTATTCTGAAAGGCTTTGTTTACCTACAACGTTAATTTGTTTGCGATAAAATTGAAATGAACATGAAACAGTATATATTTTTTGCAGCTTTCGTCATAAGTATATTTGGCGCAAAAGCACAGCAAGACCCACACTTTACCCAGTATTTTGACAATACACTTTTTGTCAATCCTGCCTACGCGGGAAGCAAAGGTGTCATGAACATCACAGGCATTCACCGCGAACAATGGGTCGGTTTTGACGGACGTCCGCGCTCAACAACATTCAGCATCCATTCTCCATTGAATTATGAATCTGTTGGGGTTGGATTTACCATGGTGAATGATGAAGCAGGACCAGTTAAACAAACCATGCTTTACGGAGATTTCTCGTACACCTTGCGTTTTAAAGATTCTGACCATAAACTTGCTTTCGGATTGAAAGCTGGGGCGAACATCATCAATGTCGGGACATCTACACTGTTAACAACAGACCCAAATGACCCGAAGTTGTTGACCAACGTGACGAACCGTGTGAATCCAAACTTCGGTCTTGGTGTATATTACCATTCATCAAAATTGTTTGCTGGATTCAGCATCCCAAAGTTTGTGCAGCGCAGTTATGATGGATTGAGTTCAACAAGCCTTGAAAAACGCCATTATTATTTCATTTTTGGTGGAGTGGTTCCTGTAAATGCACAATGGAAAATTCGCCCTTCAGCACAAATTAAAATGACTGCGGGTGCACCAATCAGCATGGACATTAGTTCAGCAGGGATCTATCAAGACAAGCTTTGGTTTGGTGTAATGTACCGCGTTGCTTCGGCCTTCGGCGTATTTGCACAGTACCAAATAACTCCTCAATTCAAGTTAGGTGTAGCCAGTGACTTTGGAACACAGCAGATCCGCAACTACAATTACGGCACCTTCGAGATGCTTGCATCATACGACTTCGTATTTAAAAAACAAGGAATTCGCTCACCGCGTTATTTCTAAGAATCTATCCAATGACACTTAAGAATTTATTTTTTGCAGCCTTCACCGCACTGTTGTGTATTCCTGCAGTCGCACAAACAGGTAAAGTAAAGAAAGCTGATGCGTATTATGAAAAATTGGCCTATGCTTACGCTGCTGATTTGTATGTGAAGCTAATTGGAACGGAGGTAGAAACTCCGGATATGAAATCCAAGTTGGCGCAATGCTACTTCCAGATGGGCGATATGCTCAATGCTGAGTTGTACTATTCTGAAGTTGTCAATATGCCAGGAGCGAGCATTGAAGACTATTTCTTCTTCGCCCAGGCATTGAAGCAAAATGGCAGGTATGAGAAAAGTGACGAATGGATGAAGTGTTTTTCAGACTCTCTAAGTACAGACCTGCGTGCGCAATCTTTTGTGAAAAACATGTCTTACATCGCGGCAATTGAAAAACAAGGGGAACGCTTCTCGATCAAACACATTGGAAACAATTCTGCAGCGGCTGACTTTGGAGGTTACCCTGCACCCAACACTTCCGATATTTATTTTATTTCATCACGAAAAGTCAACATTCCCGTTCAAAATGAATGGTCTTGGAATGGACGACTATTCTTGGACATTTATCGCTCAAAAGCGGATGAAAATCAAGAGTTGAACAATGAGGTTTTGGTGACAAAACGCATTAACTCACGTTATCATGAAGGACCTTTGTGCTTTTCTCCGGATGGAAAAAAGGTGTATTTTACACGAAATAATATCGCAAAAGGCTTTGCGGAACGCGATGGAAAAGGGATTCAGAATTTGAAAATCCTAATGGCCAATGTTGATTCTTTGGGGAATTGGTCCAACGAAATTGAATTGCCGTTCAATGCAAAGGAATACTCTGTGGGTCATCCGTCAATAAGTGCGGATGGATCAACACTCTATTTTGCATCGGATATGCCAGGAGGATTTGGGGGAGCAGACATTTATTCTGTTACCATCAATGCCGATGGAACATTTGGAACACCACAAAACTTAGGCAATGCTGTGAATACAGAAGGGCAAGAAATGTTCCCTTGGATTTCCAATGATGGATTCTTGTATTTCTCTTCCAATGGTCATATTGGCCTAGGAGGACTGGATATTTTTGTTGTTGTACCGAAAAAAGAAGGCGGTTTTGGCAAGATGTTCAATGCTGGTCGCCCTGTGAATGGTCGCCAAGATGACTTTGCCTTGGCCATGAATGCGGACAATCGAACGGGATATTTTTCATCCAACCGCAAAGGAGGAAACGGCGACGATGATATCTATTCGTATGTCTTGTTGAAACCATTCAATGTGCAATTGATTTTGGCTGGTATCATTACCGATCAAGAAACGGGTGAAGTGTTGGCAGGAGCTCCCGTACAATTGAAAGATTCTGTAGGTAATGTTCTCGCGACAGTCATTACGGATGAAGCAGGAAAATATGGCTTTGAGGTGGAACGCAACTTGAATTATGGAATTGCCATTGACAGCATGCCGAAGTACTATTCAAATGCGCGCACTGTTTCTACCGGTGGCTTGGATGATTTGGCTGAGTTGGTGCAAGCGGATATGACCTTGGAGAAAGATCCAGGACTGTCCTTATACTGCCTTATTACGGACAAAACAACGGGTCTTCCACTCTCTGGAGTGACACTCAAAATCCGTCAAAAACAGGACAACTCAGAATTCGCTTCTGTGCTTACGCCTGAATCTGGTGATTGGAGAAAAGGATTGCCAGGATTTAAAATTGGCGATAAATTGTCGTATGTCATTGAATTGAGTAAACCAGGATATTTAGGTCAGACATTCACGTTTGACTATACCGTGAACAAGCCGGGCCGTATCAATATCCACGAATCCATTGATATGGCGATGTCACCAGTGTCACTTTACTGTTTGATTACAGAAAAAGGCACGGGCTTGCCAGTACAAGGGGCAACCGTGAAGATTTTGAACAAAGACAAATCGGAATTTCTTGCCGTAAACACCCCAGCCACAGGTGATTTGAAAAAATCGTTGGATGGATTGAAGTTGGGTGATAAACTTTCATTCACGATCGAAGTGAGCAAGGAAGGGTACCTTGAGGAAAAGTTCAATTTTGACTATACCATCTCTAAGCCGGGTCAAATCAACATTCACGAGATCATTGATGTGTCCTTGTCGAAATTGGATGTTGGTCAGGACTTGGCGTCAATGATTGAATTGAAACCGATACTTTTTGATGTGGGTAAATTTGCCATTCGCAAAGATGCTGCGTTGGAGTTGAACAAGATTATTGAGATCATGAACCAATACCCGACAATGGTCGTGGAGTTGGGCTCACACACCGACTGTCGTGGTACAATCGCTGCCAACACAACCTTATCGGAAAAACGAGCGAATGCTTCTGCGGAATACATCAAGAAACGCATCACCAATCCAGAGCGCATTTACGGAAAAGGATATGGCGAAACGAAGCTAAAAGTGGATTGTCCGTGTGAAGGAAAAGTGAAATCAACGTGTCCAGATTCTGAACACCAAAAAAACCGCCGCACAGAGTTCATCATCATGAAGATGTAAGCGCGATGCGTTTGTTTCTACCCATTTTATTGGCTTTGATTGTTTCTTCCTGTTGTTCTCATAAGGAGCTTGCGATGACGGGAAATGATCGCGACGAGAATGGATGTATACCTTCTGCGGGCTACCAATGGAGTAAATTAACCAATAAATGCGTGCGCCCCTTTGAACTCGAAATCCAGTTGCATTCTACCTTTACCGATGGCACACTTTATTCAGCTGGTATTATTCTTTCAGCGGACAAAGCGTTGGCAGAGGTTTTCCTCAAAGAAGGAACTTTTCTCTTCGAAAAACAACCCGATGCTAGCTATTATTCAGATGCCGACGGAATGAGGTTGTCGCTTCAAATGGTGAATGACAGCTGGCGAATCTCCTCAAAAGGTACAACGCTCTACGAACAAGTGAAGTAGTTTTTTTAAGTTACGAATTACGCTTAGTACTGATCGAAGAACAAACGAGTCTTTTGTCCATCAGCGCAGCGGTCTATGTTCTATCAGTCCGCATTGGCGGACGGTCTATTGTCCATTGTCCTCAAAGTCTCTTGTCTTCATATCCTGATGTCTTAAAATCTTTATGTCTTCATGTCTTTCGTCTATTCTTACTACTTTTGCGCATATTCCAATCGGACATGAAGCGTACAGAAATTGCAGAGATTCTCAAGCAGCCAGAAATTGGCCAAAACTATGGTGTAAAAGGATGGGTTCGGGCATTCCGAAGCAACCGATTCATTCAAATCAATGACGGTTCAACCATTCATACCCTTCAGGCGGTAGTTGATTTTGAGCAGTTTGATGAAACGCTTTTGAAGAAAATCACAACAGCTTCTGCGGTAGGATTAACAGGTACTCTTGTTGCTTCTCAAGGTTCTGGACAGGCGGTAGAACTGCAGGTTTCAGCGATTGAAATCATTGGTGAAGCAAATCCAGACGATGTGCAACGCACTGTGATGCAGCCGAAAAAGCACAGCATGGAGTTCCTCCGTGAACAAGCACATTTGCGGTTTCGTACCAATACCTTCGGCGCTGTATTTAGAATTCGTCACGCTGTGGCCTATGCCATTCATAAGTTTTTCAATGATCAGAATTTCTACTACATCCATACGCCAATCATCACAGGTTCGGATGCAGAAGGAGCAGGTGAGATGTTTCGCGTTTCGACATTGGATGCTCAAAATCCTCCGTTAACGGAAGAAGGTACCATTGATTACAAACAAGATTTCTTTGGAAAACCTGTCAACCTTACGGTGTCTGGTCAGTTGGAAGCGGAGCTTGCAGCATTGGCCCTCGGAAAGGTATATACTTTCGGACCAACTTTCCGCGCTGAAAATTCGAACACATCACGCCACCTTGCCGAATTTTGGATGATCGAACCGGAAGTTGCGTTCAACGACATTCATGCAAACATGGATTTGGCGGAAGAGATGCTCAAGTACATTTGTAGCTATGTGATGAACAACTTCCCGGATGACTTGAAATTTTTACACGATCGTGAGGCGGCTGAACAACAAACGAAGCCACAGAATGAGCGCAGTGAAATGGGACTTGTAGAGCGCCTGCAATTTGTGGTATCGAACGAGTTCAAGCGCATCACCTATACTGAAGCAATTGATGTGTTGCGCAACTCAAACCACTACAAAAAGAAGAAATTCCAATATGAAGTGGAGTGGGGAACTGATTTACAAAGTGAGCACGAGCGTTTCTTGGTAGAGAAAGAATACAAGCGTCCCGTAATCATCACCGATTATCCAGCGTCGTTCAAAGCGTTTTACATGCGTAGAAATGACCACAGTGAAGTTGGCCGTGAAACGGTTGCAGCGATGGATATTCTCTTCCCTGGTATTGGGGAGATGGTTGGTGGCTCACAGCGTGAAGAGCGTTTGGACGTGCTCCGTGAAAAATGTGCGGCCTTCCACATTCCTGAGGAAGAATTGTGGTGGTACCTCGATACCCGAAAGTTTGGAACTGTACCTCACGCAGGATTTGGCCTTGGATTCGAACGTATGGTCATGTTTGTAACTGGAATGTCAAATATTCGTGACGTCATTCCATTCCCTCGCACACCGCAAAACGCCGAGTTTTAATAGAACAACTAATTGTCTTTTCGAACCAGCTCAATGTTGTGAACAGGCTGGTACACAAGTGGTACCTGTTCAACAACAACGTCCGATTTGTCCAAGCCGAAAGCTGATTGGTCACTCAAGCTGTGCTGTTTTAGCCAGAAGTAAGAATTCAAGAGGATACCTTCACGCAGCGTAAATTCATTTTCTGCCGACAAGAATTTTTCAATCACCATAAATTTGAAGTCTGGTTCATTGTTGTATTTCGTCGAACCATCAGGACGATTGTGGAGGTTTAGTTCTTTGTTCTGGATCAATTCGTGAACGATTTTCTTGAAGTATAATTCGGTTCTAGGCTGCACACGGAATCCAACATGAATGTTGACTTTGATGATTTTATCATCCACGAGTTCATTCACATCGTACGCAAGCGTGTAAGGTTCATTGGTTCTGTGGAGGTGCAAAAACCAATATACATCTGCGCGTTTCGGTTTTTTCGCCAGGATAGAGTTGATGATTTTTTCTTCGATTTCGTGCTTCACATTGGCCTTGGTCAAATAAACCATGTGCGTGGCAAATTTTGGAATTTCTTCGTCAATAATCAATTCTTTAATTAGGGGCACGTGTTCCCCAAGATCCACAAATTTTGTAAATCGATTGGTGATGCGACGCCCGCGATGTATGGTGTACATGATGAAAAAGAAGATGGAGGAGATGATCAATGTGATGTACCCCCCTTCTGGAAATTTCTGGATGTTAGCGATGAAGAAAGTAATTTCAATGGTAGCAAATACAAGCATAATGAGCAATACAAGCACCTTGTTCCAACGTAATTTATACCACAAGAAAATAGTCAACAAGAAGGTTGTCACCATCATCGTAATGGTGATGGCCAGTCCATAAGCTGCCTCCATGTTGGATGAGGATTGGAAGTGCAAAACCATAAGTACACACCCGATCCAAAGGATAATGTTGACGCTTGGAATATAGATTTGGCCTTTGATGTTTGAGGGTTGACGAACAGCCACGCGCGGCCAAAAGTTCAAGTTCATGGCTTCGTTGATCAGCGTGTAACTTCCACTTATCAATGCTTGTGAGGCTATGATTGCTGCCGATGTAGCGATGATGATACCGGGAATTAAGAACCATTCAGGCATGATTTCATAGAAGGGATTTAGTCCGTTCATTTTTGCACCTTCTCCCAGATTCATCAAATAACTCGCTTGTCCCATGTAGTTGACGACAAGGCAAACTTTCACAAAAACCCAAGTGATCCGAATGTTCTTTCTGCCACAATGCCCTAAGTCTGAATACAAGGCCTCTGCACCTGTCGTAGCAAGAAAAACGGCCCCCAATAGGACAAATCCTCCAGGGTAGTTTTTTAGGAAATCAAAGGCATACATCGGGTTCAGCGCATGGAGAATCTCAGGATTGTCGAGAATTTTAGAAAATCCAAGAACGAAGAGCATTGAGAACCACACCATCATCGCTGGACCAAAAACATAACCTACGGTATGCGTTCCGAAGCGTTGAAAAAAGAACAAGCCTGAAATGATGACAATGACAATTGGCACTGTTTGAATGTCTTTCAAAGCCTCAAACTTTGAAAGCCCTTCAACTGCAGAGGATACGGAGATTGGTGGCGTAATAATTCCATCGGCCAAAAGGGTTGAAGCGCCTATAATCGTTGGTATTAAAAAGAACTTTCCATAGCGTTTCACTAAAGCGTACAAGGAAAATATTCCCCCTTCACCGTGGTTATCCGCCTTTAGGGTAAGGTAAATGTATTTGAATGTGGTCTGAAAAGTAATCGTCCAAAAAACACATGAAATCCCACCGTATACCAGTATTTCGCTGATTGGGCGGTCTCCGACAATGGCTTTTAATACATACAAAGGACTCGTACCGATATCCCCATAGATGATTCCGAGCGCAATTAACAGCGATGCTGCCGTGACCTTATTGTTTGGTATTGACATGATATAAAATTTTGGGTAAAAGTGCATGTTTTCGAATGGGTAGAAAATAAATTTACATCCCAATAAGATAAAGAAAATATAAAGGGCCTAAAGAAAACGATAGCCAATACCACTCTCAGTAATAATCCGTTTTGGGTGATTGGGATCATTTTCAATTTTTTTTCGCAATGTTCCAATGAAAACACGCAGGTATTGCGTTTCTGTCTGATAACCAACGCCCCAAATTTCTTTCAAGATGTATTGGTGGGTAAGCACTCGTCCTTCATTTTTGGTCAATAATGCCAATAAATTAAATTCGGTAGAGGTCAACTTAATAAATTCCCCGTTCTTGGTCAAGGTGCGGGCAACGTAATCGATGCTTACTTCACCAAAGGAATGCTGCTCAGAATTCACTTCAAATTGGTTGCGACGAATTGCAGCACGAATCCGCGCCATCAATTCAGCTGTTCGAAAGGGCTTTGATAAAAAATCTGATGCGCCATTATCCAACGCATTCACGATGTCTTCTTCGTTGTTTTGAACAGACAAGATAATAATGGATTTGTTGTACCAACTTTTTAGGTTCTTCAGCACCTCATGACCGCTCATGTCAGGTAAACCAAGATCGAGTATGATCAATTCTGGGGGATGATTTGCCGCAAGCAATAAACCGTCTTTACCCGTTTCAGCATTGCGCACTTTGAAGTCATTGCTTTCAAGCGTAATCTCTAGTAGGCGCCGGATTTGCGGCTCATCATCAATCACAAGGACTTCGGCTTTATTCATTTTTTAGGTGGATTATGTACGATGTATCAGCTGGAATACTCACGGTAAATGACGCCCCACCTTCCGAATTGTTCGCTAAAGAAATGTACCCTTTTTGTGCCTCAACAAATCCTTTAACAATGGACAATCCTAGTCCACTTCCTCCCGTGCTTGAGTTTGGTAAGCGGTGAAACTTGTCGAAGATTCGGCTAAGTTCTTCTTCTGGAATTCCATTGCCATTGTCGGAAATAGCGAATACGCAACGGCCTTTTTCATGTTTCACTTCCACGCGAACAGTTGTCTTTGGTGGCGTGTAAAGTACAGCGTTATTGAGTAAATTGTTGACTATTTGTTGAATTAGTCCAACATCAAGCTTGAAGAAGGGCAACGCTTCATTCACCTCAAAAACGATTGTTTTATCACTAACGATTTCCACTTTGCGAATCTCATTGTTGAGGACTTCGTTTAAATCAAACCAATCGTATTTTGGCATCAGAATACCGCTTTCAAGTCGGCTCATGTTGAGTAGATTTTCGACTTGTCGATTCAAACGCATTCCAGCAAGATCAATCTCGCTCAACAATTCGTCTTGTGTTTCCGAAGGTATCGAATGGCGGTTTTCTTTCAGTGTGTCCACTGCGCCGATTATAGCAGAAATGGGTGTTCTTAGTTCATGTGAAAGTGAATTAAGCAAGGTGTTGTAAAGTTTAATGGTGTTTTCCTTTTCTTCTTTATCGCGTGCTCTTTTTTCTGCTTGACGAATTTTAAATGTCAAAACAGCATTTACCAAAGCAATAAGAAAATACAGCGAAAACATGAGCGCATCTTCAGCATTGTCAATGTGAAACGTGTAAATCGGTGGAATGAAAAAGAAGTTCCAGATTACCGCACTCAAAATAGCTGCAAGAAGCACGGGCAAAATATCAAACAGCATCGCAATAAACGAAACGGTCATCAATAAAATAAGAGCGACGACGGTATGCCCTAAAATCTCTGACGAATAGAAACAGGCCAAAGCCGAAATCAGCACTAATCCAATACAGAGCAGATACTGAAGGCCATGTGGATATTTTCTAGTTTCGAAGAGATTCATACTTTTACTAATTGGTAAACACAAATGTAAAGGATACGGTGTAAACGAAAAATAAAGAATCTGAATGCGTGCCAAATGAATTTTCAAATTGAGGTTTTCATCCCTTGTTGAATGTTCGGCACATTGAACTTTTCTTAGTATCTTCGAACTGTTGTTGACGTAAACACTGTAGTTAAAACCCATGGCTCTAAAACAATATCTTGTTCAAAAACTCGAACAGCGACTGTCTCCTCAGCAGATTCAGTTGATGAAGTTGTTGCAGGTGCCTACCATGGAGTTGGATCAGCGGATTAAGCAGGAAATAGAGGAAAATCCAGCACTTGAAGAAGGGGCAGATTTTGAGGAAGACGAATACGACAATGCTGACGATGAGGACGAGTTCGACAACGATGATCCCGATTTTGACATTTCAGATTACATCGATGAGGACGGTTCCGATTACAAGACCAAAGCCAACAACCACAGCAAGGACGATGAGGAGCGTGTGATTCCACTTTCTGGTGAGTCGACCTTTCAAGAGAAATTGACGGAGCAACTTCAACTCTTGGACCTCGACGACACACAATATGTAATTGCAGATACCATCATTGGCAACTTGGATGAATCGGGTTACCTCAATAGGGAAATAGAATCGATAGTCGATGACTTGGCTTTCTCTGCCAACATCATGGTCACAGAAGCCGAAATTGAAGAGGTGCTCTTGGTCATCCAAGAGCTTGACCCTGCAGGTGTTGGTGCACGCGATCTTCAAGAATGTCTATTGATTCAAATCAACCGTAAGCAGGATGGCGACATCACACGGTACACGGCAAAGGTAATTTTGGAGCAGTTTTTTGAAGAATTTACCCGCAAGCATTACGATAAAATCACCAAAAAGCTCGAAATCGAAGATCAGGATTTGAAGGAGGCGATTGACGAAATCCTGAAGCTCAACCCAAAACCCGGGGGTTCAATGAAGGAAACGGCGAAAAACTACCAACAGATTATACCAGACTTCTTAATTACCGAATTTGAAGGCAAACTTGAATTGACACTAAACAGCAGAAACGCGCCAGAGTTGAAAGTGAGTCGCGAGTATGAACAAATGTTACGCTCGTACGCTGAAGGTGCCAAACGGTCGAAATCAGACAAAGATGCGTTGATGTTCGTGAAGCAAAAATTGGATGGTGCAAAGTGGTTTATTGATGCGATCAAGCAACGTCAAAACACGTTGTTGCTCACCATGAATGCCATCATGAACTACCAGCGTGAATATTTTTTGACTGGCGATGAAGCGAATCTTCGTCCAATGATTCTGAAGGATATTGCGGAAGTTGTCAACCTGGATATTTCAACCATTTCGCGTGTGGCAAATAGCAAATACGTGCAAACAGGCTACGGAATTATTTCGTTGAAGTACTTCTTCTCGGAAGGATTATCCACAGATTCAGGCGAAGAGGTTTCAACCCGTGAAGTGAAGAAAATTCTGTCTGAAGCCATCGAAGGAGAACAAAAACGACGCCCACTGACGGACGAGCGCTTGGCTGAAATACTCAACGAAAAAGGATATAACATCGCGCGTCGCACTGTGGCGAAATACCGTGAGCAATTGAATATCCCTGTTGCCCGACTCCGTAAAGAATTGTAATGAAAGCAGTATCACACCTTATATCTTGGCTCTTTTTGCCACTGTTTATGCCAGTATATGGCCTGCTGTTGGTAATGTACGTGCCGTCGGATCAAGATTATTTCTTCAATGAAGAATCGATTTATTTTTTGCCTCCAAAAGCTAAACTGGCCATTTTGTACATGTTTTTTATCTTTAGCGTTTTGGCTCCAGCACTCTCGTTTCTCATTCTGCACCGCCGAAAAATAATTACAACCATAGACATGGAAAATCAGCGTGAACGCAACATTCCGATGTTCATCATGCTAGCCTATTGCCTTGTTTTGTATTTGCTTTTTGTCTACAAGGCCCCAGATGGTGTCCTCCCAAAATACATTTATGCACTCCCATTGGCTGGTGTGTTAGTGACTGCATCCTACACGTACATCAATCGTTGGATTAAAATCAGTTTACATGCTGGCGGTGCAGGAATTTTTACAGGATTCTTAATGGCCTATGCAAGTCAACAAGCTGAACATCAGTTTTGGATTTTACCCATGGCTGTACTATTGTCTGCGACGATCATTTCTGCCCGCTTGTTCCTTGGTAAACATCGGCCAATCGAGGTCTACACGGGATGGAGTATCGCGACGGTTGTGACTTTCCTGGTTAATTTTTTCTATCCGATTTAATGAAAAATTCAAAAGGATTTTTGCCTGTCGTACTGATTGGAATGCTGTGCGTTCTGCTTTTCAGCGCATGTGGCTTAATGGGAGACAAGAGTCAAAGCAAGGGGTTTAATTTATTTACCTTGGATCAAGATCGTGCACTTGGAGCGCAAGTTGCCCATGAGATTGACAGCAACAAACGTGAATACCCAATTCTTGATTCTGCCCAATACAAAGCGGTATATCAATACCTCTACAAGGTGCGTGACAACATTTTAAATTCAGGACAAGTCGCTCTTCGAAATGAATTTGGATGGAGGTTGCATGTCATCCACAACGACAGTGTCATGAATGCCTTTTGCACGCCTGGTGGATACATTTACATTTACACGGGTATTTTAAAATACCTTGATTCTGAGGATCAATTGGCAGGTGTACTCGCACATGAAATTGGCCATGCAGACTTGCGCCATTCAACGCGTCAAATGACGGAAATGTTTGGCTTACAATTGCTGTTGGATGTACTTGCGGGCGATCGTGTTGCCTTGAAACAAATTTCAGGAGCGCTAATCGGATTGAAGTTCTCCCGAGCACATGAAACGCAAGCCGATGAATGCTCGGTTCGCTATCTCTGTCCAACGGCATACAACGCTGCGGGTGGAGCGGGTTTCTTTCAGAAAATTATGGATGCCAACAGTGCTCGACCTCCTGAATTCTTGAGTACTCACCCCGATCCAGGAAATCGCATTGAGCACTTTATCCAAGCGAAATCTACAATGGGTTGCGCTGGTGAAAACACCTTTGCTGCTGACTATAAAGCCATGGTGGCGAAACTTCCAAAATAAGCGATGAAAGAGAAACGCGTTTCCTTAGATGATATCGCACGTGCCATTGGCGTGTCAAAGGCTACGGTATCTTTCGTGCTGAATGGCAAGGGAGATGAGTTTAATATCAGCAAGGAGAAACAGCGTTTGATCACGGAGAAAGCGAAAGAGTTGCAGTATGTTCCTAACTTTTTTGCCAAAAGTCTTCGTAAAGGAGCGACCAAAACCATTGGCTTGGTGGTGGCCGACATCACAAATGCCTTTTATGCGGAACTGTGCAAGACCATTCAAGAGGCGCTGCACGAACGTGGATACAACACCTTTTTTGTGAATACGAATGATGACCGGGCATTGGAATTGCAGCTGATGCGAGAGCTCATTCACAGCTCCATCGACGGCATGATCATCGCTCCGTGTAACACCATCGATGCGCTCATTCCTATCCTTCGAGAAACACATATTCCTGTGGTTTTTGCAGATCGACCTGGAGACGAAGAGGCAGATTTTGTCGGTGTTGACAATCAAAAAGAAGCACATAAGCTTATCGCATCTTTTTCACAGAAACCAAAAAAAGTGGCGGCTTTCGTTAAGAATGAAGCGTATATTTCTACGATACTTAAGCGAATTGACGGCATTAAGGAAGCTTGTGAAAAGGAGGGGATTGACTATGAAATATTCCATTTACCGGTGGAAGAAAATGCTGTTGATCGCTTGATCACCAAAGAATTAATGAAGGGCACAGATTCATTTCTTCCATTAAACAACATCGCCGCATTTCAACTTATTGCTTCCTTTAGAAGGTTGTTGGTAAATGTTCCGCGCGAGGTCAGATTGATTTCTTTCGACGACCATCCAGCATTTGAATATGTGCATCCGCCAGTATCCGCGTTGCGTCAACCCATTAAAACGATTGCCGAAGAAAGTGTACTTCGTTTGGTTCATCGCTTGGATGAAAAACTGAACCCTGGAAAACACTTGTTGCTATCGTGCGAGTTTATTCCGAGGGGCACGCATTAAAGGACAATGGACCGTCCGCTGAAGCGGACTGATAGAACATAGACCGCTACGCTGATGGACAATGGACATTAAGATTCTAAGACATCAAGATATTAAGACAAGAGACGTTGATGACAAGAGACTAATGACTTGATCTCTCTTCGATATTAATAGAATCAATTAGCTCGTAATTCGTAACTAATCATTATAACTCCCCGATTGCCTTAGGCATCAAATTCCTGAAAGGAGCAAATTCACGAAGTGATCAAATTTTTCTGAACAGTAATTCGTAACTCATCATTCATTACTCCCCCAAGCTCACAATTAAATGATCCTCGGTTTTCGTCACCTTCAAGGCGCCTTGCTTCGTCAATGACTTGATGCTCACGTCCCACTGTTTGTTGCTAAGTCCCACCGTGTTTTTCAGATCGTTCAAGTCCATGTCACCTTCTTTTTCGACGAGCGAATAAATGAGTTTTTCATTATCGCTCATCTCCAATTTTTGCGACTTCACCTCTGGACGCATCTGCGGGAAGAATAGCACTTCTTGAATGGATGGATTATCGGTCAAGAACATGATCAAACGGTCCATCCCAATGCCTAGGCCACTTGTCGGTGGCATTCCATACTCCAAGGCACGAAGAAAATCTTGGTCGATGAACATGGCCTCATCGTCACCGCGCTCTGATAGACGTAGTTGATCTTCAAATCGTTCACGCTGATCAATAGGATCATTCAACTCTGAATACGCGTTTGCGATTTCTTTACCACAGACCATCAATTCGAAACGTTCTGTAAGCTCTGGGTTGTCTCGGTGAACTTTACACAAAGGAGACATCTCTTTCGGGTAATCGGTAATGAACGTTGGTTGAATGTAATTTCCTTCGCATTTTGCGCCAAAAATTTCATCGATCAGTTTTCCTTTCCCCATGGTAGCATCCACCTCGAGGCCCATTCCTTTTGCCGCTTCAAACAGTTCTGCCTCACTTTTTTGGTGAATGTCAAATCCGGTAAATTCGATAATGGCATCACGCATTGTCACGCGCTTGTACGGTGCTTTAAAATCAATGTCGTGACCGGAGAATGTCGCTTTTGTGGTCCCATTCACGCGCATGGCGCAGTGTTCGAGCAGACGTTCCGTGAAGTCCATCATCCAGTTGTAATCTTTGTACGCCACGTAGATTTCCATGGCCGTGAATTCAGGGTTGTGGGTACGGTCCATCCCTTCATTTCTAAAGTTTCTGGAAAACTCGTAAACACCATCAAATCCACCAACAATCAAGCGCTTTAAATAAAGCTCATTGGCGATGCGCATGTACAAGGGAATGTCCAACGCATTGTGATGTGTGATGAATGGACGCGCCGATGCACCACCAGGAATAGGTTGCAACACAGGAGTATCAACCTCCATATATCCGGCATCATTGAAAAACTGACGCATCGCATTGAAGAGTTTTGTTCGCTTAACGAACACCTCTTTCACGTGTGGATTTACTGCCAAGTCAGCATAGCGCTGGCGGTAGCGTTGCTCAGGATCTGTAAAGGCATCGTGAACTTTTCCATCTGCATCTGTTTTTGGCAACGGCAATGGCTTCAATGCTTTACTTAGGAGTGTAAATTCTTTGACATTCACAGAGATCTCACCGACCTGAGTGCGAAACACCACGCCTTTGATACCGATGAAATCACCCAAATCGAGGAAGCGTTTGAACACATCGTTGTAGAGTGATTTATCTTCTCCCGGACACAATTCATCGCGGTTAAAGTAAACTTGTAGTCGTCCTGTTGAATCTTGAAGTTCCGCAAACGAAGCTTTACCCATCACACGCTGACTCATCATTCTTCCGGCCAAACACACCTCTTTTCCTTCTTGAAAATCGGCTTTAATGTCTGCAGTTAAATCACTTACAGGGTACAATGCAGCAGGATATGGATCAATTCCATATTCACGGATTTTCTGCAACGTTTCGCGACGCTGGAGCTCTTGCTCCGACAATTCAAACACACTCATGTCTCATCTAGATTGAGCGCAAAGATACCAAGAAATCAATATTGCAGGGAATGGATTATCTTTCACATTTCGTAATTAACTTTGGACCATGTCATTTGAGTCGTACCAAACATTAAAATCGCTACACATTATTTTCATGGTCAGCTGGTTTGCAGGCCTGTTTTACATTGTGCGGTTGTACATTTATCACACCGAAGCGCAACAGAAAGAGGCGGTGGAAAAGGATATTTTGTCGCGTCAATTTATTGAAATGGAGCGAAAGCTCTGGTGGATCATCACAACACCCGCGATGATTTTAACTTTGGTTTTTGGTTTTTGGATGCTTCACGAACGCGCCGACACCCTCTTTTTCGGTAAAGATGCTACGTGGATGCACATCAAATTGAGCTTCGTTGCCTTGCTCTTGTGCTACCATTTTATCTGTCAAAAACAGTTGTTTGATCTCAAAAAGGGAATTTTCAAATGGTCATCAACTGGATTGCGCATCTGGAATGAAGTAGCCACATTATGCCTCGTAGCGATTGTTTTCATTGTTGAAATGGGCAATGGCATGAACTGGATATACGGCACGATCGGATTTTTCGGCGTTGCAATCGGCTTAATGATTGGCATCAGAATTTACAAACTCATCCGAAACCGAAATGCGCAAGGTTGATTGAATACCACGCATTCCACAAAGTCTTTTTACATTTACACAAGCACAAGATACTATGTACAATAACTTACTCATCGAGCAACGCGGACAAATTCAAGTCATCACGATCAATCGTCCTGCACAACTCAACGCGCTCAATAAAGAAACCATCGAAGAACTTCATTCTGCCATGCATGCGGCAAATGAAGATGCAGGAACAGGCGTGATTATTCTTACTGGTTCAGGAGAAAAATCATTTGTTGCTGGGGCTGACATCAAGGAGTTTGCGCATTTCAATATTGCCCAAGGTGGCGAATTGGCGATGAACGGACAGAAAACCTTGTTTACCTTTATTGAGAACTTAACAACTCCTGTTATTGCCGCAGTAAATGGCTTCGCCTTGGGTGGTGGATTGGAGCTTGCCATGTGCTCGCACATCCGTGTGGCATCAACCACAGCGCGAATGGGACTTCCTGAAGTGTCTTTGGGTGTCATTCCAGGATATGGAGGGACACAGCGATTGGCGCAGTTGGTAGGTCGCGGTAAGGCAAATGAAATGGTATTCACGGCAGGAATGATCAAAGCAGACGAGGCTCTACAATGGGGCTTGGTCAATGCGGTTGTTGAGCCCGAACAGTTGATGGAAAAGGCAGAAGAAATTGCTGGGAAGATTTTAAACAATTCGGCAACAGCCATTGCGGCAGCCATTCGTTCCATCAATGCGAATTATACGGATGGTGTGAATGGATTTGAGGTAGAAATCGAAGAATTTGGAAAGTGTTTTGGTACAAAAGACTTCACTGAAGGGACAACAGCATTTCTTGAAAAACGCAAGCCCAACTTTCGCGCTTAATGTCTAACCCCATCCGTAAACTACTGGGGCAAACTGCTGTATATGGCCTGTCAAGCATCGTTGGCCGGTTATTGAATTACTTGCTGGTACCGTTGTACACGAGCGTCTTCATAGACCCTTCTGATTATGGTGTCGTTTCAGAACTTTATGCGTGGGTAGCATTCCTTGTGGTACTTTTAACCTTCGGGATGGAAACGGCATTTTTTCGTTTTCTACAGCAGAAGGAAGATAAAGAAGCGGTATTTCGCAACGGCTTTCTAACGGTCATCGGGATCAACGTCATTTTCTACTTCGCCCTACTTTACTTCAATCAGGACATTGCCGATTTAATGCTCTATTCGGATCACAACGAATACATTATTTTGCTCGGAACGATTGTCTGCATTGATGCCATCACCGCGCTGCCATTGGCGAAATTGCGCTCCGAAGAAAGGGCCGCACGCTTTGCTACGATTCAATTTGCATCGATCATTCTCAATGTCGTTTTGAACCTGTTCTTCATGTTGGTCATTTTCAATCCAGAATTGCCCGAAGAAGGCGTATTGTTCATCTTGTTTTCAAACCTCTTTGCATCCTTGTTGAAACCAATCCTACTGTACAAGGACTTCAGTGAGTTGCGGTTTTCTTTTGACCGTGAATTGGCCAAGGAGATGATTTTTTATTCATTCCCGCTCGTTATCGCTGGATTTGCCGGCATCATCAACGAAACACTCGATCGAATTTTACTCAAACAAATTCTGTTTGTCACGGAGGGATCCTCGGCAAGTGCCCTGCACATCGCTGAAACGGAGGTTGGAATTTACAGCGCATGTTACAAGTTAGCCATGCTGGTGACCATTTTGCTGCAGGCTTATCGTTATGCTGCCGAACCATTCTTCTTTGCGCAAATGAAAAGCGACGACCGCAACAAGGTGTATGCACGAGTCATGAATTTCTTCATCGGCGTGGTGTGTTTGGTGTTCTTGGTTGTCTCATTGAACTTGGATATTTTCAAGCATTTCATTCAAAATGAAGCCTATTGGGAAGGACTTAAAGTGGTGCCAATCCTCTTGATGGCCAACGTGTGTTTGGGAATCTATTACAACCAAAGCATTTGGTACAAGCTCAGTGGTCGTACCTCTTTTGGCGCTTACATTGCCATCGGTGGTGCGTTATTAACGGTAGTGATCAATGTGCTTTTCATTCCAGAATATGGTTATATGGCAAGTGCGTGGGCGACCTTGGTGGTGTATGCTGCTCAAATGATTGCCTCCTATATGCTCGGACAAAGCTATTATCCCATCAAATACAATCAACGGAAATTTGCCCTTTACATCGGCGGTGCGCTACTCATTTTCTTCTTGTGCAGTGTCATCGATTTGCAGACAATGACCTCGCGATTTATCGTCCACAATGGTTTCATCTTGCTGTATGTCGCCATGGTTTTTCAGATGGAAAGAAATTCATTGCGAAAAGTAGCGTAGTTTGACGCTCAATTTGTTAATTGTTTTGTTCATTACTCCAAAAAAACCGAGAAAAACCCGCACTTTCATTTTTGTACCTTTGACTAGTAATTTCAGCGAATGAAAGTAAAAGTCATCAATCGATCAAGCCATGCCTTGCCAGCCTATGAAACTGTTAGTTCGGCAGGAATGGATGTTCGAGCCAATATCGGTGAAGCGATTGTCCTTGCACCAATGTCCAGGGCCTTGATTCCAACAGGTTTGTATTTAGAAATCCCTCACGGGTACGAATGTCAAGTGCGCCCAAGAAGTGGCTTGGCATTGAAGAAAGGTGTATCGGTATTGAATACCCCAGGAACCATCGATGCGGATTACCGTGGAGAGGTTGGTGTCATTTTATTCAACATGTCTGATTCAGCGTTTACAGTTGAAAATGGCGAGCGTATTGCACAACTTGTTTTTGCACCTGTGCTTCAGGTGGAGTGGGATGAAAGTGAGTCGCTGACTGAAACAGAGCGAGGTGCTGGTGGATTTGGAAGCACTGGAACGCACTAAAGAAAAGAGATTAAACGATTTTAAAAAAAAGTCAATGAAAGTAATTGTCCCGATGGCCGGACGTGGAAGCCGCCTCAGACCACATACACTCACAGTTCCTAAACCACTCGTGCCGGTTGGTGGAAAGCCAATTGTTCATCGCTTGGTGGAAGACATCGCTGCCGTGTGTGCTGAACCCATTGATGAGATTGCTTTCGTGATCGGAGATTTTGGTCCCGAAGTGGAAAAAGAACTCATTGCTGTGGCGGAGAAACTTGGGGCGAAAGGCACCATCCATTATCAACACGAACCGCTTGGAACAGGACATGCCGTGTTGTGTGCGAAATCAGCATTGGAGGGACCAGTAGTTGTGGCTTTTGCGGACACCTTATTCAAGGCAAATTTCCGTATCGATCCAAACGACGACGGGATTCTTTGGGTAAAACAAATTGAGGATCCAAGTGCCTTTGGTGTGATTAAAATGAATGAAAGTGGGGAGATCATTGACTTCGTGGAAAAACCAAAAGAGTATGTTTCAGACTTGGCGATGATTGGGATTTACTATTTCAAAGATGGCCAACGACTTTTGCAGGAATTGGAATATTTAATTGAACACAATGTCATAAAGAGCGGAGAATACCAGTTGCCTGATGCACTCCGTCGACTCACATTAGCAGGATACCGATTCAAGCCAGGAGAAGTGTCCGAATGGCTCGACTGTGGCAATAAAGCGGTGACGGTAGAAACCAACCAACGGGTGCTGGAATTTGATTACGAAGACAATGCACTGATGTTTTCTGCCTCGGCAAAAATGTACGATGCGGTAGTGATTCCACCATGTTTTATTGGCGACGATGTGGTCATTGAGAATTCAGTTGTCGGACCTCATGTATCCATTGGTGCTGGAACTGTCATCCGAAACACCATCATTTCAAATTCCATCATCCAAGAAAATACAACCATTTCTGATGCTGTATTGAAGGACTCAATGATTGGCTCTCATGCCAAGTTTATGGGTAAGGCGAGCGACATCAGTTTGGGTGATTATTCCGTGATCGAATGAGAGGGCTGAGTCTACTGTTCTTGGTCGCAGTGTTAGCAGCATGCGGGTCAGCGAAGAAATCGTCAGAGGCATTTTCTGCAAAGGACTTCCCATTTATTGAGAAGTTTCACGAAGGTGTACGCCTGAAAACGCGCGGACAAATCAACGATGCCATTTTGAAATTTGAAGAGTGCATTGCGATTCGCCCAGATGATGCAGCATACTATGCGCTTTCGGAATGCTACTTGATGAAAAACGATCAGGCACGTTCTGCGGAATACATTAAGCTCGCGGTGAAATTGGATCCGAAGAACATCTGGTACACGCAGGAAATGGCTTACATGTACTATGAAAGTGGAAACTTTGCAGAAGCCGTTAAGAACTTTGAAAAATTGGTCAAATACGCGCCGCAGAATGTAGAATGGCTGTATGGCTATGCGGAGTGCTTGATGAAGGTCGGAAAGATCGATGAAGCCATAAAGTCCTTGGATCAAATGGAGGAGCAAGTGGGAAAGCATCCTGAGTTGGCGCTGCAAAAATTCAACTTGTACCTGCAAATCAAACAAGTAGATAAGGCCATCAACGAGATTGAAAAAGCCAGAAAGGAGTTTCCTGAAGATCCTCAGCTGTTGGCTACACTTGTAGATTTCTATTTTCAAACAGGAAGAGAAAAGGAAGCGATCACGATGCTTGAAGCCCTTGTGAAATCGACACCTGAGAATGGCCGTGCGCGCTTGGCATTGGCCGATATCTACCGCCAAAAAGGAAGAAAGCAAGATGAATTTCAGCAGTTGAAGGCAGCTTTCTCATGCGAAGATGTAGACCTCGACACCAAGATGAAAATCCTGATTGGCATTTACGACAAATCGCCAAAGATCGATCAAGAAGTCTACGATTTGGTGGATGCCCTAGTTGCTCAATATCCAACCGAAGCGAAGTCCCATTCGATAAAAGGTGATTACTTGTTGCGCGCAGAGAAAGATCTTGAGGCCTTGGTATCGTACCGCGAAGCATTGAAATACGACAAAAACCAATACCCCATTTGGAATCAAGTGTTGTTGATGGAATACCAAGAAGGACAGTTTGAGTGGTTGTACGAAGACAGCAAGACCTGTTTGGAGTATTTTCCATCGATCCCGTCGGTGTATTTACTGAGCGGAGTAAGTGCCGTACAATTGAAGAAGTACGATGAGGCCATTACAGTGCTTCAAACGGGTAAGGAAATGGTAGTAGGTGATAGAGCCTTGGAAGCAGAAATCATAGGTCAACTGGGTGAAGCATACTTTGGCGTTGGTAAAATTAAAGAAGGAAAAGAGGCCTATGCAGATGCGATGTCCACGGATCCGGAAAGCAGTTTGTTGAAGACAAACTATGCGAATCGCTTGGCCTTGAGTAAAATTGATTTGGCCTATGCGCTGACTTTAATCGATGAGGTGTTGAAGACGAATCCGACAGTACCCCAGTTTTTGGACACGAAAGGATTGGTGCTTTTTCAACTTGCTTTGTACGCCGATGCCTTGAATTTTTTCAAAAAAGCTGACGAAATAAAACCTTCTGACAAGATTATCGTTGAACACCTTGGTGACGCCTTCAGCAAGACAGGCGACACTGTAAAAGCTGTTGACTATTGGCTGAAAGCAAAGGCCCTTGGTTCGAGCAGTAAAACTTTAGAAAAGAAAATTGAAAAGAAAACATATTTTGACCCAACGAACTAACTGGATTGTTCTGCTGAGCGTTCCCTTCTTTCAGTTCTCTTGCGCAAAGCAATTGACAGAAACGGATGATGCAAAATTGCCGAAGAAGAAGCCTCAGGAACTGATTCAGGTACTCGACAGTTTGTCGAAGCCAAAACCTGGGTTTTTCTACACCAAAATCAGCACGACCTACACCGATACGAACCAAAACATCAGTTTTAAAACATCGGTGCGTATGGTAAAAGATAGCGCCATCAATACGCTGATTACCTACGCGCGTATTCCAATTGTCAATGCCATCATTTCCACAGATAGTGTAACCATTGTCAATAAACGCGATAAATGCTACATCCGACAAAGCTTGAGCTACATCAAAGACAACTTTGGGATTGATTTTAATTACCGCAATATTGAAGAGTTGATTTTAGGAATGCCACTTGATTACGACACGTCACAGAAATATTTTGTGATTCACGATCCGCGCAACTACATCATTTCATCGCATAAAAAACGAGAATTGAAACGAATAGACAAGCAGGATAAAGTGCCACAACGCGAGGATATTGCCATTCAATATTACTTGACAGATGACGCACAATCATTGAAAGGTATGTTGATTGAAAGTCCTGAAGATTCAACTTCTATACGTGTGGATTATTTGAAGCGCGATACGGTGAGTGGGTATTCCGTTCCTGTGGAAGTGTACATACGCATTCTTTCACCAAGAAACGATATACGCATTGAGCTCGTTTACGATAAAGTGGAAATCGATCAACCACAACCGTTAATCATGGTAATACCAGAAGGCTATGAAGAATGTAACTAAACTCCTTTGGGTCATCGCGTTGCTTGTTGCAGGAAACACCTTTGCGCAATCAACGAGTGAAAAATTGAAAAAAGAGCAATCCAACTTGGAAAAGAAAATTTCCAATACACGTTCTCTTTTGGATAAAACAAAAAACAATGCGAAGGCATCTTTAAATGAGTTGCGTTTGATCGACAATCAAATTCGTTTTCGGGAGGAGCTAGTGACGAATTTTGACCAGCAAGTGCGAGGCGCCGAGGTGAAGATGATTCGCAAAGACGCGGAAGTGAAAGAGTTAACCCAGCGCTTGTCAGACCTGAAAGAACAGTACCGTCAGTTATTGCTTTATGCGTACAAGCACCGAAATAAGTTTGGGAAACTGATGTATTTGTTTTCCGCGACAAGTTACAATGAGGCGCTGAAGCGAGGCTCATATCTTGAGCGTATTGCCGATATTCAATTGAAGCAGTTCCGTATGATTCGTCAGCATCAATCGTTGATTTCAAAGGAAATTTCTTCCATTCAACAAGAGAAGGAATACAAATTAAAAATCTTGACGGAGAAGCGTAGTGAGAAATCGGTCATCGAGAAAGACAAGCGCAAACAAGAGGAAGTGTACCGCAAGTTTAAACAGGAGGAATCCAAGTTGTTGTCGCAGCTTAAGGATGATGAACGTAAGAAGGAAAATCTGAAGCAGAAGATCAATTCAGCCATTCAAAAAGAAATTGCGGATACAGAGGCGAAACGCAAAAAAGCTGAGGCAGAAAAGGCAAAGAAATCGACTACAACGACAACCACCACAACACCGAGCACGACCACAACCACCACAAAACCCGAAACGACGACCACAACAACCAAGAAGGAAACAACCTTGCCTGAAACGAAAGAATCTGCTGCATTGAGCAAGAGTTTTGAAGGCAATAAAGGAAAATTGCCATGGCCAGTCGACAAAGGATCAATCACTGAAGGCTTTGGAAGAAATGCCCATCCGACCCTGGAAAACGTATTCACCAACAACAATGGCGTTGACATCAGTGCACCAAAAGGAGCTTCGGTACGGGCAGTATTTGAAGGTGAGGTAACGAGTGTATTGAATATCCCAGGTGCAGGGAAAGTGGTTATCATCAAACATGGAAATTACCGCACGGTGTATAGCAATCTGCAGGACACGTATGTGAAAATTGGTTCCAAAGTCACGACCAAACAAGCGATTGGCACGCTACTCGTCACGGAAGGCTTGTCATTGGCCCATTTTGAAATACATCAAGTTGTAGGAACAACGAGCCAGGCGCTCAACCCGAGCTTGTGGATTACACATTAAGTCGATAGCAGTCGAGAATGTCATTTAATTCTCTGCGCCTATCCTGTTAAAAAAATAGATGATTTCCTACCACAGAGGCACAGAGGTCTTCTTACATTCCTTATGTAATTCAGATGATTTCATCCATTTTCATATTAAATTCTCTGCGCCTCTCCGGTTAAAAAAATAGATGATTGACTACTACAGAGGCACAGAGGTATTCTTATATTCCTTATGTAATTCAGATGATTTCATCCAATTTTCATATTAAATTCTCCGCGCCTCTGCGGTTAAAAAACTAGATGATTGCCTACCACAGAGGCACAGAGGTCTTTCTTATATTCCCTTTGTAATTCAGTTGATTTCATCCAATTTTCATGTTAAATTCTCTGCGCCTCTGCGGTTAAAAATCAAAATTGAATTCCTTCTTCAACGTTTTTATGTGATTGTTTTTTTTCGTAAATTAATGTTCCTAGAAAAATCAAAACCACTTCATTCCTCTGTACCACTGTGGTAAGAGGAACAGGTTTATCAGCAGTTTAGATTCATAGATGATCATTCACCAATCAGACGCGGCGAACTCAAAGTCAATGGCCTTCAGTCACTGTGTCGAAAAAACAGGAAGAAAAATGGAAACAAATGAAATAACAAAAACAATAATTGGAGCAGCTATTGAGGTGCATAGAACTCTCGGACCGGGATTGCTGGAATCAACCTATGAAGCTTGTTTTATGAACTAGATCAAAGGGGATTGTATGTTGAACGACAAGTTGAATTGCCTGTCAAGTACAAAAAAGTAAGTTTGAATGTTGGCTATAAAATAGACTTGTTGGTAGAAAATCAAGTGATCATTGAATTGAAATCAGTAAAAGAATTGCTGCCCGTGCATACTGCACAAATTATAACCTATTTGAAAATTTCCAATACATCCAAAGGTTTGCCAATGAATTTTAATGTAGCAAAATTGATAGACGGGGTTAAACGAATCAGTAATGAGTAGATGCAGAATCCTCAGTGCTGATTTCTAAGGCCTCTGCGATGAAAAGTCCAATTACCCATTAAATTCAGCTGCTGTAGTACACTAAAGGAACGCGGTAAACTATCGAACTAGATGTAAAAATCCCTGTTTCTCGATACGGTCCTCATCGCAATCCGTTTTCATGCTTAATTTCCAAAAATAAACGCCTTCACTTGAATCAGTGCCATCTCCAGTTTTTCCATTCCAACCGGTATTTGGGTCTAAGGTTTCAAATACCTTATTGCCCCATCGATTGAATATTTCTAGAGTATATTCAAGTGAAGAAAAATAATTTTGATTTTCGATGATTTCCAAAAAGGGAATAAAAACGGGATTTACACCGTCATTATTGGGAGTAAAAACATTGACAGGTTCAATATGTGAAATCAATTGGCCAAGACCAGTCGTTCCTGTTATTTCTACCGTATCTGTTACTTTTATTCCTTTGCATTTCGAATCGTTCACAGTTACCGTATAGAGACCAGGATTTAAATTCGTTGCAACATTGCCATACTGAGGAGGTGTTGTATTCCAAATGATGTCGTAGGGTGGAGTTCCCCCAAAAATTTGGATGCTCACTGAACCTTTCTCAGTACATGTAGATGCTATGACATTTGGTTCTATATCGATAAATGCGTATTGACAGTTTGGATTGGTTTGTAAAGAAATTTTACCCACTGAGTTATAGCCTGCAACGAGAAGATCATTATTTAACCCCAAAACGAGATCTGTAATGGTATCTGGATACGGGATGGTATTCACCAAATTTAACAATGAATCATAGTGTAGGATTTCATTTCTATGACCCACAAATAAATTTTCACAAGCATCAACGGCGATACCACACCAAAAAATATAGGTTGAGTCAATGCCTGAACAGCAAGTATCAATTGAAAACCTATTTAACACTGCGCCGTTTGTCCCATCCCATCTTGTGACTTTGTATCCATTGGTCGTGTACACCTTATTGTTGATGGTTGCAATCCCATTGTATCCATTTTCATATGTTTGCTGCATCCCAGAAATATAAAGAAGGTTATTTGATATTTCGGTGAAATTGTATCCAGAGGAAACAGAATAGGTAACAGGTAATAAATTTGGCAAGGGAAGTTTGACAAGCTGATTATCAAATAAACCATCATTATCAAATGCTGGTCTATTGGTTACCTGATAACAACTACCATATTCATCAAGAGCTAACATATTTACATCATGACAACAGTTGTTGGTGTTGACGTATCGGACCATCGTCATTTGAGTCAATGAAGTGTCCAAAAAACAGGTTTGATGGGTTGGGCTATTCACACCTCCTCCGGCAATCACCGCTCTATTGTCACACTTGCTAAAGGAAATTCGCCACATTTCCTGAAAAAAGGGGTCACCCTGGAAAAAAGCAAGCTCTTGGGCATTTTTATTGATCTTAACAACTCTTGCACCGGGTGTACTATATCCTTCTACCAAATAAATATGATTTACGGATTTATCTATGGCAAAATCGCCATAACAGATATCAAAACCAGGCTGATAAACCCATAGAATTTGACCTTGACCGTTTAATTTAACAAGTTCCGTCGTAATCCCGCTTTTTTCAATTTGGGCATAAATATTCCCTTCGCTGTCAAAATCAACATCGTAAGCCCTATTTGGAATTACATCTAGATTTGTGGTTACCCAAGGGTCAAGAATGATTGTTTTTGAAATTTTCTCAAAAGGTAATTCAAAGCCAACCACATTATTTTTTACTGTATAACTGCAAGGAATCGGCTGAAGCGATTGTCTTTCATAAACGCTTCCCAAACTATCTTTCACACTACCAAGATTGGATGCTATGGATAAAAGATGTTGATCACGCCTTTCAATCTTCGCATTTGGAATTTGAATCTTGATGTCATCAACAGTGCTTCCCTTGCGTAAAATAAAGCTGTACTTTAAACCACGGTCTTCAGAGAAGACGAACTCAAGGTCAATATTCGGATAGATGTTGGTGTACGTAATTTTCTTATATCCTTTGGCAATGATTGTTTCTCTTTTCTTATTTATTGATTTACTAAAGGAAAAGTAATAAGGAAATTCATCTTCATGGCTTATTTCAACAGTTTTATTGGCTGACAGAAATGAGTACCGAATGAAATCTTCATCCATGACTAAGTGTTCAATCTCTTCTTCTGTTTTTTGTGTTGATGCTGCAATTTCTTTGGCTTTTATTGAATGGTGAACCATGAAAAAGCTATTCTTTGTAAAAAAGTACTCAATGCCGTTGAATTCTGAATGATACAGTACTTGATTGCCTTGAAAGTCTTCTAACTGACCATTGTTCTGTATAAAACACTTGTGTGTTTGAAGATCTGTAATTTGCCAATTTACCTGTGCGGATGTTGGAAAAAACAGACTGCAAAACAATACTCCCAGAAAAAAGATTAGGAATGATTTCTTTTTCAAATTTTTAATGAATTTGTCATTTGGCTAAAATATGAAAATTAAGTGTCAACTCCCTTAATTTTAATTTTCATTATGTCCAACAGGCATTTAGACAACTATTTATTTAATTAAAATTTTATGTTGCCCCTATTTAGGTTCAAGGAAATCGAGGCCACCAGGAATCTACCCTTAACTTTTCTTTTTCGATGGATTATCGAGTGATATCTCCAAAGCCATGATCATGGCACACATTCCCCAAATAGGCACTGCGGCTTTGTCGGTGTCGAGGAAGTTGTTGAGCACACCATGTACAAAATAGGTGGTGAGGGAAAGAATCATCGCAAGCAGTAAAACGCGAATCTCACGGTCGTCAACGGGCCATCGGTTGTACAAGGTTATCGCTTTGTAAAAGATGGCGGCAATGATGAGACACATGGAAATGAGTCCGATAAATCCCATCTCAGCCAAAGGACCCAAGAATTCACTGTGGGCATTGCCTAAATTTCCAAAATTGGTGGAAATAATGGTCAAGTTCTCAGGCTCCTGAAAGCGGGCATATTCAAAGGCATAGGTCCCAGGACCGAAACCAAAAATTGGTCGCTCCTCAAACATGGCAATGGCACAGGACCAGCGATTGATCCGTTCGAGATTGGAGGCATCCGTAGATACATTCGTAGCACTCTGAAGGCGTTCGCCAAATTCTTCCGTCGTATGTTCTGACTTGTTGCGCTCAAGTTCCATTTGAATCGAATCCCAGGAAAAGAAAAGAATGATTCCCGCAAATGATACAACAGCTGCAAGAAGACTGAACTTTATTCTAAAGTGAATCAATGCCCAAACGCCCAAGGCTGCGATGATGCTCAACCAGGCTGCCCGCGTGTAGGAGAAGTATAATCCAAGCAAAGAGATTCCCATAAAGGTTAGGAGGGTTGCCTGAATCAAGGGTGTGTGTTTTTTGGAGAAATAAAGTCCGAAAATTAGAGGGACAACTAGGGCAACGATGGCGCCGTAGATCGTGTGGTCCTTAAAAAATGGCCACATGACCCAATGGCTTTCTTTTTCTCCAAAGCGATACCCCGCATGCACAATTAAAGTGTAGGTGATGGCCACAATCATCCCGATGGAAAATAACCAGAAGAAGCGAGAGATGGCCACTTTTTTCCGAAACACATAGGTTCCAAGCAGCAACATAGGGATTAAAAACCACAAGCGCGCGAGCAAGAATTTAAGGCTTGCCACGGGATTTGAACTGGTGATTGAGGTGATGAAGACCCAAAAAATATAAAACGAAACTGCCCAGATGATCGGGTTTTTCCATACTTCTTTCGGGATAATGGGGCGCTGGATTTGCACGAGGATCACTAGCAACATGAATCCAAAGAGCAGCGGTTCGGTCGGAATGAAGAGACCAAAACTCTGGGTGTATTCTTCGATATTGATGGACAATGGTGTGAAAAGTGCTAGACTTAAAAAGGCCCATTCTGTTTGGTAAATGGCATAGTAAACAGCAATCAGCGCGAAAGGGAAAAGGGTGTACCAGATTTGATCCTGCCAAATGAAGTAACAGGAAATGATCGCATAGGCGACACCGGCCAACAGTAAACCGAGATTTCGGCGTGCGTATTCCACCTTAACCTAATTTCTTCAGCTCCTTAATCCGTTCATTAATCAGTAGGGCAAACACCATAAAGACGAAGGATCCAATGGTCGCCAAGAGCACAATGATCATGCGTTTTGGCTTGTCTTTTTTATCCGCCACAACAGCACGTTCCACGATAAACTTGTGATTGAATGCCGTGTTGGCATCCGATTCGGCTTGTTCATACGACACCATGAATTCTTCCAATTTCATGATTTTCTCGTTTCGGATAAACTCCAATCCGTCGAACTGCGAACCATGTTTCAAGTTGACATCAATGGTCTTCTTGATTTCTGCTTTTTCTTGTGCGCTTTTCGAATCTACGTAGGCTTGAAATAAGTTCGTTCGTCCCTCCAAAGAAACAACACCAAGTTCAGCCAATGAATCCAATTTCGCCAACACGAATTCGCGGTCATCCTCCATTTGCTCCTTTTTCCGCTTGTTAATTTCATAGGCAGGTAAGGTGCGCTCGCGGATCATTTCATTTTTCACCGTATCGATGAGGTCCACAATTTTATTCGCCATATCAGCAGCGAGCTGAGGATCAGTGTCAAGTACATCAATTTGAATGGATCCATAGCGTGTGCGTACAAACAAGAAATTGTCGTTGTACTTTTCCACCAATTTGAAATGTTTATTGGCGTCACTTGATGAAATGTCGTAATGGTTCATCAAATCAAATTGTTCTATAATTTTGTCACGGATCCGAGACGATTGTAAAATTTGAACAAGCTGTTCGGCCTGCTCCTCCTCTCCAAAATCCATCGATGCTGCTTTAGCATTCCGTTGTTCAGAAAAAGATACAGTACTGGTCGCTGCAGGGAAAACTACAGCGGTTGAACGGTAAACAGGCGTTAGAAGTAAGGAAACGATAACGGAACACACCATGACAATTCCCGTTGTGATCATTAAAATCTTGCGTTTCTTCCAGATAAAGACCAAGAGATTTTGTCTTTCCTTTTCGAGTTCACTCACAGTGTCGCTCATGCTTTTTATTTTAGATTGGCGAAGTTAGTATATTCCTTTTTCAAGTCGTGCATTTAACTCAAATCAAGCGCTTTTATTTTAAGAATAAGGCAATGATTTATATTTTTTCGCTCAACGCGAGGCGAATTCGCTGGACATCAATCAAACGGAAGGCTAGCAACAGGATCAAACCTGCACAGCATTCAAGAAAGAAAACCCAGGTTTTTTCGGGTAAAAAGTAGTCCATCACGAGCATACTTAGGATGAGCGCTGCAAATTTTAGGAGCGTTTTCACGGGCTGAATGGCCGTAAAGGTTTGATGCGTCCGAACAATTTGACAGATGGCAATGAAGGTTTGTGTCACGAGTGTAGCGCATGCAGCACCAGTTGCTCCATATTTTGGGATGAGGACATAGTTCAATCCTATATTGATCGCAATGCTTAATGCAGCGCTGATATTCAAAAAGCGCAAATCACCCTTTGCTGTAAGTAAAGTCCCATAGACGAGGGTAACGGTCATCGCAACGAAGCTCCACATCAGCAAGATAAATGCAGGTGCAGCCTCATTGATGTCGTCGGTGTAAATCCAACCGAGCACACGTGTGGCCAAGTGCATTGAAATGAATGCAATGACAATTGCCCCCCCCATCAATAGATCCCGCGCGCTTTCGAGTAGAAGGCGTGTATCAGCCGATTTTTCCTTCAGCATTCGTGAAAATACAGGAAGAAGTAGTGTTGCAAAGAGCATCCCGAACATGTACAGCGTGTCGAGCAAACGAAATCCTTTGGCATAAAGTCCGGCCTGATAGGCGCCATGTTCGTGAATGCGCTCCAACATGATTGAATCGGTTCGGGTATAAAGCATCATCAGTAATGCCAGCAAAGCGAAGGGAAGACTTTGGCGAATAATCGCAAAGGAAAATGTCCATTTGAATTTCAAAGTTGGCAGTCCGATGTGTTTGATGAGTAAGGTGAGGCCGACGATAAGTGTAAGTGCATAGGAAATCGTTTGGGACCAAATGAGCCATTCAATCTTGAAATAATCATCCGTCGTGGTCAGCAAGAGATACCCACAGATACCAATCAACAGGAACTTGTCGAGTACAGAAATTATGGCATCCGTGCGAAAGAGATGTAACCCGCCAAGATGACTGCGTACATAGAGAATTAAGGTATTTAAAAACTGATTAAAAATCAAGATTCCCAGAATGTAGATCGCTCCGTCGCGGTACCCAATCGCCAAGCCGAAAGTCAAGGTGATCAGTGTGTAAATCACAAATAGGATGAGCCTTAGGCCGATGATTTTCCCCAGATAGGAGGGGACGATGTGAGGATATTGCGCGACATTACGTGTTGTGTAGTTGTTGATCCCTAGGTCCATTACCATGTTGAAAAGGTAGGATAGGTTGAGCAAGGAGAAATATAACCCATAGGTGTCTGACCCTAATCGATTTTGTACGGCTGCATCGATGCCGAAGATGGCCACCGGTTTAATCAGTACATTCAGAAGAATGATAATCAGAAGGTCAATAAGGAGTTTTTTCTTCATGCGCAGAAATAACGCAACAATGTAAGATTAATTGGGCAGAAAGATGAAATTCTGATTCCCATGCACCGCAGATTGAAAAGGGATCAACTCTCCTTTGACCACGACGAATGGTGAATAGTTAAGCGACCCTAAAAGGTCCATGCAGCGTGTGCGGTTGTCGTTGTTCCAAAGTTCGGTGTAGATTACGGGATGATTGGTCTCAATTACTCGTGCACCTCCTTTTAACGCAAAATACTCGAAGTTCTCCACGTCGATTTTAATGCCTTGAATGCGCTGCCCATTGATGAGATGATCCACTGTGGTGAGTGGCACTTGAAATTCTTCACCATCGTTCCATTCTGTGATGGATTCGTGTTTTACGTGACTTAAACCCTGCATACGTGTTTTACCTTGATGCGGTAAAATCATGCTTACGCTTCCTTCTTCTTCGCCCACTGCCGTTTCGTATACTTTGATTTTTGTTAGCCCAAAGTGACCAATGATGCGCTTCAACACGGAAATGTTATCTGGAATCGGCTCAATGGCATGTACGGTTGAATTCGGCAGTTTTTTGGACAGATGAACAGTCATGATTCCGATGTTCGCACCAATGTCCAGAACATCGCCGTTTCCGTCTTTCAGAAGGGATAGAAAGTGAAAGAAATCTTTTTCCTTGGCATCGGATTTCAGGGTACGGATTTTCACCAAAGCGAACACGTACAGGTAGGTTCTAAAACCCAACATGCGTTGCAGTATATATTTGATGCTATTCTTCACCTTGATAAAAACGGTGCAAAGGTAGTTAAAGTTGACGACAACGACATGCACCAAAAGACGAAGGATGTTGCTTATTTCGCGACAAGCTTAAAACCTTTTCCGTGCACATTCATGATTTCGATGGCAGGATCTTCCTTGAGCAACTTACGAAGTTTTGCAATGTACACGTCCATGCTTCGGCCGTTGAAGTAGTTGTCGTCGCCCCATATCAAGCGGAGTGTCGCATTGCGATCAAGGATTTCATTTTCGTTCTTCACCAAAAGATGCAACAGTTCATTTTCCTTGGTGGTGAGTTTTTTCAATCCATCACTCAGGTGCAGCACGCGCGATTCTGGTTCGTATTTGATGGTACCGATCGTCAAAACCTCACTTTCAGCATGTGTGTGCGGTTCAATTCGACGAAGGATCGCAGTGATCCGTGCCAAGAGTTCTTCCATAGAAAATGGCTTGGAAAGGTAATCGTCTGCGCCAATGCTAAATCCTTCGAGCTTGTCTTCTTTCATTGATTTAGCCGTAAGGAAAAGAATCGGCACCTTCTTGTCGGTCTCACGAATTTCCTTCGCAAGGGTGAAACCATCCATTTCAGGCATCATCACATCAAAAATGCAGAAATCAATGTCCCCTTCACCAAAAAGTCGGAATGCAATTTTCCCGTTCTCAGCCAATACGGCATCAAACCCTTTATTCACTAAAAAGGTGTGCAACAAACGCCCGAGATTTTCATCATCTTCGGCAAGTAGAATTTTTGTCTTTTTTGTCATGAGTTTGAGGTATTGTAAGGGTGAATTCTGATCCTTCTCCAAATTTACTTTTTACGCCGATGGACCATCCGTGTAAATCCGCAATCGCTTTGACATAACTTAATCCTAGTCCGAAGCCTTTGACATTGTGAAGGTTACCTGTAGGAACACGGAAAAGTTTATCGAAGATTTTTGTGATGTGTTCTTTTTTAATTCCGATTCCGGAGTCTTTAACGCTCAAGTTCGCTTTTTTATTTTCTAGCGATAGTTTTATATGCACCTGTGGTTGGCTTTCGCTATATTTTATCGCGTTGTCAACCAGATTGCTGATGAGGTTTGTGAGGTGCATCTTGTCTGCATCAACGGTGATGAGCTCTGAAGGTAAATCCAAGTCGATTTTACCTCCGCTGTTTTGTATGCGCAACGAGGCGTTTTGTGCCACATCGTGAATCAGTTCTTGAAGGATGATGGTTTCTTTATTCAGTTTAAGTTGTCCCTTTTCAGTAACTGCACTTTGAAGGATGCGTTCGACCAAGACGCCAAGCCGTTTGTTTTCATCATTGATCATGCGGATATACGGCTTCAAATCCGCTGCGCTTCCGCCTACCATATCTCCATCTTCCATGGCTTCGCAGGCCAGATAAATGGTGGAAATCGGTGTTTTAAACTCATGCGTCATGTTGGATATGAAGTCATTTTTCATCTCCGAGAGCTTGTTTTGTGTTAAAATGGTCTTGAACATAAACATCAGAGCCACGATGATCAGGATCATCAGGGTTAAGCTGATCACTAATGGTCCCCACATTTCTGTAAATAGAAAGGCATTTTTTTCTGGAAACCAAACATGTAGGTACAAGTCTTCGTCCAGAATGTTGCTCGGAAAGAGTACGGTTTTCCCGGTTTTCAAGGTATCCAGCTTGGTGCTGTACGTCTCAGGTGCGTGAGCGAATTTGATTGGCGTTCCGAATTCATCCGCCACCATAAATTTGTATTTTTTTGGAAGGTCGTCGTTGCCAATTTCAGTGCGAATGACTGAATCCAAAAATGCAGGATCTACGCGCTTTGAAGCGGCCTCATACACGTTATTTCTGAATGCCTCGACCATCATGTCGTTGAAGAACTTCGCCTTTTTAAAAACCTGTTGAAGCACACGTTGATCCAGCTGAATGGCAATTTTCAGGGAATCGTTGGTGGGAATTTGCTTGCGCTGCTTGTCAAATAAATCCCGCAATTGCCGAACATCTCGGGCTAGCACTTTCTGTTCTGTGGTGACACCAGAAATGGAATCGTACGCTTTCCCTTTGATCACCAAGTAGTGCTGTAATTCACCGCGCTCAAAAATGGTGGTGTCGCGAATGGAAATGGACTCTTGGGTGCTCAACAAGGATTTGAATTCTTCCTTCAGGATGTTTTTGTATTGTCCGCTAAAGTCACGGTTGACGATGTGCATGTAGCGACGAATATCCTCGGCCTTTTCGTGACGAATGGCGATGCGCTCAAGGGAAGAGGATAGGTTGAGGGTGAATTGGTTTGACTTGCGATCGTACAGCTGAGCCGTCTGAAAAGCTTGTATAATGAGCAAAGCCAATAAGGCGATGACCACAGACAAGATGATAAGATTGACTCGAATTTTTCTCAATGCACAAGTTTTTGACGAATGTAAGCACCCCGTTCCGTGTGTCGTTGGGGCTTAACTTTTTTTAACAGCGATAACAATGTAGGGAAAATCACCATTTGGTTGCTGATAAAAACTCGTTCTATAGACGATTTTTCTTGGTTCATCGTTGTACATTCGTGCGAATGTCTTTCAGAAAAGGTCAACTGGTGTTTTTTTTCTTTGTCGTTGTTACGCAACTGGCATTGGGACAAACTACATCTCTTCGTGAAAAGTACATACAATCGACAGGCGATACCATTCGTCTAGATACACTTTCCATTTATCCAGCCTCTTTAGAACTTTTTTGCGGAGGGCAGAAACTTTCTTCCTTGAGCTATCATTTGGACCACTCCACATCGAAGTTTCATTTGATTGATCCCTGTTCAGATTCCGTCAAGGTGAGGTATCGCGTGCTGCCTATGGACTTGTCGAAAACCTATTATCGACGAGACACCTCCATGATTTATGCGGAGACAAAGGGCGATCGGGAACTGTTTATGCAGCAAAATGAAGTCAGCGTTCAGGATGTGTTTGGCGGTTCAGGGCTCACGAAGTCGGGCAGTATCTCGCGTGGTGTGACCTTTGGGAATAATCAAGATTTGGGGGTGAATTCTACCTTGAACTTGGAACTTTCAGGAGATATCACGCCAAATTTGAAGTTGCTCGCTTCCGTTTCGGATGACAATCTTCCTATACAACCCGATGGGAATACCAACAAATTGCGGGAATTCGACCAGGTATTTATTCAGATTTACAACGATCGCCTTAAGATTGTTGCGGGAGATTTCTGGCTCAACCGCCCCACGGGGTATTTCATGACCTATAAAAAACGTGCTCAGGGACTTACCATCAACTACCGTTGGACGACGGATACCGCTAGGGTTTGGCGAACGCAAGTCAGTGGCGCGCTATCCAAAGGGAAATTTGCCCGACAAAACATTCAGGGAGTTGAAGGGAACCAAGGGCCTTATCGCTTGAAAGGGAATGAAAACGAGCCCTTTATCATTGTGCTATCAGGCACGGAGCGCGTTTTTATTGATGGGAAATTGCTCGAACGAGGGCAAGAATTCGATTATGTCATCAATTACAATTCTTCGGAATTGGTCTTTACATCACGCAATCTCATCACCAAAGATTCGCGCATTGTGGTTGAATTTCAATACTCCGATCAGAATTATGCACGTTCGCTCATGCAGACTTCTACCACATATTCTTCCAAGAAATTTGACTTTTGGTTGAATGCCTATTCGGAGCAGGATGCGAAAAATCAAACCCTTCAACAAGAGTTGAGCACCCAAGAGAAGTTATTGCTGACGAGCATTGGGGATAGTTTGGATTTGGCACGAACGAATAGCATTGATTCGGTAGGATTCGTGGACAATCAGGTGCTTTACAAAATGGTGACGTTGCTGGGTTACGATTCTGTCTTGGTGTATTCCGTTCAGCCAGATTCGGCCATTTATCGGGCAACATTCACGTTTGTAGGAGCAGGAAAGGGGAACTATGTTTTCAGCAACTTCAATGCTCTTGGCCGCGTGTATGAATGGGTGCCTCCTGTGGCAGGGGTGCCGCAAGGAGATTATGCGCCTTCTCGGGTAATCATCACGCCAAAACGCAAACAAATGGTGAGCTCAGGATTTGTCTACCGTTTCAATCCTCGTTTACGGATAGAGTCAGAATTTGCGTATACCTCGAATGACCTCAACACCTTTTCAACGAAAGATGCCCAGAACGATCAGAGTGGAGCCAATAGAACGCGTCTAATTGGTGCCATTCCCTTGAGTCGCGATTCACTGCACTCTTGGGTGCTTGAAACGAAGGCTGAATTTGAAACCTTAGATCGTAATTTTAGTCCTATTGAACAATACCGCGCGGTAGAATTTGATCGCGACTGGAACACGCGAAACAAGTTGTTCAAAGGAAATCAAGTCGCGACATCCCTCGGTGGTAACATCAAGCACCGCACCTTTGGTAACATCAATGTGGAAGGTCAGCAGTATTTGATTGGATCAGATTTCTTTGGTTTGCGCGCTGCGACCGATGGGAAATGGGACCAAAAGGGCTTTCACGCTAAGTGGGATGGCAGTTATTTGTCGTCCTCCGCAACGACAAAAAATGAGTTCATTCGCCACCGAGCGGATGTTTCAAAAGACATCGGTTGGTTTAAGTTGGGCTACCGCGATGACCATGAGTTGAATCAATTTTCAGGAGGAACGACAAAGCTTGAACCTACGAGTTACCAATTTTTTGATTACCAATTTTACCTTTCCAATAGTGATTCTGTCAAGAATTCCTTCAAGCTGTTTTACCGAGAACGCTTCGACCAACGTTCAGACAGTGTGTCGCTGAGAAATGCAGCAAAAGCTGTAACTGCAGGTGGTGAAATTCGACTGACAGAGCTGAAGAATCAATCGCTGAACATCATTGCCAGTTACCGGGAACTTCGGGTGATCAACCCTCAGTTGCTGCCGCAGACTCCAGAAAACACCCTCTTGGGAAGGGTGGATTATGAGGTGCGCTTGTTCAAAGGTGCCTTGACCTGGAATACCTTTTATGAGGTAGGTTCTGGGCTCGAGCAGAAGCGAGAATTTCTCTACATCCAAGTCAACGACGGACAAGGGATTTACACCTGGATCGACTACAACAACGATGGCATCAAGGATCTGAATGAATTTGAAATTGCACAGTTTGTGGATCAGGCAAGTTACATTCGAGTGTTTACACCGAGTAGCAATTATGTGAAGACCTATTCCAATGAATTCAATCAATCGATATATTGGCGGCCAGAGCGCATTTGGTCAAAGAAAACAGGTGTTTTGAAACTGATGATGCGCTTTTCCGATCAGCTGCGGGCACGCATCAACCGAAAGACAAGTTTCTTTGACGGTGCTGATGCCTTTAATCCCTTTGCCGGTGGAATCAGTGACACGAGTTTAATTGCCTCCAATTCCAACATTCGCAACACCGTATTTTTCAACCGTACATCCAGCGTATTTAGCGCAGAATACACCTTTCAGGATTTGGTGACCAAGTCTTTGTTGGCAACAGGATTTGATTCCAAGGCCAATCGCTACCACGAACTTTCATTTCGTTGGAACATCCAAAGGGTATTTTCCATAGAGTCGAAAGGACAGGTCGGTACCAAAGAAACGAGAGCCGATTATACGGCAGGACGGAATTATACCTTGTCCTATTATTTCATTCAACCCAGCTTGATATATCAGCCGACGACTGCTTTTCGCATCACCTTGGATGGCCGTATTTCTGACAAGCAAAACGCGAAAGATTTGGGCGGTGAGCGTTCCTCATTGATAGAGGTAGGAACGACGTTTAAGTACAACCAACAAGACAAAGGAAGTTTGCAAGGGGGTATCAAAATGGTGCGCATCAATTACAATGGAAATCAAAATTCGGCGCTTGGCTTTGAGATGTTGGAAGCCCTGAAGCCCGGAGTCAATTTCACGTGGAATGTTGGTTACCAGCGTTCTGTATCTAAAAATCTTCAACTCAACCTTCAATACAACGGACGTAAGTCGGAGAACAATCGCATGATTCACTCGGGTGGCATGGAGATTCGTGCCTTTTTCTAGGCAAATTGTGGCTTAATTCTTGCCAAGTGCGGCGAAAATCAAAAGAAATGAATCACTTATTCCTACTTTTCAAGCAATTGTATAAAGTCACTTTTGTACTATTTGCATTGACCATAATCCTAGTCTCATGTGAGGGTCATTCCCCAAATGCAAAGACGAATCAAAATCAACACATCTCCAAATCAGATGTATTGGAAACGAAGAAGGGGATGAATGCAAAAGCGCAACCTGAGGCAAAGAAAACGCCCAAGGAAAAAATCATTCCACCTGTGATTCTCCCAGTACCAGACCCAGACCCTTATCCTGAACCCTATCCCTATCCGGAACCGTATCCTTTTCCAGAACCTCCTGGTCCTGTTCTTCCTGGTGGACCATGTCCAACTACAGGTGAAAATCTTGAACCCTATGATCCTTTTCAGGTCGATGTTCAACCCGAATATCCAGGAGGCATGCAAGCATTGATGACCTACATTAATGAACACCTCATTTACCCACCCGATGCCATGGAAAATGGCATTGAAGGACGTGTATTTGTGCGTTTTACCGTACTGAAAACAGGCGATACAGCAG
>JBDKGB010000080.1:0-4341 GCA_039798485.1 Bacteroidota bacterium
CGCTTTAATGTTCGGTGAATGACTCTTCTCAAGATCATCGCCACAAAAAAGATGATGGCTAGGAAAATGATATTCCAAAAGCAAACGTCGTAAGGACCGAGATTGAAAATTGTTTTACTTAACATCCTATCTTAAAATTATTCGGCCAAGCCTCTCTGAAAACACCAGTTTAATTTTTTCTAAAAGAATCTGTTCTGCAACTAAATCGTTCATTTCCTCATCATTCGGTGCCTCTTCAGCGGAAAGGAGTGTGCGAATTTCGTTGATGCGCTGCTCGATTTTTGCAGATTTAAAACTGTAAATCGCATTCATTACGGCATCATTCAGTTTATCCGATTCTGAACGTGTGTGAATGTTGTACTTATTGATCCAATGAGCGCTAAGCTCATGTTCAGACGATTCGATATCGGTCACATAACGCACAATGTCTTGGTCTTCCAAATGCTTGAAATAACTCGTTTTGAGTAATGTGTTTTCAGACAATCCTTCGCGGAATAGTCGATAAATTGTTTCGAATAAAGGGGTGTGAAAGGTCAATCCATCTTTATCCAATTCATGGCAGATCAACTCGATGACACTTGTCTCGCTCATGGACTTTTCGCCTTGCTCGTTGATGTGTTCCGTGAGCACCAACCGTGTTCCGAACTTAATCAATAGCCGAATTAAACCATGTTCATCGCGGTACAGGTCGTTTCTCTCAGGATTGGGAACAAGTTCAACAAGTGGATTGGCTTCTTTCGGTGCATTCACTTCGCGCAGTTCTGGCTGCTCCAATTGTTGGGAAACAACATTCTTCCGAAGCTTCATCAATTCACCAGCAACAACTTGCTCGCTAATTCCAAAACGTGTTGAAATCTGCTGCATGTATACCGTGCGTGTGATCTGATCTGGAATCAATGCCACAGAATGCGCAATGTCCTTGATCAGTTCAGCCAATTTGATGGGATCCTTTTCGCCTTCTTTTAAAAGAATGTCTGATTTAAACGAAATGAAATCCTGAGTGTGCTCCTTGATATAGGTTTCAAGCTCTTCTGAACTTGCCTTTTTTGAGTAGGAATCGGGGTCTTCACCATCGGGAAAAAGCACCACTTTGACATTCAATCCTTCTTCAAGAATCAAATCAATTCCGCGGAATGAAGCCTTAATTCCAGCCGCATCTCCATCGTACAAGATGGTGACATTGTTGGTGTAGCGACGGATCAGTTTAATTTGGTCTTTGGTCAAAGATGTCCCCGAAGAAGAAACAACATTCTGAATACCCGCTTGGTACATGCTGATCACATCCGTGTAGCCCTCACACAAGAAACAGTTGTCGTACTTGATGATGTCTCCCTTGGAAAAGTACAAACCGTACAAGATTTCACTCTTGTTGTAGATTGGACTTTCTGGAGAATTGAAGTACTTGGCAATTTTCTTATCCGTAAATAATGTGCGTCCTCCAAAGCCGAGTACACGTCCTGAAACGCTATGAATCGGGAACATGACACGACCGCGGAAAAAGTCAAAATGTCGATCGTCTTTGGATTTAACGAGGCCAACTTTTTCCAGGTACTCCAACTTGTATCCTTTGCCGAGAGCCGTTTTCGTGAAATCGTCACCGCTATTTAAACAGTAACCGAGTTGAAATTTTTCAATGATGTCTTTTCGAAAACCACGTTCTTCGAAGTAGGAGAGTGCAATCGCAGTGCCCTCCTCAGACTTGTGCATGCGCTCCTTGAAGTGCTCTTTTGCAAATTCATTGATGATGAACAAACTTTCGCGTTCGGTGGTTGCGGCAATTTGTTCTGCGCTTTCAGGTGCATCTTCCGGGATTTGGATGCCGTATTTGTCGGCGAGCCAGCGAATGGCTTCTGGAAAAGAAAAATGCTCCTTTTCCATGATGAAAGTCACCACCGTTCCGCCTTTACTTGTAGAAAAACACTTGAAAATTTGCTTGGCAGGCGACACCACAAATGAAGGTGTTTTTTCATCCGTAAATGGACTCAATCCTTTCAGGTTGGAACCTGCACGCTTCAAATTGACAAACTCACCGATCACTTCTTCGATCCGTGCCGTTTGCATTACCTCATCGACAATATGTGGCGGAATTTTCGACATCAATTATTCTACAGGATACCCGAAATCTTTTTCGTCTGTAACATTGCCTTTTTCATCGTAGGTTGTCCAAATGCCTACAGTAACATCGTTTTTATATTCACCACGGTAATGAATGCCACCGTTAGGATACTTCACAATCGTAAATCCTTCACGGACACCATTTTCATACATCGTTGTCGATAGTTCTGCACCATTTTCTGAATAAAACACCCAACGACCGTTGCGCTTTTTGCCCTTTGTCATACCGCCCTTGAACTTGATGCTCTTTTTGCCCGGATACCATTCCGTATAAACGCCATCCTTTATTTCCACCAAAACCTCTTTTTTCTGAGGTGTAGTTGCATCTTCGGTTTCTTCACCGTTTCCGCAAGCGGATAACACAAAAAAGCAAAGAATGCTCAGCAAGAAAATTTTATACATGTTCATTATTTTTCGCGTACTGTGGTGTATTCTACCAAGCCAATCAACGACTGTTTTGCTGCAGAATCTGGAATGTCCGTGAGCAAGTCAAGTGCTTGCGCTTTCAATTCCAACATTTTGCCATGTGCATAGTCAATCCCACCATATTGAATCACCAATTCAACGGCGCGTCGCACTTGCTTGGACTGTTCATTTTTATTTTTTACAATATTGATCAATTCTTTACGCACCTCTTTTGGTGCAGTATTGAGCGTGTAAATCAACGGAAGCGTCATTTTGCGTTCACGGATATCAAGGCCGGTAGGTTTCCCAATCTTTCCTGATGTGCCGTAGTCGAAGATATCGTCTTTGATTTGAAAGGCCAAACCAACCAACTCTCCGAATTTGCGCATGCGCTCACTCATGTCTTCGCGATCAACAGAAATCGCTCCTGCCTCACAGCAGGTTGCAACGAGTGATGCCGTTTTCTGACGAATAACTTCGAAATAAATCTCTTCCGTAATGTCAAGACGTCGTGCTTTTTCAATTTGTAAGAGCTCCCCTTCACTCATTTCCCGAACGGCGCGCGCCACTACTTCAAGCAAACGCACGTTTTTCTTTTCGATCGACAAAAGCAATACGCGCGAAAGCATGTAATCTCCCACCAAGACCGCAATTTTATTTTTCCACAAGGCATTTACGGAGAAAAAACCACGTCGTTCATTGGCATCGTCAACCACATCGTCGTGAACAAGAGTTGCCGTATGAAGGAGTTCAACAAGCGATGCGGCATCGTACGATCGATCGTTCATTTCACCCAACATTTTAGCCGTAAGGAAGATGAACATCGGACGCATTTGCTTGCCTTTTCGGCGAATGATGTAGTGGGTAATTTTGTCGAGAAGTGGAACTTTCGACTTCATGCTCTGACGAAAACGCACTTCAAATTCAGTCATTTCTGACTGTATTGGCTGCATTATTTCTTCGACCGTTCGCATGGAAACAAATATACTGAAAAGAGACGAAGTTTACAGAGTTACGAGTTATAAGTTACGAGTTACTAGTGGTTGGTTTCCTTCTCGTTTCTCGCAATGAAAAATGGGACGAAAGACAATGGACCGCTTCGCTGAAAGGCTTCAACATTCTTCGAATTGTACAGAAATCCGTCGAGCGAGATGAATTCATCAAATTCCTGATAAGGATCAAATTTGCGAAGCAATCAAATCTTGAATTATTCGTAACTCATAACTCATAACTCATAACTCATAACTCATAATTAGTAACTCGTAACTACCTCGTCACTTCAAAATCCCCGCGCGCTCAACGATTGCCTTGTTCTTATTTGCCAATTGGCCGCAGGCTGCATCGATGTCTTTTCCCCGGCTTCGGCGCACGTTCACGATGAGATTTTTGGATTCTAAGTACGCAGCAAATGCATCCACACGTTCTTTACTGGCTTGTTGATATCCGCCTTCATCGATCGGGTTGTACTCAATGATATTGATTTTACACGGAACGCAACGGGCAAAATATGCCAGTTCTTGGGCGTCTTCAATGCGGTCGTTGAAATCTTTGAAGATGATGTATTCGAACGTGACACGAGAACCGGTTTTTTCGTGGAAATACTGAAGCGCTTCTGAAAGTTCTTCCAGGTTGTTGCTGTCATTGATTTCCATGATTTCGCTGCGTTTTTTATCATTGGCAGCGTGCAAAGACAAGGCTAGGTTAAATTTCACATCGTCGTCCCCGAGCTTACGGATCATTTTAGCAATACCTGCTGTGGATACCGTAATCCGTTTCGGTGACATCCCCATACCTTCGGGTGAGGTAATCATCTCGACAGAA
>JBDKGB010000081.1:0-33352 GCA_039798485.1 Bacteroidota bacterium
TTGATAGTACCTCGATCAATGCGGACCTTGAAGATCAAATGGACATTGCGCAGCGCATTTCATCGCTCGTATTGGCTTTGCGTAAAAAAGAGAAAATTCGCGTGCGTCAGCCGCTTCAAAAAATCATGGTGCCTGTGCTGAGCCAAACATTTGCCAACAATTTACGCCATGTGCAAGACTTGATTCTTTCGGAAGTCAACGTGAAGGAGTTGGAATTGCTCGAAGAGGGAAGCGGTGTTTTGGTGAAAAGCATCAAACCGAATTTTAAAACCATTGGACCTAAATACGGGAAACAAATGAAAGCCATTGCTGTGCTTGTTGGACAAATGACAGGCGATGACATTGCTTCCATTGAGTCAACCGGAATGTGGAACGGAACAATAGATGGAGAATCCATTGGGCTCGATTTGGCGGATTTTGAAATCACGGCGCAAGACATTCCTGGATGGTTAGTGGCCTCAGAAAACGGCTTGACCGTAGCCTTGGACATTACCATTTCGGACGAATTGAAGTCAGAAGGAATTGCGAGAGAGCTCGTAAACCGAGTGCAGAATCTGCGCAAGGATTCAGGATTAGAAGTGACCGATAAAATTCGAATCACGTTAGAAACTACGGATACCATCCGAACGGCGATTGCTGCCAATGCGACGTATGTGAAGGCAGAAGTTTTAGCTACAGAAATTGTATTTACATCAACGAGCACTGATGCGCTGATTACCGATTTGGAAACAGAAGGTGACACGCGCTTGGAGTTGGTGAAAGCATAAAGAATAATCGTTAACGCTGATACAACGAACAAAATAAATGTCTTGTTTGTTAGTTATTGACGCGTGTCGCGAAACAAAGGAATAGAAACTATGGGAGAATATACTGCAGGGCCATTTTTGGAGCAAATCCAAATCCCTTCCGACCTTCGGGAAAAATTTAACGTGGATGATCTGCCGCAGGTTTCTGATGAGGTGCGTCAATACATCATTGATGTTATTTCTGAAATCGGAAATAGCCACTTCGGCGCGAGCTTGGGAGTGGTCGAATTGACGGTTGCTTTGCATTATGTGTTCAACACACCAGACGATCAATTGGTTTGGGACGTTGGACACCAAGCCTATGGACACAAAATTTTGACAGGACGTCGCGACCGTTTTCACACAAACCGTTTGAAAGGAGGGATCTCTGGTTTTCCGAAACGCTCGGAAAGTGAATACGATACCTTTGGTGTGGGCCACTCGTCTACGTCGATCTCTGCGGCACTTGGTATGGCTGTTGCCAGCAAGTACAAAGGTGAAAAACAACGTCAGCACATCGCCGTTATTGGTGATGGCGCTATGACTGCTGGTTTGGCCTTCGAAGGAATGAACCATGCAGGTTTTGAAAAGGATGCCAACCTGTTGGTGGTCTTGAACGACAACTGCATGTCGATTGATCCGAATGTAGGTGCATTGAAGGAATACCTCACGGACATTACAACATCACATACCTACAACAAAATCAAGGATGAGGTGTGGAACCTTTTGGGGAAAATTTCAAAGTTTGGTCCAGATGCACAAACGATTGCATCGAAAGTAACGCACGCCTTGAAAGGATCTTTGTTGAAGCAAAGCAACTTGTTTGAATCCCTAAACTTCCGCTATTTCGGACCTGTAGATGGGCATGATGTGATTGGCTTGGCGAAGGTTTTGGAGGATTTGAAAGATATCCCCGGTCCAAAAATCTTACATTGCATCACACGCAAAGGTGCAGGTTACAAGTTTTCAGAAGAAGGAAACCCAACAAAATGGCATGCGCCAGGAGTGTTCAACAAGGAAACAGGTGAAATCGTAAAAGTGGTTCCAAAATCACCACAACCACCTAAGTATCAAGATGTATTCGGTCATACCATTGTGGAATTGGCAGAAAAGAACGATAAAATCATGGGGGTTACCCCAGCAATGCCTTCTGGGTGTTCATTGAACATCATGATGCAGGCCATGCCAGATCGCGCATTCGATGTGGGTATTGCTGAACAACACGCAGTGACATTCTCCGCAGGGTTGGCAACGCAAGGATTGGTGCCGTTTTGCAACATCTATTCGTCATTTATGCAACGTGCTTACGATCAAGTATTGCACGATGTGGCCTTGCAAAATTTAAATGTTGTGTTTTGCCTAGACCGTGGTGGTCTTGTTGGTGCCGATGGCGCGACGCATCACGGAGCATACGATTTGGCTTACATGCGTCACATTCCGAACATGATTGTTTCAGCACCTATGGACGAAGCAGAATTGCGCAATTTGATGTTTACGGCTCAACAAGAAAATATGGGTCCTTTCTCCATTCGTTATCCACGCGGTAATGGCGTGATGACAGAGTGGAAAACGCCTATGAAGGCCATCCAAGTAGGTACAGGCCGCAAATTAACGAATGGTGAAGATGTCGCTATTTTAACAGTAGGTCACCCTGGAAATTTTGCCCAAAATGCCATCGCTGAATTGAAAGAACTTGGCGTTAGCGCGGCTCATTATGACATGCGTTTCGTGAAACCTATCGATGAGGTGATGTTGCACGAGGTGTTCTCAAAATTCTCCAAAGTCATCACAATCGAAGACGGCTGCTTGATGGGTGGATTTGGCTCCGCCGTAATTGAATTTATGGTTGATCAAAAGTATTCGGCAGAGGTTGTTCGACTCGGTATTCCAGATCGCTATGTGCACCACGGTACGCAAGAGGAACTTTGGGAAGATTGTGGATTTGATGTGAAAGGAATCGTTGCTGCAACCAAAAAACTAATTGCTTTGGAAGAAAATTCAAGCAATCTTAGTCAATCTGTAAGTTAAGCGGAGAATTTCTACTATATTGGTCCAAATTTCTACTTATGTCCGTTTCTACTAAAAGTAGCGCACTCGTTACGCTTATTGTGATTTTTTTCTTCTGGGGCTTTGTTGCAGCAAGCAATGACATCCTCATTCCGGTCTTCAAAAAGGCCTTAGACTTGAGTCAACTTCAGTCGCAAATGATCTCCTTTGCGTTTTATGTGGCCTACACGGTTGGATCAATTTTGTACTTTGTGATTTCAGGTTTATTGAAACGCGACATCTTGAACCTGATCGGATACCGCAATGGACTTGCCTTGGGCTTGCTCATTTCTGCTGCCGGAACACTTTTGTTCATACCAGCGTCTAACAATGCTTCATTTCCACTGCTCATAAGCGGTTTGTTTACTGTTGGTCTTGGGTTCTCCTTGCAGCAGATTGCAGCCAACCCATTGGCCATTCAAATGGGTGACCCATCCAAAGGAAACATGCGTTTATCGTTGGCTGGTGGAATCAACAATGTGGGTACAACCATTGGCCCCGTTATCGTATCATTCGCCATTTTCGGAGGGATTTCCAATCCAGACCAAGCCCTGAACCTCGAAGCGGTACAAATTCCTTATCTCTTGCTCGGTGCAGCCTTTGTTTTGGCAGCGGTTTTCTTTAAATTTTCTTCGGTTCCAGACCGCATCGGTGGTGAAACACAAAACAACGGTGGGGGCATCATGGAGACCTTGCGTTATCCACAAGTTGTGTTGGGTATGATCGCCATTTTCTTGTATGTGGGTGTTGAAGTATCTACAGCGAGTAACCTTCCAGAATTCATGAAGCAGAAGTTGGGTACGCCAGAAAGTGCTGTCGCTCCTTACGTTTCGTTGTTCTGGGCGAGTTTGATGATTGGACGTTGGACCTCTGCCGCTGGTGCATTTGACTTGAAAGAGTCGACAAAATTGAAGTTGAGTCTCCTATTACCATTCGCAGCATTTGGTGTATTTGCCTTTGCAAATGTGATTGGTGGGCACTCCATTCAATCCTTGTATCCATACCTATTGATTGTCGTGATCTTAGCCGTGGCAGATGCCGTCAGTGAAGGAAAACCAGCCCGTCAAATCATCATTTATTCAACCCTAGGTATTGCAGCATTGATGATAGGTATTTTCGCTAGCGGCATGACAAGTGTTTTTGCCTTTATCTCTGTAGGACTTTTCTGTAGCACCCTTTGGCCATGTATCTTTACCTTGGGTATCGCAGGATTGGGCGAGAAAACAAACACCGCATCTAGCTTGCTGATTATGATGATTATGGGAGGAGGAGTCATTTCCTTAACGCAAGGTGCTTTGTCGTCAGAGAAGATGCTTGGAATACAACACTCCTATTGGGTAGGTGTAGTGTGCTTTGCGTACCTCGCTTTCTTCGCAGTCTATGTGGGTAGAATCCTCAAGAAAAGAGGTATTTCTTTCGACGCCACGGAAGGCGGAGGGCATTAAAAAGATTATCCAAGTCTAATATTTTTTCGTAACTTATTATGAAAAAATTTAAATGCCAACGAATTCAAATTTACCGAATAGGCAGTCTATTCGCCTGAAAAACTATGATTATTCTCAAAAAGGGAGTTATTTTATTACCATTGTTACTCAGAATCGAAAACACTTATTTGGCAAAATTCTAGACGAAAAAATGACCCTAAGTTCCGTTGGAAGAATCGTCGAAGAAGAGTGGAGAAATACTGTTGAAATACGACCTAATGTCATTTTGGGAGAATTTATCATAATGCCTGACCACATGCATATGATCGTAACCATTGCCACAAAAGTCGAAGCCGAAAAAATAGATAACGATGAATGGATTCATTCGAATCCGAAAAGCCCTTCCCACACCATTGGCGCAATAATCCGCGGATTTAAGGGCGCTTGCACAAAAAAGATAAATCTTTTTCTAAATTCTTCGGGAGGATCCAGAACGGGCGAATTGCTATTCGCCCCATCGCGAGAATCGCCATTCGCCCCATCTAGCGAATTGCCATTCGCCCGCAATAAAATCTTTCAGAGAAATTATTACGAGCATATTATTAGAAATCAGGGAGATTATCATCGAATCGAAAAATACATTATCGATAACCCACGGAATTGGAAGAAGAAAAAGAAGAAAAAATAAGGGATTGATCAGCGTAAACACGACTTACTTATCCTGCATTTTCCCCACCGCGCAGCCTTCACATTTCGCATCTTTACGTACGAACTTCGTGTAGAATTGACGTGCAAGAAAGATGCTTGCGGCGGCTATCGAAAAGATGACGAGTACCTCTTGCATTAGGACAGTAGATTGAATGTGATCAAAGCACCGAAATAGGCCAAGGCGCCCATGAATCCAATTTGGATCAAAGGCCACTTCCAACTGTTGGTTTCGCGTTTTACCACGGCCAATGTCGCCATGCATTGCATCGCAAACACATAGAATACCATGAGTGACGCGCCTGCAGCCAATGTGTAGACTTGTGTGCCGTCAGCGCGTTTTTCAGCACGCATTTTATCAATGAGCCGCTTGTTGACGTCTTCCGTTTCATTCACCGAATAAATGGTTGAAAGTGAACCGACAAACACTTCGCGCGCTGCAAATGAAGTGATGAGGGAAATGCCAATTTTCCAATCGTAACCGAGCGGCTTAATCGCAGGTTCAATGAAATGGCCGAGGTGTCCGATATAGGAACTTTCCATTTTTGCGGAAGCCACACGCTGGTTGGTCTCCGCCTCGGTAAGATGAAATTCTTTAGCTTCCTTTTTTGCCAATGCTATATTTTTCTTCATCGACTCACTTGGTCCGTAGGTGGCTAAAGCCCAAAGTAGGATGGAGATTGCTAAAATGATCTTTCCAGCATCCAACATAAACACCTTAACTTTTTCCCAAACGGTAATTCCGACATTCCCCCACCGCGGCGATTTAAACGTGGGCAATTCGAGCATCAAGAATCCTCTGTCGCGCGATTTTAAGATGAATTTTAGAATAACAGCCACCAACAATGCAGCCACCAAGCCGAGGGTATAAAGACCAAACAAAACGAGACCCTGTAAGTTGAAGACCCCTAGAATCGTTGTCTTGGGAATGACCAATGCGATCAATAAGGTATACACAGGAATGCGTGCACTGCAGCTCATTAATGGTGCTACGAGAATGGTGATCATGCGTTCCTTCCAATCGGAAATCGTGCGTGTCGCCATAACGCCCGGAATGGCACAGGCCACGCTCGACATTAAGGGGACAACACTTTTTCCGTTTAATCCTAAAGGTCGCATGAGGCGATCCATAATGAAAACAACGCGAGACAAATAGCCAGTTTCTTCGAGTATGGAAATGAAGAAAAAGAGCAGTGCAATTTGCGGCACAAAGACCAAAACACCACCTATGCCTGGAATAATACCTTTACAGACCAAATCGGAAAAGACACCTTTCGGCAAGGCGTTGGACAACCACTCTCCAAATTCCGCAAAGCTTGTGTCAATCAGATCCATAGGGATTGCTGCAAAAGCAAAGATGAATTGAAAGACGACAAAAAGTATTGCGGCAAATATGAGGTAGCCAAAAATCGGGTGAACAAAGAACCGGTCTAAGGCACTCACAACCGCTTTTTTCTCCGCTTCAACTTTTGACATTGAGGTTGAAATAACTTCTGAAATGAAGGTATATCTGGACGATGCTTCTTGCTCTTGACAAGTGATGTCGTCTACCTGACATAATGGAATTGGCGTTCTTTTTTCAGGTGTGATCTTCGACATGTCCGAAATCGCAGTCATCAAACGCTCTTTTCCCATTCCCACACGTGCATTGGTCGTAACGATGCGTGCAGCAGGGAAGAACGTGTTCAATTTTTCTGAATCGACAGACAAACCATTCCGTTGCGCAAGGTCACTCATGTTCAGCACAAGAATGGTTGGGAGTCCGAGGTCGTAAATTTGGGAAAACAAGAACAAATTGCGTTCGAGGTTACTTTGGTCCACCACTACTACGACAACATCCGGATAATCTTCTGAATTTTCATCGGATAGGACGGAATAAACGACATGTTCATCCTTTGACCTCGGGTAAAGGCTATACGTTCCTGGAAAATCAATGAGCGTGTGCGCATCACTATCGATTTGAAGCGTTCCTGTTTTTTTCTCCACGGTTACACCCGGAAAGTTCCCGACCTGTTGTCGAAGGCCTGTAATGAGATTAAAAACAGAACTTTTTCCTGTGTTTGGATTTCCTAAGAGCGCAATCTTCATGTCCAATGAATTACGCAATCGCTAGTGATGGTTCTTCGACGTGAATCATGGCTGCTTCATCCAAACGCAAGGATAAAATGTATCCGTTCACATCAATGGCAATAGGGTCGCCCAAGGGTGCCCGAAATAAAACAGTGACTTCTCTGCCAGGAAGCAAACCCATCTCCATCAGCTTCAATCGAATGTACGAATCCGAGATTGAAGTAACGGTGGCGCAGTTGCCAATTTTTATTTCAGATAATTTTGCCGACATGGAGAACTATAGACTACAAAAATAACGCTTAAACGGGGTTTTAGAATACCTTGTTCGAGGTATTTTACTTTGTATTTCCCTTAAGAACAAGTCGCGCTGTTTGCCGTGTGCGTTGCTCAACCAAGGTTTCTTTGCCTTCACTCAACATCGCCAGGGTATCTGCGTCGTAATGGCGAATGGTCACCAATTCAAGGCCTTCGTTGTAGCGCACTTCGTAATTGTCGGTAAAAAGTTGAATCACCTTCTCGGGATCCGTTTTGCTGCGATCCACAAGAATCGAAAAATTCAAGGCCGAGTTCTGCATCAAATTGATTTTCACACCAATGCTTGAAAGCCGATTGAAAATATCACTGAGGTGTTCTTCAACGATGAATGAAAAATCGCGGCGATTGATGGAAAATAAGACCTGATTGCGCATCACGATAAAGGAAGGAATCAAGTGGTCTTTGTCTGTCGATGCTTGAATCGCTGTGCCTTTTGCTTCGGGGTCAAGGAATGATTTTACATGAAGTGGAATGCCTTTGTTTTGAAGGGGTTTAACCGTTTTCGGGTGAATGACCGACGCACCGTAGTAGGACAATTCAATCGCCTCACGGAAAGAGATTTGATCAAGTTTGACCGTGTTTTGAAAGTACTTTGGGTCTGCATTGAGCATTCCGGGAACATCCTTCCAGATGGTCACACTTTCAGCATCGGTGCAATAGGCTAAAATTCCGGCCGTGTAGTCTGATCCTTCGCGGCCGAGCGTTGTGGTAAACCCTTCGCCTGTGGCGCCGATAAATCCTTGAGTCACCAAGATGTCGTTGTGCTCAAATTGGGGGACAAATCGTTCGCGGATTAAATCTTCGGTCTTCTTCCAATCAACATTACCTTCGCGGTAGCGGTTGTCGGTGCGAATCAACAGACGGGAGTCGGCCCATCTTGTCGCGTGCCCTTGTTCATTCAGGAAGGCAGAAATGATTTGTGTCGACAACAATTCTCCCAACGACACAATTTGATCGTATTCATAGTCGAAATTCTCGGGGAATGGCTGGTTGAAGCGCGCGCGAAGGCGTTCAAAAATATCCTCTACGGCGTTGTAGGCCGCATAGTGTCGTTCTTCAAACAACTCGGCCAAAATGTCGAGATGAAAGGCGTATAGATCATCAACCAATGCGTCAAAGGCTTTTTTGTCGTGGCGCTGTTCTGCCGCAACAATTTCCTCCAATTTATTGGTGGTTTTTCCCATTGCTGAAACCACAACGGTTATCTTTTCGCCATGAAATAGGGAAAGAATACCGGATACATTGCGCACAGCAGATGAATCTTTGACTGATGCGCCGCCAAATTTGAACACTTTCATGGGGCCAAAACTACGAAAAAGAGAGGAGTTAGCTGTGTCGGATGACCTTAAACAATGGCTGTTTTTCTTCTAGATCAGCGAATCGTCCCGAACCGAGTATTGGGTCTTGGTCCGAGGTGGAAATCCAAGGTGCCGCCATTCACAATGTCTGCATGGTCGATGAAAAGGCGATTCAATGGTTTTCCATTCAGGTAAATAGCTTGGATGTATACATTTTTAGGTCCCTGATGACTCACTTTCACGGTAAAGGTCTTGCCGTTTTCTAGGTTCAGCTGTGCAGACTTTATGCTCGGACTGGTCAAGGCATATTCGGTTGAACCGGGTGCTACAGGATAAAATCCAAGCGATGCAAAAACCATCCAAGCACTCATTTGTCCGCAATCGTCATTTCCACCCAATCCATCCGGTGTTGCCTTGTATTGTGAGGGAAGAATTGCACGGGTTTGTGCTTGTGTTTTCCATGGCTGAGTGGTCCAATTGTAAAGAAATGGCACATGGTGAGAGGGCTCATTGCCATGCACATAGTTTCCAATAATCCCTGCGCGCATGATGTCTTCGGTATGCTCAATGTATTTGTCGGCAAGTGGCATGGTAAACAACGAATCGAGGTGCTCCACAAAGCGTTTGTCTCCGCCCATCAATGCAATCAGGGCTTTGGGATTGTGAGGAACGTACAGCGAGTAATTCCAAGCATTTCCTTCGATAAATCCTTGTCCATGCGTATCCAAAGGATCAAATGGCGACTTGAATATACCGTTCGCCAAGCGAGGACGCATAAAGCCAATGGTGGAGTCAAACACTTCGGTATAAGATCCTGCCCGCATCATGTAATACTCCTTTAAGTCAATTTCGGACCCATCGGACAACGTTGGATAAAGAGCCAACATCTGAGCTATGGTCCAATCGTCGTAGGCAAATTCAAGGGTTTTTGACACAGAATTTCCACTTTGGTCTTCAGCGACATAGAATGAATTCATCATGTAAGATTTCAAGCCGTCGAACCACTCATTGTTGGAGGACTGAACAGATGCCTCAATGGCGCGCATGTGGTCGAATCCAGGAATTCCCTTTACCATAGCATCTGCCAAAACAGAAACGGAATGGTAGCCAATCATGCACCAGTTGTCATTGGCATAATGCGACCAAATGGGTAACATTTTGTGAACACTTTGATCGTAATGAGCCAACATGGAATTGACCATGTCGCTGTTGCGTTTGGGTTGAACAATATTGAAAAGTGGATGCAGCGCACGGTAGGTATCCCAAACTGAAAAGGTGGTGTAATTGGTAAAACTTTTTGCCGTGTGTATGTTTTGATCGAGGCCTTTGTAGCTACCATCCACATCCATGTAGACGGTAGGTCCAAGAAAGCAATGGTAAAGGGCCGTGTAAAAGTTGGTGTATTCTTCAGGCGAACTGGCTTCAATTTTCACCTTCGACAATTCATTTTCCCATTGTGTTTGCCCTTGCTTCTTCACATCATCGAAGTTCCAGTGTGGCACCTCTGCTTGCATGTTGGCGATGGCGCCCACTGTGCTCACAGGCGACAGCGCGACCTTTACCATCAGGGTGGGATCTTTCGTTAAATCAAAATGAAAATGTCCACGGATTCCTTCACCTGCGATTTCTGGAAAGTCTTTCGTCTGGTTGAATTTACCCCAAAAGCCATTGTAGGATGAGGGTCTATTGTTCTCTAAGCCATAGCTTATTATGGGCTTTGAAAATGAAATTGCAAAATAGACTGTACGTGTCCGCGCCCATCCATTCGTTTGGCGATAGCCCGTGATCAAGGTATCGTTTTCCACACGCACAAAGGTCCAGGCATTTTTCCCGTCGTAATTGTAAATGCCGTGGATCAAGTCCAAGATGAGGTGGGCATTGTTGGTTTCGTCAAAGGTATAACGGTGACATCCAACGCGCGTCGTTGTCGTCATCTCGGCCTTTACTTTTGGATCTTCCAAGTACACTTCGTAGGAATTTGGCGCTGCTTTTTCTGTTGAATGCGAGAAACGCGAACGGTAGCCTTTATCAGGTTGGCTTGTGGTTCCGGGATTTAATTGCACTTTGCCTGTTCCGGGCATTAGCAAAATATCACCAAGGTCAGAATGTCCCGTACCGCTGAAGTGGGTATGTGTGAATCCAACGATGGTTGGGTCGTCGTATTGGTATCCTGCGCAGTATTTATAGACATCCCCGGTGTACTTTCCATTCACAGAAAAAGGAATGGTGTCGGTATCTGGACTGAGCTGCACAGCGCCAAAAGGAACGGAAGCACCAGGGTAGGTATGTCCAGCGTTTTTTGTCCCAATAAAGGGATTCACGTGATCAATCAGCTGCTGGCTAAATGAAAAATTCATGAGGAATGAACAGACAATCAAGAGGACTTGATGCTGAAAGTGAAAACGAGCTAGCATAAGATGTTAAGATAACTTATCCGAAAGAAGGCGCATTTCAACTGCTGGGGAAATGCGCTCATAAAGTATGTTATAAACGGCCTCAACAATGGGCATTTCTACTTGGAACTTTTTATTGATTTCCATCACACATTTCGTCGCGTAATAGCCCTCCGCAATCATATCCATCTCCAATTGAGCCGTTTTCACAGAGTAACCTTTCCCAATCATCGTCCCAAACGTACGGTTTCGGGAGAATTTAGAATAGGCTGTTACCAATAAATCACCAAGGTAGGCGCTGGATTTCACATCGCGGTGAATGGGGCTCACTTCGTCAATAAAATTCTCGATCTCTTGTATGGCATTGGCAATCAACACCGATTGAAAATTGTCGCCATAACCCAAGCCTGAGCAAATTCCAGATGCCAAGGCGTACACATTTTTTAAAACGGCAGAAAGTTCAGTGCCAAATAGGTCATCTGAAATCGTCGTTTTGATGTAACGGCAAGCGAGCAATTCGGCCACATCCTCAGCTATTTCATCGTCTTGAGCGGCGATGGTCAAATAGGAAAGTCGCTCGAGTGCTACTTCCTCCGCATGACACGGACCGCAGATGATACCGATATTGTCGTAGGGAGTGCCAAAGGTTTTGTGAATGAAGCGCGCTGGAATCGCATTGTATTCTGGAATGATTCCTTTAACGGCTGAAAAAACAATTTTGTCCTTCATGATTTCCGTTGGGAAATGTTCAAAGATGGACACTAAAAATGCAGATGGTGTAGCAATGATCACAATGTCAGCTGGACGAATAATCTCTTCCAAATCTGTGGATACATTGATTTTATTGAGGTCAAATTCTACCGACTGAAGGTAGTTGGGGTTGTGTTTGTACTTGAGTATGTGCGCAACAGCAGTTTCGCTGCGCATCCACCAATTCACCGAATTGAGGTTGTTACACAAAATCTTCACCAGTGCCGTTGCCCAGCTCCCGCCTCCAATAACTGCTATTTTCTTTTCTGTTTCCACAAGTAATGCTGGGAACAAATGTAGCTTTTTTTTCGAGAGTGCCGTTCGACGATTCGTCTGACATGCCGTTTAACCTCTTGGTAATTCGGAATTAATCTTCTCTTTCCGAGAGTCCTACCCTGAGCACATTTCCAAAATAGAGGTCCTTTCCAGTTGTAGTTTTCATCCACAATTCTTTCGCTTCGAAGGAACGATTCCCGAAATACAGTTCTGCTAGGGACTGCAACATGTGCAAATCAAAGGTAGGTGAATAGGTGTTTACGATGAGAAAACCATCTTCATCGAGCAAGGTTTCGGCAGCGGCAAGCAGCTCATCAATTTTTTCTTCGAGCTTCCATTTTTCCCCTTTAGCACCGATGCCCCATGCGGGTGGATCCATGATAATTCCTTTGTAGGTGTTTCCGCGTTTCACTTCGCGATTGGCAAATTTCAAGGCATCTTCTAGTACCCATTTGACGTTGAGCAAACGGCTCTCTTCCATGTTGGTTCGTGCCCACGAAATCAATTGCTTCACGGAGTCTACATGGTAAGTTTCAGCACCAGCGTAACGTGCGACACACGAAGCTGCACCCGTATAGGCGAAGAGATTGAGGAATTTGTCTTCTGAATGGAGTTTTTGGCGAATAAGATCCCAGTTGCTGCGTTGTTCAGGGAATAAACCTACATGTTTGAATTTGGTCAATTCCAGTTGAAATTGCAGCTGTTTGTAGGTGATGCTCCACTGTTTCGGGGAGTTCGACTTTAGGGCTTTCCATGTTCCGCTGTTTCCAGCTTTGGCTCGAAACTCCCAATTGGCCATTTTTTCCCATTCGGTGAAAGGAATTTCAGACTTGAAATAGGCCTGTAATTCTGGACGAATGGTGATGACTTTCCCCCAGCGTTCTAATTTTTTTCCGCCCCCAGCGTCAATGAGTTCGTAATCGGCCCAAGGCTGAGAAACGATGCGATTTGAAAGGTCTTTCTCCATTAGCGCATGCGCGGCATTTTCTTGCGTCCACCCATCATTTGGGCCATGCGCATTTGATTCTTAGAAGGAGCAGACTTCATCTGGTTTTGCATCATCACGATCTGTTCCTTCAACATGCCTGTATTGTCCATCTTCTTTGCTTCAGCCAATAATTTTTCAGCTTCCGCTTTGCGGTTCGTTTGCAAACAAATACCTGCTAGGTGCATGCGTGCAACAGCGTTATCTTGTCCAGTGCGAAGTCCAAGTCCGATGGCTTTGCGCAGGTACTGCTCACTTTTTGCAAATCCAAATTCTTGGGTATTCATCACGGCCTGAAGAAACAAAACATAAGCATGTTGCTTGCGCGGCAAAAGGTGAGGCGCAGAAATTCTGTTGATGTATTTTTTTGCTTTGTCTGTATCTCCCAAGCGCATTTGATTCAAGGCAAGTATCATGTTTTCGTTGCGGAAAAATGAGAGGATTACAAGAGCTAGTGGAAGTATCATCGTGATCCCCCAGCCCCAATGTCCAGTCGCAAAAAGCCAAACGGTAAAAAAAAGTGTTGCTGCGGCAATCAGGCAGCGAAGAATGAATCCTGTCATGGTTTAATCAATTGTTGCTATACATTTTAATTCAATCGCAATGGGCGTAGGGAGTGAATTGATTTCTACGGTGGTGCGGCAAGGAAGGTTGTCTTTGAAATACTCAGCATAAACACGGTTGTACGTGTGGAAATCACGTTTCATGTGCACTAAAAATACCGTTACATCTACCAATTGATCCCAGCTCGAACCCGATTCTTCAAGGATAATGCGCACATTGTCGAAAACGCTGCGGCATTGTGCCTCGAAATCAAACTCGATGAAATTTCCATTTTTGTCTAAGCTCAACCCTGGAACTGCAGAGTCAGAAGCATCGGAACCGGCAACGCGGGGTCCAACTCCTGACAAGAAAAGTAAATTCCCAACCTTACGGGCATGGGGGTACATTCCAACGGGCTTTGGTGCTTTTGCGGTAGAAATTCTGGATTGATCCGTCATGTGATGAAATTTGTTGCAAATATAGGGAATTGATAGAAAGTAGGGAGTGTGTTTGGACCCAGACAACGAAAAATACTCACCGCAGATATTTTTTATGAAATTGGAGAACTTCACTTATGGCTTGCTTTTTGCCAAGCGCGGAATTGATTAAATTTGTACCATGAAATTTTGGACGTTTTCATTGCTTTTGTTTTGCACGCTGTCGTTCACGTCGTGCATTGAACTTATTGATGACATAAAAATCAACAATGATGGAAGCGGAACCTTGAAGTATACCGTTAATTTAAGTTCGAGCAAGGTGAAGGTCAACTCTATTCTTGCTTTGGACAGCGTGAATGGCATCAGGGTCCCATCCATTTCAGAACTGAACGAACGCATAGCGGATTTTCAGAAAAAGTTAGATGCGAAAACTGGAATTTCTAACGTAATCATCGAATCAGATTTTGAAGGTTTTATTTTCAAATTGCGTTGCGATTTCACAAGTGTGTCTGCGCTTCAAGCCGCAATAAAGGATGTGGTACGCGATGAGCTTCGTGATAAAAATGTGCCTGAATTGGATGCCATTTGGTTGAATTGGGACGGACAAAAACTTGTGCGTTCGATTCCAGAAATAACGGTAAAGAAAACAACGGAATTTCAGCAAGAAGACATCGCATTGTTGAAACAAGGGACCTATACATCTATCACTCGCTTTGAGCGTCCTGTGGACCATTTCGACAATCCGTCCGCACAAATTTCGGCCAACAAAATGAATGTGATGATCAAGACAAACCCACATGCCTTGTCCCAAAACACCTCCCTTTTGGACAACACAATCTATCTTACGCCACTCAAGTAAAATTCGCGGTAATTTTCGTATTTTCGCGTCACAATCCGTAGAACCGTATAAAGTGATCCGTCGTCCTCATTTTCAGTTGATTTTAGCTCTACTTTTTCTAAGCAGCGCTCTTGGTGTAACTGGTCAATCCATGACCGAAGTAACCCCAACCACCAAATCAGAAACACTCATTCCAAGGGATGCAGTGACTGTTTTCAGCCTGAACAACATTAGCTTACTCCAGAAAATTTCGCTCGATGATCTTGTGCGTTATGAATTCATGGAAGAGGTGCAACAAGAATTGTTCGATGGGTCAACGACGGGCAAGACCTTGAAAGATTCAGGAATCGACTTCAATCAAAAGTTGAATGTGTTTTACGGAAAGGGACAGAATTATGAGGTTTCAGGGTTTACTTTAGGCATCAAAGACAAACAAGATTTATTTGTCGTTTTCGATGATTTCGAAAAAGAGGAAGACCTCTATCCTGGTGTTGAGTTTTACAGCTCTTATTTCAACCATCTGATCATTAAGGGTGATGCTGCACTCCTTGTGCGTGTAGAACCAAACATGGACAAAATCGATGAGGTGACGGATTCAATTTGGTACGCACGAGGGAATGAGAATCCTTACTATGACGAGGCGTATGGTGACTTTGATTTGGAGGGAGAGTTTGAATTCGAAGAAATGCCAGAAGAGTCTGAAGATCCTACGGAAATTGAATTGGAGGAGGATGAAATCGAGGGGGATTTAGAGGAGGAGAATTTATTGGAAAAGAACTACTACGAGTTGCGCGACAGCGTGCAAGTGATGCTGGAAATGCAGTACTTGTCTGCGCTGTGTGAGGAATTGTTTGTGGATCAAATCAATCTTGTCAACTCGGATAGCCGTTTTGCAGAACAACTAACACATCCATCTGAAGGAATTTTCTATTTGGACAATTCACGTAACCTTCAGAAAGCTGAAGGAATGTGGTACATGCAAACCATGTTTCCATCCTTGTTTGAGGACATGAAGGAGTTGTATACAGGAAATGTGATTCTGGGAGACCTAATTCTCAATCAAGCTTCAGTTGAATTTAAAATGGAAGTGCGCTACGGTGAAGAACTTGGTTCGATCTATGAAAAGATGAATGATTCAAAGTTTGACAAAGACGTTTTGAAATACATTCACAAGGACAACACCGCTTTTTTCTCGTACAATGTAAATCTTCGCGAGGCCTATGAACAAGCCTACAAGGTGATCATGCCGATATTATCTTCGGAGAAAAATGCGCGCATGAGCACGAACGTTTTAACCATCGAGTTGCTCAATGAGTTTATCAATAAGGATGCACTTTTCGGCACCTACAAGGGAAGCATGTTTGGCACGTTCAACGGCATACAGAAAATTAAAACGACAAAAATTGAATTCAGCTACGACGAGGAGACTTTCGAATACAGTGAACGTGAAGTAGAAGCCGAGGAAGATATGCCCATTTTCACGGTTGGATTCTCCACAGAGCGCGCTGACATTCCTGATAAAGTACTGAAGCATTTGTCACATTTGACTTCCCGTTTTAAAAACATGGGAACATACTGGGTGTATGAAAGAGCCATTCTTGATGCGGCAGACTTGTACATGATCAATGCCAATGGCCTCTTCATTTTTACCAATGATGCTGACCTTGCCATGCGTCATGCCACTGGGTATGGGAAAGAAGCGTTGTCGAAAAAGTCAGCGAAACGTGCGAAGAAAAGTGGGTTTATGTATGCACACATCGATTGGGCACGTGCAATCGAGCGTTTTCCTCGTGACTTCTTTAGTGACCGAGAAAATGAAATCATCGATGCTATGCGCGGTAAGACAGGAACCATGGAGTTGACATCTTCAAAGACGAGCAAAGAGAAAACGAATTTGAGTTTGGTATACAACTATCAGGGTGTTTATGACAATTCAGGGAAATACCTCCTTGATTTGTTGAACAGCATCTATGTGATTTCAAAATAATTCAACTTCATGTTCAAGAAGGTTGTCCTAATTCTTATTCTTTCCGTTGCCCTAGGAGTATTCCTTTATTTAAGACCCTTATTGTTCGGTAAAGCTGACCCGCCACGGATCGAAGACCGCTTGCCGGAGGCAGATTTTCTTGGTCGGGCTTATTTGTTGGATGTGGCACGCGAAACAAGTGGTATGTTGTTTTACCACAAGATTCCATTTCGGGATTTCTTCTCGTATGAATTTTTACTCGGTCAAGGAAAGATGTATGGCTTAAACCTTCAAGATCCCGCCTACTTCTTTGCCTATGAAACAGGTCAATGGGGAGCTGTGCTTCATGTGAGTGACAGCAGCAAAATTTTCCAGGGTATTGAGCGCTTGCGCAAATTCGCAGACATTCGTGATACCTTGATCAATGAGCAAAAGGTGTATACCTATCCAAAGGAAAATGGGTATTTATCCTACGGAAAAAATTATTTGTTGGTGTACAAGGGCAAGAACTTTGAACCAATTTTGAAGCGTGTGAGTGAAGCCAAGCGCTTTGGTATCGCACCATGTTGGAAGGCTTTCTTGCGCGAAAAGCAATTCCGCAAAGAGAAATTGGTGATATATTCGAATTGGAAAAAACTGAAAGAAAATGGTATAAAGACCGCCATCTTTGCGCATGATAGCGATTCGGTGAGCTTTAGTCTCTTGGCCTACATCCGAAGCACAAAGCCCTTAAACGTTGCGATGAAATCTCCTGGTTTGAGTTTCAAGGAAGGAGAATTTTCCAGCAAGATGCTCAACATTCATTTGGATGTCACGAAACTTCGAAATAGCCCGACAGACCCAATATATGTTTGGTTGGTGAAGCTTGGACGAAAGATTGGTTTCCCAACAGCACAATTTTTAAATGCGTGGGATGGCGATTTATCGTTTCGGGAAGGTGGATTTCAAACGGTACAGGAAAGCTACATTGAGTCTGTGCTCGACGAAGATTTTAATGTGACGGAAGTAGAGAAAAAACGTGATGTAAAAGTCCCAGGCTTCTCGCTTATATTATCCATGAATGAAAATGGACAATCCTTGTTCAATCGCCTTATGGCAAAAGGAATCATCACACAGCAGGGGGATAAATTTCGCTTCTTATTTTCACCGGAGTTGCACTTTAAAAAGAAAGACAAGTACTTCATTTTTCACTCAGGGGCCTATACTCCCGCCATTGAGGAGCATCGTCGGAACAATGGGGTTTGGACTGAAAAAGGAACACGGCTTCAGTTTAGCCTAGATTCATTAAGTAGGAGTGAGGCCTTTGGAACAATTTATATTCCAGTAGATCGCATTATTCGTAGAAGTAAATTCTTCTAAATGTTTGCTTCTTTACCAAAGCGAAGCAAGGTCTTATGAATGTGAGAAATGCTGCAATTGTATTTTTCGGAGAGCTCTTTTAAGGTCATGCCTTTTTCCGTGCGCAAGTAATGGATGCGTTTTTTTTGAGCGTAATCCAGTGGGTCTGGTCTTCCATTGGATGTGTTTCCGCCCTTTGGGCCGTATTTCAAACGTCTTTTTAGCCACAGCTGTGAATTGTCTCGTTTGCCCGATTCAAATCCCTTTTTGATGGAAGCGCTGAAGCTGGTCCATGCGAGATTTTCAACACAATTGTTCTTCAGGTTTCCATCAAGATGCACCACAACTTTATTTTTTCTAGGCTGAGTATTGGGAATATAAGCAAGTGCAACAACCTTGTGTGGGTAGACTGTTCGTCTTTTCCCTTTGTCATCCACAAGGTCGGTAAGAAGAAATCCATTTTTAGGATGGATACGAATCGTCTTTGTACGTCCTTCGAGATGAACCACACGACCGTTGCTCATGGTAGAAGTACGTTCAATAGAACGTATGTTACCCATGTTGGATACTTCATAATTTGAAAAACCAGGAACAACTTTCCACTCCTCCATTTTAAGCCTTTGTTAAATAAACAATGCGCGTGCTGTTTTTGTTCGTTGCTCTTGTTGGTTTTTCGTTTAGTCTAACATTCTGCTGTAAATAACTATTGTCATTTGAAATGAATTTAGGGAATTCACTCTCCTAACTTTAATAAAAAACGACATGGCAAAAAAGCAGAAAATCTTCGTGTTGGACACTTCGGTATTGTTACACGACCACCAAGCAATTACCAATTTTAAGAAGAACTATGTGGCGATACCAATCACGGTATTGGAGGAGTTGGATAAGTTTAAATTAGGAAATGATACGAAGAATTTCTCTGCACGCGAGGTCATTCGACAAATCGATAAATTATCCTCACACGGCAGTTTACAAGAATGGATTAGCTTAGGAAAGGAGTTAGGTAGCTTTAGGGTTATTCTCGATAACAATCCAAAAGAAATCAATGCAGAGAATGTCTATTCCTCAGGGAAGAATGACCATAAAATTATCAATGCTGCTCTTGTATTAAAGGAAACAGAGCACAAAATGGAGGTTGTTCTCGTCACCAAAGACATCAACTTACGCATAAAGGCAAAAGCACTTGGAATCAATGCTGAGGACTACGAGACTGGTAAAGTTGACATTAAACCAGAAGGTTCGTCCAGTACAATTGACCATGTGGATTCAGAAGTAATTCGACACATCTTCCACGCGGGCAAGGTGGAAGAAAATGGTATTCTCGGGAAGAAAAAAATAGCCAATGGTTATTACATCTTAAAAAATGGAAAATCCTCTTCTCTTGCATTTTACGATCATTTTACGGATCAATTGGAGCGCATAGAGAAAGAATATGTCTATGGAATTAAGCCGAAAAATGCGGAGCAGGCGTTTGCTTTACATGCGTTGATGAATCCACATGTAAAGTTAGTAGCGCTGCAAGGAGTTGCGGGAACTGGAAAAACATTACTTGCGCTGGCTTCAGCGTTGGAACTAAGTAAAAACTACCATCAAATTATTTTGGCTCGACCAATTGTTCCGTTATCCAACAAGGAAATTGGATTTCTTCCAGGTGATGCAAACGACAAAATCGGACCTTATATGGAGCCGCTTTGGGATAATTTGAAATTTATCAAGTCCCAATTCAGTGAAAACGAGAAGAAGTATAAGTCCATTTTAGAAATGGAAAATTCAGGACGCATTGTGATTACTCCATTGGCATTCATTCGAGGGAGAAGCTTGTCAAATATCATGTTTATTGTGGATGAGGCCCAAAATCTAACACCTCACGAGGTAAAAACGATTATTACACGAGCAGGAGAAAACACGAAGATTGTGTTTACGGGCGATGTGAACCAGATAGATACGCCCTATTTGGACGAATATTCGAATGGTTTAGCTTACCTCATAGATCGTTTAAAAGGTCAAAAGCTATTTGCAAATGTGGTCCTTGAAAAAGGAGAGCGTTCGGAATTGGCGAATTTGGCAAATGACCTATTGTAGAATTGATGGTTATTTTGATGCAGGTAAGATGTCGTCTAGCGCCGAAATGAGTGTAGGATATTTAAATGTATATCCTTGACCTTGAATTTTCTCGTTCGATGCGCTTGTACCTTTCAAAAGCACGTTCGCCATCTCTCCAAAAAGCGCACGCAAGACAAAAGAAGGCACCGTTGGAAAGAAAAAGGGTTTTTTCAGTTTTTTAGCAAGAGCTTTCATGAACTCGCGGTTGGTATCGCATTGTGCAACGGCATTGTAGGCGCCATTCAACTTTTGATCAATGGCATGAACAAGAATGCCCACCAAGTCGGCAACATGTATCCATGGCATAAATTGTTTTCCTGAGCCAAGTGGTGAGCCTATGCCCATTTTAATAGTGGGAAGCATACGTTTTAACGCACCACCTTCCGGACCTAAAACCACGGCAATGCGGATCTTAGCAACTTGACATTTTGCCGAAAAAACGTCAGCACTTTTTTCCCAGTCCTGCACCAATTGAGATAGAAAGTCTGTTCCAAATGGATCGTCTTCTGAATGTTGAACATCGGTGTCGTCAAATCCATAGGCATTGATTCCTGAAGCGGTAATGAATTGTTCGAGTTGTGGCATTTGCGCTACGTGTTGAAAAAGGAATTCGTTTGTTCCAATCCGTGAGGCGTAAAGGTTTTTTTTGCGTTCGTCAGTCCAGCGTTGATCTGCGATTCCTGAGCCACTTAGGTTAATGAGGATTTGAATGCCTTCAAAAGCGTTGACATCAACTTCTTTCTTACTTGGATCCCAATAGTAGCTGCCACTTGTTTTCACACTCCTCGAGAGAACATGAACTTCATGTCCTGCGTTTTGCAATTCTTGAACGAGTACTTTTCCTATAAAACCGGTTCCACCTGCAATCAGTATTTTTTTAGATTCTGCCATATTTTTAAAACACCTCAGTATTGAAAAGGTTGACTTATTCGTCAAAAAACAAACGTCCGTTGATCCACTCGGGGTCGAGTGTGGCGTTCTTTTTAGCGTAAAAGGAAAGTGCAGGTTCGTTCCATTCTAGAACTTGCCAATCCATTCGCCGAACCTTGCGTTCTTTCGCGATGTGAACAACACGGTCAAAAAGTTGAGATCCAATACCGTCACGACGAAATTCAGGTAAAATAAAGAAATCTTCAAGGTAGAGACATTTGCCTTTCCACGTAGAATAGTTGGTGTAGTAAAGCGCGAATCCAACAATCTGCTGCTCAATTTCTACGACGAGTGCACCACAAATTTTTTCTTCAAAAAGATGAAGAGCTAGATCACTTACTGTGTTCTTGACTTGCTCGGGCGCTTTTTCATAATGTGCTAAGGCGTGAATGAGCGACATGATCGCGTGTTCATCTCCTGGTTGTGCAGCTCGAATGATCATGTTTATTGTACTCCGGCCAAATTGAAACGTAAACGAATACCTGTACTCATGTTACCGGTAGGGAAGGCCGTTGCAATTTTAGGTGTATTGATTACCTGGTCGTAGTAGAGCTGTATCGTTAAGTTCTGCGTCAAGTTGTAATCTGCAGACGTTTTAATCGAAACAACACGTTGACCTGCAGTCGCTTGGTTGGTGTTTTCAACGATTTTACGAATCACCGTTAAATTATCTCTAAAGGAGAAGTCGAAACGGATGTTTAAGTCGGCGGCAGGAATCTTTTCAAACGGGAGTTTCACCTTGGCGAATTTATAACCTGCACCGATCACCCATTCATCACCGATGATTTCTGTCACTTGGTTGTTGTTCATGGAAAGCGTAGCAGATCGGTCTTTCTTGTACTCAAACTTTGTAAGTAGCGATTGACCTTTTATGTTCCAAGTAGCATCAAATCCAATCAACGGCGAGAAACGTTGCGTCAAGGTAAGGTTTTGGATTTGTCGTCCTGCGAGGAAATTGTTGTTAATGTCCAAAGCAGAAGCATTGCCACCAGCATCAAATGCCGCATTCAAATTCGTTTGCAATCCTGTAACACTCACTGTCGAGCTGTAGGCATGGCGAATAACGAAGTTCTTCACGTATTTCTTCGCAAAATCGAACTTTGTCAAACCGTTGTAGTTGATGGACCAGTTTGGAAGAGGCATGTTCTTCACTGGGTTGATGTTTTTCTCATTCACCGCGCGGTCAGTGTACGACGTCAAGAATGCACCTATGATTACCTCTTGTTGTGTTCCGTTGTATCCACTGTAATACCCTGAAGTCAGTACGGATGAGTTGGCATTGTTCGCTCCAAGCACTTGGGAAACCAAAGGACGGTTGGTCAAAAGGTTATCAAAAACGGATGAAGAAAAATCTTTGCCGATCAAAGCAAAAGCCGATCCGACACCGATTGTTGAGTATGTCAATGTTCCTGTTTCAACGCGGCTTTGCCCTTCGTACTGTTGTGTCGATTCGTTCCAACGGAAGAATTCATTTGAGTTATTTCCAAAGGTGCGGTTCAAAGAAAGTTCGATAGTCAAATCTTTCAATGGTTCTAGTGACGCGCGCATGGTTAAGTTCTTTGAATGCGTCATTGTGTATTGCTTGTTCAGATCTTGGTTTTGTACCAACCAGCCATTGTTCGCAGCAGTTTGAGCAATGTTATAGCCCGTTTCACGTCCCCAAATGTCGTAGCGTTGTTGTCCGAAGACAAATCCACCAAGTGGCGCATCAAAGGAAGGGTTAAAACCGAGAATTCTACTTTCTTGGTTGTAGCCCGGAAGGAGTGTACCGTCATTGAGCGCGTAGGTTGCCGAAACATTTCGAACAGTCATCAATGCACGGGCAAAGAATCCAGCAACGGGGTGAACCTTGCCGCCACGTTTTTTCTCTTGTTCCTTGCGTTTGTCTTCGCGCTCTTTCTTGCGTTTCGCCTTTGCTTTCTCCTTTTCAGTCATGAGTGACTCGTCCTTTTCTGGCTCTGTATTTTTCTCGGATGTCTTATCCGTTTGACCTTTTGCACCACCCTCGGCACCAGTGTTGCGTCCACCAACTTCTTTAGATGTCGCAGTACCTCGTCCACCTTTACCGTCTTGCAGTACTTTTTTCAAGTAAGGAACTTTGTTGTAAAGGTTCATGAAGTTCAACTGACCTGTCATGTTGATGCTGCGGTTGTTTTGGATGGTATTTCCAAAGGCTGTTTGTCCAAGAGGTGAACGTTGCCAGTTGTAGGTACCTGAATACTTGAAACTTGCACTCATCCAATCTGTAGCAGGGAACTTGTCCAAAGGAATGACATAGTTGATGGAATAGTTGTGCGTGTAGTCCATTGTTTTCCCGAAAGTATTCATCTGAGAACGAATCGTATCTTGGAAAGCTTGGTAGGCAAGTGGATCTGCTTTACGGTCAACGCGGCCGTTTCCTTCTTCAAAAATGGCTTTGTTTGCAGCGTTGAACGTTACTTTGAGGTTCTTCGTGATGTCATACCCCAAGGTGTAGGTTCTATTCCAGTTGAAACGCTTCACATAAACCGGTGCGAATTGATAGTCTGGAACGAGGTTATTCCGCACTTGGCGCTCGTTGTAAGTACGCAACAGGTCATTGCTGAACGAAATGTTTTTTGGTGTCAAGTAGAGGTTAAAATCTTTCACCAAAGTGAGCCATTTTGATTTTTGGACAAATGGCAATTTCTTGAATGGTTCCAGTGGTTTTGTCGTAAACGAATAGTTGTAATTCAAGCCTGTATTCCACGTTTTTGTGCGGTCGTAGTTGGTGTTGAAATCACGGTGAAGGTTCTCAGAATAGGCATAAGAAGCCGACCAGTTGGAAATTCTCCAAAACTGTGCGGTCGCGCCCGCTTTCATTTCCTTGCGTACATTCGTAAAGTTGTAGGATTTTCTTTCTGTAAAATCTTGTCCTAGTTTAGCACGTTCCCGACGTTCGGCCAAATCGTAGGAAGACAGTTTCACATCTGGGTTGAACGGGTCGTATTCTGGGTTGATGACCCCAACCGAGTAGCCGTAGAAGAAAGGCAAAGAGACACGTGCTTTTCTACCAAAGAACTGGCCCAACTGTACGTTAGCGTTCATGTCCATACCCATGCGCTCGTTACGCTGACGCTCCTGCACGCGGCTTTCGACACTTCCCCAGTTGATACCAGAGTAATTTCCTGACATGGATATATTGGCAAAGTCTGCCATTTGAAGTTGCATTTGCGCAACCGCAGCAGAACCACCTTCACTGACGAAGTCCGTCAAGCGCAACTCATTGATCCAAATAATTGCACATTCCGCTTCGCCATTGTCTGTTGAGAAGACATTTGACGATTTCGATGGGTTGCGCACACCGACCATAATCGTTCGAAGCCCCTGCAGGTTTGGACTTCCTTTGACTTTGATGCGTTGACTAGTAGATCCCGGAACAAAGTCAGCATATTCAATCACATACGATACCGAGCTGTTGCCAGCGTCGATGAGGTTATTTCGTTTTTTCTTGAGGTTCAAGAGGTCATCGAAGACAATCTCAATGTTGTTCAATGCAGGCCAGATGTCTTCAGGTAGAGTTGCTCCGGAGAGTGTTTTATACAGTGGGATTTCGTATTCGTAGTAGTTGTCGCTGAAGTCTGTTCCCAAGCGCACAAAAATTGTCAAATCTTTGTTGTTTAATGGGATCATGGGGTTCACCTCTTCGGCATGCACGAACATTTTCATTTTCTTGTAGGTGCGGACGTCGAATTGAACATTGCGGTATGCTGCACGCGCATCACCATCTTGAAGGTTACAGATATCCAAAACCAATGATTGCTCATTGAGCTGACGCTGGTAGGTTTGTGAAGGGTCAATTTCCCGCTGAATTCCTGGAGGGATCTCGTATTTAATCGGCGTTCGTTGATCATTCTCTTCCACGTTTACCGCTCCAATATTGAATGTTGTGAGGTTCGGGTCAATTTGGACACTTTCACCTGGTGTGGTCAAGTCTTCGCGGTATCTTCTCCATTCACCACGAATCAATTCAAGTCGAGCAAAGCGAAGCACCACTTCCTGGTCGAAACCTTTCAAGAACATACGCATGAAGCGAATGGATCTGAAGTCAGTAATGCCATTTACCTTGCGCTCAAAGTCGCGAATAGGAATTTTGAATTGGTACCAACGCTCTTCTTTCGTTCCGTTTTGGTAAACCTGTACGTTGGTAATGTAGTTTTTACCTACAACCGTATCTTGGGGACGTATACTAACGCGGTATTGGAAATAGCTCTCAGATTCAGCCAAGTTGTTGTCTTGGTTGATGTCCTCTAGGTCCGGCATATTTGTGCCTTGTGTGGGATAACCATCAACATTCGCGGTATCTGACATTTCAGTCGTAGGGGAGTTGCCCTCCATACCGTTGTAACGCTTGTACCTTTCTAGGATGTTTAGCTTTTTTGTATCGTAGTTGTCGTCGCGGTAAAAATTGTAATCATCACCAGAGGGGTCATTGATCATGCGCGACTTGGTAGCAGGATCTAGGTCTGGATTGTTTTGCACCCATGTAACATAGTTTTGGAATGCAATGCGTTCTTGTTCATTGTTCCAACCATCCAATCCAATATCTTGATTCAAACGATTTGTAGGGTCGGTATCAAAGGCATTTACCACGACTTGCTGAGTAGACACGCGTGCCCAAGCGGTCGTGTCAATGTTGTCATTTATGGACACACCAGTTGGAGGCAAGCCATTTTCAAAACTCTTGCGTGAATCGGCAAGGACATCCTCAGAGATATTCCCTAAGTTGAAATATAAATCTCCACCGGTGTGCGTTCCAAGGGAATCAGCGTCGACATTGAATGGATCGAGCACCCAGAATTGAATGAACTCGACATTCGTTAATTCGAAGTCATTGGTAGACAACGAGCGCATGATTCCACCCCATCGATTTTCAGGATTTGAGAAGGTTCCATCAGGCAGAATTGCATTGGTTGTATCGTAGTTGTACATCCCACGCTCTTTCGGATAATACGCCAATTCGAGTATTGGAATGTTTGTTATTGAACCGTATTGTTGTTGTAGGTTCGGGAAAATATCTTTTTGATTGACGAGGCGCATACGGCTATCCGACAACATTTGCGGGTCGTCTTTGATGTGCTGTGGCGTCAAGGAGTTGTTCTGGTAGAACAATGGATCGATGAGGTACCAACAAATTTGGGCGCGCTTGTACCCTGCAGAGAGATTTTTGTTTTGACCTTCAGGAAACAAGTCGGGTTGGCCTTGAGGTGTTGACGCAAGTCTCCAAGCTGTCGATGCACGCAAATCAATGGCACTTTGAGAACCTTCAAAGTCATCAATGTACGACGTCCCATCTTTGTTAATGGCTCTAGGTTGACCAGGGATGAGGTGCGCAAATTCTCCAGAGAAAGAAAGTGTAGATTTCTGGGTAGTGGAGATTACGGGCAGAAGGTCAATCATTTTCGTTAAAAATGGCAGTTCAGTTTTTACTGCCAAATCGATTCCAATGATGTTATTTTTGAATGGTTCGCTACCAATATCCACCTTTTGAGTTACCGGACGTTCCATCATCCGCATCCATGTAGCACCAATGTTGAAATTCTCATTGAATCGGTAATTGTAATGCATCCCCATCATTGACCTGGCTTGGAAGCCGAAGACGGAATTGCTCTCAATCGAGATTTTAATGGGTGTGTTGGACTCTAGGATTCCTGTATTTAGGATTTTTACGCGTCCAAGGTTGTAATCAACGGTATAATCAACACCTTCAGTCAACTTTATTCCTCCCGCGGTAACGGTTACTGCACCTTGTGGCACGTTGAGTGTGTTCAATGGAATGTCTGAAGTTACAGACGATTGGTATTCTCCCTTAAAGGTGAAACGATTTTTACTCGGGATCTGCTGTGCGGCAGTCTTGGTAGAATCATAGAGCTCTGTGAATGACACTTTATCTACAATGACCTGCGGGATGTTTGCATCTTCAAGTTTGGACTTCAAGGTCGCACCGAACGGCTCAATGGTAGAGAAATACACGCGTCCGTTACGCGTATTGATTGTTCCTCCATTTTCAGCCTTGTTTCCCGTAAAATTGATGGGAACATAATCGAATACCCCATCCGAGAATGGCTGTTGGTTTTGGTTCAATTTGTCCATTTCCAAAAGCGTCACCAACTGTTTGTCGTCGACACCCTCAAGCGGGAAGAAAGGAACAAGCACGGATGTTTCTGGATTATTGTACAGGAGGTCAATTCTAAAACCTGTTTGGTCCACCTGATAGGCTCCGATGGAATAAACATTCTTCATCATCAAATCCCAAATCTTGTTGTGTGGGTTGGTGATTGTCGGTTTAATCAACTTCAGGATGAGTGCTTGCTGTCCAGCTACACCATCTGTAGAAAATTCACCAACCTGGTAGGTCTCACCGCGGTACGTGTACTCATACGCAACGGCTAAAACTTCGTCATTGTTCAATGGTAGGTTTAATGAGATGTACCCCAATAAGGCGTTGTAAGAGAATTCTTGTTCCGTTAATTTACGAGCGTTCTCAACCTTTTCGAAGTGCACTGCTTGTTGGAAAGGACCTGGAGCAGTCACTTGTGAACTAAGTGCGGGAACGGCATTTGAAAAGCTACGCACTTGAGGTTGATTCGATGCCCAGGCATAAAGTCCATTGGCCTCGTTGTCCGGAATGTCGTTTGGACCAAATCCTCCAGGATTTCCTTGACAGTTCGTCTGCTTCGCTTCACCTAAGTCGGAGAAAGCGATGACATTTCGCGTATTTTCAGTATTGTTGGTTCGGTTTGTAAGCCATACCTCAATACGGGTGATTGCCATGGTGGAGTTTACAATCGGCAAGGTTGACATGGCCTCGTCGTAGTGATCATGGTGATACAGGTTGACAAAATAGTGTCGATTGGCTTCATAGTTATCTGCGGTGACTTCAAACTTCTGAACTTGAGCTTTGCCGGAAATATTGATTTCCTGACGTTTACCCTTCTGTGATGCGGCAATTAGGTCGATGGTTGATCGCCCGAATTTCAACTTTGTTTTTGCACCAAAGAGCGTTTGTGAACCTTGAATCAAGGAAGTTGGCAACTGCATCGCGACATTTCCCAATTCAATTTTTTGCATGATTTGGTCCTCATCTCCCGTGTATTCAAGTTTTGAAATGTTGTCAAAATCAAATGCAGCTTGGGTATTGTAGCTTGTTCCGATTTTCAGCTTTGTACCAATTTGGCCCACTAAATTCAACTGAATTTGCTGCTGGAAGTCAAAACGCGTAATGTGGCGCTGCTTTACAGGGAGAATTGGGTTGTCGTAGCGCGATGAATTAACGCCAAAAGACAATTCAACACTACCCTGCGGACGAATGGTAATTTGATCGGAGCCAAAGAAATTTTCAAAAGCCTTGCTTCCAATTTTAATCGGAAACTCCATTGGTTGACTTTTCGCTGTTTGTTGGTCAATTTTATCCTTCCAATTTTCACGAAGTGCTTTTTGACGCTCATATTCCAGGTATTCTTCCAAAGTCATCATGGATGGATTCCTGTAATTCAAATCAGTTCCAATGGTTTCTTTAAAGATGTATTTCCCTGTAATTGGGTCATAAACGATGGTTGGTTTTACGGAGCTTGGATCACCAAGGTCAAAACTTTGAGGTGTAGTTTGGGTGGGGTCAAAGTTGTTTTGAATCGGGAACGGTAGCGTGTCCTGCGCAAAGAGCTTCCCCGAAAGTACAAACACGGCAACAACCACCAACGTAAGAGATGTAGTAGTGCAGTGTTTAAACAGTAAGTGAATCTTTCTTTTCAACTTATAATAATTTCAACGCTTCTTTGATTAATTGCTCAACAGTCTCCTGTCCAGTCGAAAGTTTGTCTAGGACCTTATCTGCTGCTTTTTTGTCAAAACCCAAAGAAACAAGGGCAGTTAACGCATCAAATCGGTTTGTATTGTTTTGGCTAAACATATTTTCACTCGAAAACGTCATTTTTAACATTTTGTCTTTGAGGTCTATGATTACCCGTTGTGCAGTTTTTGCTCCAATCCCCTTGATTCCTTGAATGGTCCGCACATCTTCCGATTGAATGGCATGTGCAATTTCGTCTGGTACCATGGAAGAAAGCATGATCATAGCTGTATTTGGACCAATGCCAGAAACCGAGATGAGGTGGTTAAACATCTCACGTTCCTCCTTGCTCGCAAATCCATATAAAATGTGTGCATCTTCGCGGACAATTAACTTTGTGAAAATCCGAACAGCCTCTTCTGAACCTAGGTTTGTAAAGGTGTTCAGTGAGATTTTTACTTCATAGCCAACGCCACCACAGTCGATCAAGAGATCGGTGGGATTTTTTTCTATGAGACGTCCGCTTAATTGTCCAATCATCTTTATTTGTTTTGTGCATCAACAACAGCTACTTTCACCATGTTGATGATTTCCCGAACACTAGATCCCAACTGTAGGATGTGTACAGATTTCTTTAAACCAACAAGCACCGGTCCAATGGCATCTCCTTCAATCATTTCTTGCAAGACCTTGTAGGTGATGTTTCCTGAGGAAAGATTTGGGAAAATTAATGTATTTACCTGTTTGTTCGCCAATTGTGAAAAGGCAAATTTCTCCATCAAAAGGTCATTGTTCAGTGCGAAGTTTGCTTGAATTTCGCCATCAACCACCAAACTAGGGTATTTATCGTGCAGAATTTCTACCGCTTTCGACATCTTCTCTGCATCTGGCCCGATGGATGAACCAAAGTTGCTGTAGCTCAATAGGGCAATGCGTGGTGTCACTTTGAACTTGCGAATTGTCTTCGCTACATTGGCAGTAATCTCAGCGATTTGCTCTGCAGTAGGATTCAAGTTGATCGTCGTATCCGCTAGGAACAATGGTCCACGCTTGGTATTCAAAATATAAAGTCCAGCTACCGTGTTGACCTCCTTTTCAAGACCAATGGTTTGTAGCACTGGACGTACGCTATTTCTATAGCTTCGGGTTAGACCCGATATCATGGCATCAGCGTCCCCCATTTCGACCATCATCGCTCCAAAGTGGTTGCGTTCACGCATGATTTGCACAGATTCAAACTCAGTGAACCCTTTGCGTTTGCGTTTTTCGAAAAATGCTTTTCCATAGGCTGCTCTGCGCTCATCTTCCTCCTCCGATTTCGGATCAATGATGTGTACATCAGGCATTTCAATCGCATATTCTTCAATAAGCGATTCAATTTTACTCCGTTTACCCAGGAGAATAGGGTAAGCAACGCCCTCCTCCATAGCGGTTTGGGCTGCTTTTAGAATTTTAATGTTGTCTGCTTCTGCAAAGACCACACGCTTCGGATTTTCTTGTGCTTTCGCGGTGATGTTGCGCACGAGCTTGTTGTCAAGTCCAAGGCGATTTTTAAGTTGCATCTCATACGCATCCCAGTCTGAGATAGGATTTCGTGCAACGCCAGAGTCCATTGCAGCTTTTGCTACCGCTGGTGCAACGTAGTAAATCAATCGTGGGTCCAATGGCTTTGGAATGATTTGCTCACGGCCAAACATGATGTTTTTTTCTCCATAAGCTTCGATGACCTCTTCTGGAATGGTTTCTTTTGCCAATGAAGCAATGGCTTTAACCGCAGCCAATTTCATTTCCTCATTGATGGTGGTAGCGCGTACATCGAGTGCACCTCGGAAAATGAATGGAAACCCAAGGACATTGTTCACTTGGTTGGGGTGGTCTGACCGTCCCGTAGCCATAATGATGTCTTTGCGCACTGACGTTGCTTCCTTGTAGGAAATTTCTGGTTCAGGATTCGCCAAAGCAAAAACAATTGGGTCCTTTGCCATGGCTTTGATCATGTCTTTGTTGACCAATCCGCCCCGTGACAAACCTAGAAATACATCTGCTTTGTTGAATGCGGAAATAAGGTCAATTGATTTTTTATGGGATGAAAACAGGATTTTCGTTTGATCGAGGTCCGTGCGTTCTTGGCAAATCAATCCTTTAGAGTCGAACATATAGATGTTCTCAAGCTTCGCGCCCAGCGCATGGTATAGTTTTGCGCACGAAAGTGCGGATGCACCGGCACCTGAAACTACGATTTTAACATTTTCAATCTTCTTTTTGGCCAATTCGAGCGCATTCAGAAGAGCTGCTGATGAAATAATGGCGGTACCATGCTGGTCATCGTGCATGACAGGAATATCGAGCTCTTCCTTGAGGCGTCGTTCAATTTCAAAGGCTTCAGGTGCCTTGATGTCTTCAAGGTTGATTCCTCCAAAGGTCGGGGCGATGGCTTTCACCGTTTGGATGAACAACTCGGGATCGCTGGCATCTACCTCGATGTCAAAAACATCAATGTCTGCAAAGATTTTAAAGAGCAATCCTTTTCCTTCCATCACTGGCTTAGAGGCTTCAGGACCAATATTGCCCAATCCGAGCACCGCAGTACCGTTCGAGATCACCGCAACAAGGTTTCCTTTGCTTGTGTATTTGTAAACGTCTTCCTTGTTCTCGGCAATTTTCAGGCATGGCTCAGCAACACCTGGAGAATAGGCCAATGAAAGGTCTCTTTGAGAAGAATATGGTTTTGTAGGAATTACTTCTATTTTTCCCGGTTTGCCCGAAGAGTGATAGTCGAGTGCTTCCTGTTTGCGTATTTTCGCCATGCATGTTTCTTAGGGGGGTAAAGATAAGAAAATGCTTCGAAATAAGGCATCGAACTAAAGGGCATAAAAAAACCCGGACCTAAGCCCGGGTTTCTCGAAATGTTCATTTCAATTATTTGATCACTACATTTTTAGTAGTCGTGATACCGTTAGAAACAACAGTTACGATGTAGCTTCCTTTTGCCATGTCAGCAACTGGGAAAGTAACCGTAGAAGTTCCGTTCAATGATTGAAGAGTTTTCGCAGTGATTACACGTCCTTGAAGGTCAAGGATAGAAACTTGGTAATCAGCATTTGTAGCTTCGAAAGAAACATTCAACTCGTCAGATGCTGGGTTAGGGTAAACTGACAACGTAGAAGCAAGCTCTTCGTTGATTCCAGCTGCACCGATTTCGAATGCATCCATCATCATTGTTCCAGCAGGGAAGTTGGTAACACCTGCGATAGCTGTACCGTTTACGAAGATCTCAACAGATCCGTCACCGTATCCACTGTCAAATCCGTCACCATACGCATCATACACTTCCAAACGGTAACAATCGTTAGCCAAGTTTGTAACGATATCTGTTTGTGGAATGGTTCCATTCGCAGCTGCATCAGCACCATAAGAAGGGCTAGTGTATGCTACTTGTCCGTTGCTGCGGAAGATTTTCCAAGAAGTTTCAGACTTGTAACGGTCTGTACTTACTTTAATCGTTACGCTGTTGCTTGCACCTGAATTTGCACGAGACAACGTTTTTGTAATGGTGTTGTTTGCTGTGTTTTGGTCAGCAGACGTGATTGAGATTGTAATATTGTGTGATGACGTTGGCAAGAATTGACCAATCGTTACATCTTGCCATCCATAAGTTGGCAAGTTTCCAGACCAGTTATACTGAGCCACTTGTGTTGCACCTTCAGTAGCAGTAATTGTACATGCTGTCAATGGAGATGTACCGTTGTTTTGCAAACGAACAACTAGATCAATAGCAGTACAAGACTTCTCTGTACCTTGGTAAGAAAGCATTGCAGGGTCATTTGTTTGATTCGCCGGCGCTGGGCAAGATCCAACAGTTGCGTAAAGTGCAGATGCAGACAATTGACCTACTTCAGTGATTGTTCTGTTCGGACAAATCTTGTAAATTGTTGGGAAATACCCGATGTTGTAATCATTGTTGATTTGTGTTGCAGCAGCAGAAGCTGGGTTTGCCATAGGGAATGGAATTTCACCTGCTCCTCCTGGGTTGATCCAGTTCACAGTTCCAGCAAGGCTACCTGCTCCTGTTGTCATTGTTGCATCAGCTGTTGTTCCGTCACCTTCTACCCAGATTACCATTACGTTATCCGTAGTTGAAGCAGAAACACTTGGGAATCCTGCAGGTCCGTGTGCTGTGTACAAATCATCCAAAGCACCACCATTGTGGTAGTTCCAGCACGGTCCACACCATGTAGCAGAAACATCCATGAATACAGTGTATCCTGCATCAAGGTAGTCGTACAAACGGTACGTTCCATTGTTGTTCAATCCTTGTGAAGACAACGCTGTTTGGAAAGCCG
>JBDKGB010000082.1:0-8900 GCA_039798485.1 Bacteroidota bacterium
TCAGGAAGATATTCCATTAATTTCTTTCGAGCGATGAAGATGCGACTCTTCACTGTACCGATAGGAATTCCAAGCTTATCTGCAATCTCTTTATACTTGAAACCTTGAAAGTGCATTTCAAAAGGTTCTTTGTATTCCCGCTCTAAATTACTGATTTGTTTGTTCACTTCCTTCTCAATTAACAAATTCATCGGATAAACTTGTCCATCTGTAGTGTTGTTCATCACAAAATCTTCTTTCGAATGATCGAAAATAGAACCTGATTTTTGACGTCGACGGTATTGATTAATGAAAATGTTGCGCATGATCGTGAATACCCACGCCTTGAAATTTGTCTGTGGCGTATAGTAATTGCGGTACGTAATCGCTTTCAACATGGTCTCTTGTGTAAGGTCCCGCGCATCCTCCCGATTACGGGTAAAGTTCATTGCGAATGAGTGAAGGTTGTTCTCCATTCCAATTAGTGCTTCGTTGAATTCTACTGTTGACATATCGTTTTGTTTAATCAATGACAGGTCAAAGTTAAACAAAAAGTGTTTAATGTTTCAAAAAAAAAGTTAAACAAAATAAAATTAACATTCAAAAAAAGTGAATGCATTGAAAAACAGCAAGATAGATATTTGATATTACCTGAAACGCATCAGGATTTTACGACGATAGTTTGGCTAACTGTTCGCGCTGTGGCTTTTACATCATCAATATCGGTTCCAGTAATGGTCACATGTCCCATTTTTCTGAACGGTTTTGTGGTCGATTTTCCGTACAAATGGGGGTGAACTCCGGGTAGAGCGATAGCCTTTTCCATTCCCTCATATACAGCAGTACCTTCAAATCCTTCAGCACCCAACAAATTGATCATTGCACCTGCGCGAACGATGTCTGTGCTTCCAAGTGGAAGGCCAAGAACCGCACGTAAATGTTGTTCAAATTGCGAGGTGATATTGCATTCGATGGTGTGATGTCCGCTATTGTGTGGTCGAGGTGCAATTTCATTTACCAAAAGTTGTCCATCTCGGGTAAGGAAAAGTTCAACCGCCAAGATGCCGACCATATCGAGGTCTTGAATGACCTTTTTTGCCAAGTCATGTGAGGCCCTTTCGATGTCAGTGCCAATGTTGGCCGGACAAAATAGAAATTCAACAAGATTTGCTTCAGGGTGAAATTCGCATTCCACAGCGGGAAATGTTTGCATTTCGCCTTGTTCGTTTCGTGCTACAATCACTGAGAGTTCTTTTTCGAACGGGATGAGTTGCTCAACAACGGAAGGCGCATCGAAGAGCTTTACAAAATCTTCTTGTTTCTTAATCAGTTGTACACCTCGACCGTCGTAGCCTCCTGTGCGCAATTTTTGCACGAAAGGGGCTTGCAAATTGGCTGCGCTTATGTCTGACGATTGATGATAAAGTGTAAAGTCTGCAGTGGGTATCGCGTGGGCTTTATAGAATTCTTTTTGAATGCCCTTGTCGCGAATGGTTCGCAAAACCCGTGGCTGTGGGAACACACGAACGCCTTCTTTTTCAAGTTGTTCAAGCGCTTCAATGCATACGTTTTCGATTTCAACGGTGATGACATCTTTGTCTTTTCCAAAGGCATACAATGCATCAAAATCGTTGAGGCTACCAACAGTAAAAGAATGTGCGATGTCCTTGCACGGCGCATGTGGATCTGGATCGAGGGCATGTACATGCACATCAAAACTTATCGCCGATTGAATGAACATTCTTCCGAGCTGACCTCCGCCAACCATTCCCAATCGGCACGTGTCGCCATACCACTGTTGTTTCATGTGGCAAAGATACGCGTGAAATCAACAGCCGTTCAAAACTTTCAAAGGAAATATTTCAAAAAGGTCTTGCATAAAACCTTACCTTTGAGAACTATTTTTTGTGTCGCCCATTGATAACACTGCACGATAAAGTATTTGAGCCTTTCATTCTTGAGGACGAAATCTTGGACCGAATTGGTGCCATAGGAGCTACCTTGTCCGCTGAATATGCTGAAAAGAAACCGCTAATCATTGCTGTACTTAACGGATCATTTATGGTTGCAGCAGATCTCATGAAGTCGATTTCGATTGATTGTGAAATTTCTTTTGTAAAGGTGAGTTCGTACCACGGTACCACATCTACGGGTCGTGTGGATGAGCTTATTGGCTTAAATACAGCTATTCGCGGTCGGCACATAATTCTCTTGGAAGACATTGTGGATACTGGCGTTACTGTAGATAAAGTATTGAAATTGTTGTCAGCGGCAGGTCCTGCTTCTGTGAAGACGTGTACGCTTTTGTTCAAACCGGATGCGTTCAAAGGGAAAAAAACACCAGATTACATCGGATTTTCTGTTCCAGAGTTATTTGTTGTGGGCTATGGCCTCGATTACGATGAGTTGGGAAGAAATCTACGTGATATTTATAAGTTGAAACAAGATTGAAAAATTGAAGTCATGCTGAACATTGTATTATTTGGACCTCCAGGAGCAGGTAAAGGAACGCAGTCAGAACGATTGATTGAGCGCTACGGATTGGTGCATCTGTCGACGGGTGATATTTTTCGTGCGAACATCAAAGGAGAAACAGAACTTGGTGTGATGGCTAAGAGTTTTATGGATCAAGGCAAATTGGTTCCCGATGAAGTGACCATCAATATGCTTCGTTCAGAGGTGCTTAAGCACGAAAATCCAAAAGGATTTATTTTTGACGGATTTCCACGCACGAACGCTCAAGCACAGGCATTGGATGTGTTGTTGGATGGATTAAATGCGCCAATTACTTTGATGTTAGCCTTGGAGGTTGAAGAGTCGGAATTGAAAGTTCGTCTCGTGAAACGCGCCGAATCAAGCGGTCGCGTGGACGATGCCGATCCAGCCATCATTGAAAATCGCATTCGTGTATACAACAATGAAACGGCTCCGGTCAAAGAGTTTTACATGGCACAAAACAAATTTAAATCAATCGATGGCATCGGTTCAATCGATGAGATTACTCAGCGGCTCTTCGAGGCCATAGACAGGGATTAACAATTCATTTTAAAAGAGTCCACTCCGGTGGGCTTTTTTTATGTCATGGTTTATCCTACCTTTGCATACATCTAATAACATGGCTTCAGACAATTTTGTTGATTACGTAAAGATTCATTGCCATTCGGGCAATGGTGGTGGTGGATCAACCCATTTCCGGAGGGAAAAGTACATTCCGAAAGGCGGTCCTGACGGTGGTGATGGTGGTCGAGGTGGTCATATCTATATTCGCGGAAACGCGCAGTTGTGGACCTTACTTCACTTGAAATACCAAAAACACGTCAAAGCTGGACATGGCGCACACGGCGCTGGGAACCTTAAAACTGGCGGTCAAGGGCGAGATGAATACATCGAGGTTCCTTTGGGAACCGTAGCGCGCGATGAAGAAACCGGTGAGGTGTTGTTTGAAATCACAGAAGACGGCGAGGAAAGAATCATCCAACCAGGAGGTCGAGGTGGACTTGGGAACAACAATTTCAAATCGCCAACGAATCAAACCCCACACTACGCGCAACCGGGAGAACCTGGTCTAGAAGGGTGGAAGATACTTGAACTAAAAGTGCTTGCTGATGTAGGGCTTGTAGGCTTTCCAAACGCAGGAAAAAGCACATTGCTCTCTGTATTGAGTTCCGCAAAACCTGAAATAGCGAATTATCCATTTACAACAATTCGTCCGAACTTGGGGATCGTGAAATACCGTGATTACCGCTCATTTATCATGGCCGACATTCCGGGAATCATTGAAGGTGCGCACCAAGGAAAAGGTCTAGGCTTGCGTTTCCTGCGCCACATTGAACGCAACTCGTTGCTTTTGTTCATGATTCCTGCAGACAGCGAGGACATCAAGAAAGAATACAACATATTGTTGAATGAATTGAAATTGTACAATCCTGAATTGCTGCATAAGGAGCGCATCTTGGCCATTACGAAATCAGACATGTTGGACGAGGTGATGATGGGGCAGATGAAAAAGGAACTTCCAAAAATTCCACATTTATTTATCTCTTCCGTTGCGCAAAAGGGCTTGGTCGAATTGAAAGATTTGATCTGGGAACGATTGAACCATGATTGACACCTTAGAATCCATTGATCGGGCGCTTGTACTTGCTGTAAACAGCTGGAATACTCCCTGGCTGGATGAGGTGATGTGGTGGGTGTCGGCACGAATTACGTGGATTCCATTGTATCTTTTGTTACTCTATTTAGGTCTCAAAAACCTTCCAAGAAATGCATTTGCTTTCTACGTCCTCTCGGTAATCTCCGCTGTAGTTCTTGCAGACCTTATTTCCGTGTATGCCTTCAAAGAAGTGTTCATGCGCTACCGTCCTTCTCACAACACCTTGTTGACCAACCGACTTCATCTCTACGAACTAAAACCTGGTGAATTCTACAAAGGTGGAATGTACGGTTTTATCTCTTCGCATGCTGCCAACTTCTTTGCTTTGGCAATGGTTTCGGGAAAGGTATTTCAAGTGCGTTTTCCAAAAATGAAGTATTTCCTTTTCGCTGCGGCCTTGTTGATTTGTTTCAGTAGGCTCTATTTGGGTGTGCATTATGTTTCAGATTTACTTGCTGGAGGACTTCTCGGTAGTTGCATAGGATACCTTTGTTACCGCATGATTTACCTTCGTTGGATCACGAAAACAACAACCGAATGAATTGGCTTTTGATTTTTCTTGGCGGAGGACTTGGCAGTCTAGTTCGCTATGGATTTAGTGTGGTATCCCTTCGTTATTACACAGGAAATTTTCCATTGGCAACCTTTATCAGCAATGTCGTGTCATGTGCTGTGCTTGTTCTTCTTGCGCATTTGATTCAGGATAAATCGGAAACTGCTGAATGGGTGAGACCCTTACTCATCGTTGGATTTTGCGGTGGATTCAGCACCTTCAGTACCTTTAGCAATGAAACCGTTCAGTTAATGACTTCCGGAAATTTCGCCTTGGCAGTACTGAATATTCTTCTTTCGTTGGCCACGGGAATTGGAATCATCTATTGGCTGAGACCTTAACTCAGGCCACTGGAATTTGTGCTTGAATTTCCGACAACAATTCTGCACGTTGCTTTTCCCATTTCTGTAAATCCAAGTGCTGGGCATGTCCCTTTTCCTTGAAACGGTTTAAGTTTCTCATCCACATATAGGCAGCCAAACCAAAAAGTCCGATGCACAAATAGTAGGCGAACGCGAGCAGGTAGCTCGGATAAATAAAGGCGTAGAACAAGAAAATCACGGGAATGTTAAGAATCCCCATTGAAATCATGCCCATCAATAATTTTACGGAGCTCCAGAAAACGCGGCGCTTGAATGATTTCTCTACAAAACGTTTGACGAGCAAATACGGCAGTGCACAGTGTAAGACACCCAAAATCATGAATGGAAACAAGAGGGCCACGTGCAACAGTTCTTTGCTTCGTTGAATGGTACCAGTTGTTGCTTTTTCAAACACGTGGTTTTCATCAATTTTATTTGACTTGAGTTCCTTGAAATAGAGGGCCATTTTTTCTTTCAACGGAACAAGGGTTTCGAGTTCTTCGGATGATCGAGCATTCAACCACACCGCCAAATCTTGCGAATAGTGCCATCTTTTTTCCAGTGCAATGGAATGGTCTGAATGACGTGCATTCATCCCTTTTCGTGTGAGAATCATCACTTCTTCATGAAAAGAATTCCACGCAAGGTCCTCAACATGTGTGATTTGCGTCTTCAACAAATCTTCTACCTTTTTGGTGAGTTCGGTGATTGCGCGGCTCGGATTTTCCAGGTAGAGGTCCTTGTAGTCGTTGAGGCATATTTTTTCAGAAGTAGAAATGAGACAGTCGCTGCGCATTTCATTTGGGTCAGAATAATTAATACCGACTGCCGCAATGTAGATTTTTTTCTTCCAATTGATTTTCTCTAAGGTGTGAAACCCAATGCGTACAGCTCCTTTCTTCAAAGGTTTTAGTCGGCGAATAAAGACGTCGTCTGTAAATCCCTCTCCAAAAATCAAAAGGTTTCTGCCAAAGGAAAGAATTCGTGCACATTGATCGAATACTTTTTCATTTCTATCTTTCGTATCTACCCCGTCGTGTTGTCGGTAAATTGGTAACATGTGTGCAGCCCACAAAATGGGTTTGGTGATCGGCGTGAACACATCTGAGCGCGTCATAAAAAAAACAATCGGACTGCGCAACACAGCAGCAACCAATGGATCCATGAAGGATGCGGCATGGTTACTGACATAAATGGTCCTTCCATACCACTGACGAGGAGAGTTTACTGTTTTATTTCGCGGATAAAATAGGCGTAATGCGAACTGCAGCGCGAGTTTTAGTACCAAATAAAAAAAACGCATCATAATTTAAAGGATAGTCGTTATTGAACTTTTTCGCCTTCTTTTACTTCTGTTTCCCCCTCCTTTTTGTTCTTGCGAAGTTCTTTGTCCACATTGCGGTTTTTACCGAGGTAATAGCCTATGCCAATTTCGTGAGAACCATTTCCGGCCGTAGCAATTCGTCCAACGGATTGTTCATAGGAATAGTTCAAATAAAGATTCTTGATGATGTTGCCACCAAAGTTGAAAATAAGCGCATTGTTTGTTCGGTATTGCACCCCAAACCAAAGGTTCTGATTCATTGTAAATCGTGCACCAAAATCCACTGACATTGGACTGTGCTGCGCAAATTTGAATACCATCATGGGCTCAATGGCCAAGACATCGTTCGCGTCTATGCGGTACTTGGCGACAATGAAATAATGGCGATTAAAACTACTTTCCAAGGCAACATTGTTGAGGCGCACTTGGTTTTTAAATGCTTGGGTCGTACTCAATCCTAAAAATACATTCTTGCCGTACAACACCAATCCAGCTTGTGCATCGAAAATACTTTGCTGTGAGGTGTTTCCAAGAAATTGGTTGTACGTGGGGTCATCTGCTTGATAGAGAACAACCTTCGAAGGGTCTAATCTGAAATGACTATACCCCATACCTAGACCTGCGCCAATATTTAATGTTCTTGAAAGCGGCATGTGGTAGGCATAACTGAGCTGAACGGATGTTTTGGAAAAAGGTCCTATGGCATCGGTCCATAGTTTACCACCTACAACATGTTTTGCTTTTCCAATACTAATTTTTGGTGATTTGAAAAGCGCTTCGTCACGTACATTAAACTCACTAAGTCCGCCAGTAGGTCCAAAGTTGAGTTGACTTGTTCCGCTTACCAAAAATGTGCGTGGTGCTCCTTCATAGCCAAGCCATTGTGTGCGGGCTATGGCGTCAAATTGGGATACATCCGTAAGTCCACCAGCGGCTGGGTTGAGTAAGTATGGGTTGAATGCCGTATTGGCAAATTGATATTCTTGCTGTGCATGTGATCCAAAGGCAAGCACTACGATCAGGAAAGTTGTGTTGAAAAGTGTCTTCATCTTCTGCCTTGAATGATTAATATATGATGCTAATTGGTCCATGGTATTCTGTTCCGTTATTGTCTTTAAGGTCGATGTTGTAGAAATACGTTCCCATGGGTAACTTTTCGCCCTTGTGTGTTCCGTCCCATGGATGTTCATAGCCTATGGATTTGAACACGACGCTCCCCCAGCGGTTGAAGATCGTGACCTCGCATTCCGGATACACTTTTTCAAGATAGTTGATGACGAATAGGTCGTTGAGTCCATCAAAGTTTGGTGTGATCATCGTTGGGAATACAGGGTTGAATCCTTCACAAAGAGAGGCTGCAATAACTAACGTATCAGATACTGTTGTACAAACGGGATGTTCAAGCGTGTAAACAAGCACATCGTTTCCAATAAGCCAATCACTCACGGTAGGATTACTTGTAAATTGACCGTCGATGACACCCCCACCTTGAATGAAGAACCACGATGCTGTCTGCTGATCAATCGGGGATGTGGCACTTAGGGATAGTACGCCAGCTTCAATACACACTGTCGTATCGGCTTGTGCAATGGTAGGATTGTTGACTGCAAAGACCCGTAAGGTGTCTGACGATGTAGGACATGCACCACTGGTTATCGTCCAAATAAAATCATTCCAGCCGTTACCCAATGCCGTTGCTGACGTGGACGCACTAGTTGGATCCGCAATGATTCCCCCAAGGTTTGTTGACCAAAGTCCTGTTCCATACAAAGGAACATTGGAGAGCAATACAACGGAGTCGTCGGCACAGGTATAGATCGTGTCTTGGGTGCTTGCTGGAAGCGGCACGTGCGAAGCAATCAGCACGAGTGTATCTGCAGTTACCCCACAAGATGGCGATGTCACTGTCCAAGCAATGTAGCTCGTGCCATAGGCTAAGTTATTTACACCAGTTGAATTCGCAAATTGATTGTTGAAGGCTGCTTGTCCACTGATCAATGACCATTCACCGACACCTGATGCAGGTGCTTCGGCAGAGACAACTACACTTGTCAATCCACAAATGGATAGTGTATCTTCTAGAATCACCGCTGGAGCGGGAAACTCGAGCACTTGTACCTGAAAACTACAGGTTGTTGCGTTGCCGCTTCCGTCTGTAACCGTGTATTGTTGTGTCGTAATACCAATAGGAAATGTACTTCCCGAGGTCAATCCACTTGCATCCGTTTGTGCCATGGTGGCTACACAATTGTCATTGAAGCTAGGCGCGGTGTAATTGATGATAGGATCACAGGATACGATATCGTTCGGACATGTAATGGTTGGCAATACAATCTCGTTGACCGTGACATTAAAAGAACATTGGGCAATATTTCCACCAGCGTCCATCACCTCTAGTTGTATGTTGTGTACACCAGTCTGAACAACGGTTCCTTGTGTGGGCGTTTGCGTAACGCTATAGTTTTGGCAATTATCTAAAACCAATGCTGTTGAACCATAAAAGGGCAAGGTATAACTGCAATTGACTCC
>JBDKGB010000083.1:0-25251 GCA_039798485.1 Bacteroidota bacterium
GGTCCACACCATGTAGCAGAAACATCCATGAATACAGTGTATCCTGCATCAAGGTAGTCGTACAAACGGTACGTTCCATTGTTGTTCAATCCTTGTGAAGACAACGCTGTTTGGAAAGCCGTCACCGTAAAATCTGGAGCGATGCTTCCGTCAGCCAACTGTGCAGTTGACGTGTTCATTGCCGCAATACTTGAAAGAGCAAGGGCAGAGAGTAATAGTTTTTTCATTCTTTTGAAAATTTTTTGGTTTAGACAATGTTAACTTCGTGAAGCTAACGCGTTCGAATTTACAGCAATTTTTTATTCTACACATATTTTAATCACAATATTTCCGTCACAATGCTAAATCAAGTAAAGAAAAAACTCATCGTTTTCAGCGGCTCGGGGATGAGTGCGGAAAGCGGAATCAGCACATTTCGCGATAGTGGAGGACTTTGGGAGCAATACAAAATAGAAGAGGTGGCAAGGCCTGAAGCATGGAAACGTGACCCGGAATTTGTTCAGGAATTTTACAATCTACGCAGAAAACAAATCATCGATTGTCAACCCAATCGGGCGCACGAAATGATTGCTGAGTTTGAAGAAAAGTATGACGTGACGGTGATTACCCAGAATATCGATGATTTGCACGAACGGGCTGGCTCAAGCGATGTACTTCACCTTCATGGAAATATACGCATGTCAAAAAGTTCGGGACCCAACCAGGAAAAGGCTTATTATCCCATTGAAGGCTGGGAACTAAAAACGAGTGACTTATGCCCTGATGGTTATTCCCTTCGGCCACACGTTGTTTGGTTTGGTGAAGAGGTTCCAATGTATGAGGTGGCGATGCAACACATTGCTGAAGCGGATATTCTTGTGGTCATTGGCACTTCGCTCCAAGTTTATCCTACTGCGGGGTTGATTCACTATGCATTGAATGCGGAGTCACGTTACCTCATTGATCCGAATGCTGGTGAGTTGAATGTGCCAAAGTCGTTTAGTGTCATTCCGATGAATGCCGTCGAGGGGATGATGAAATTGCGGGAAGATTTGATGTAAGCCCTTATTTTTTCTTCAGTTGCTCCTTCACAAAGAGTTCAAGGGCTGCGGTCATTGATGGCGCATTCGGCATGGGTGCATGCACATCAAGTCGCAGGTTGTGCTTTGCCACAGCGCTAGCTGTTGTTGGTCCGAAAGCAGCAATCTTGGTATTGTTTTGCTGAAAATCCGGGAAGTTTTTAAACAGGGATTCAATTCCCCCAGGACTAAAAAACACAAGAATGTCGTAATACACATCTTCTAAGTCCGATAGATCGGAAGCCACAGTGCGGTAAAGGATCGCTTTAGAGAAATTCATTTTGTGCGCCTCCAAAGTAATTGGAATGTTGTCACGAAGAATATCTGTGCATGGCAACAAAAACTTTTCGGTTTTGTGCTTTTTCATCACGTCCACCAATTCCTCAATGGTTTGCTTCCCGAAGAAAATTTTTCGCTTGCGGTAGGTGACGTATTTTTGAAGGTATAACGCAACAGCTTCGGAGATGCAGAAATACTTCATGGTATCTGGCACTTCAAAACGCACTTCTTCAGCGATGCGAAAGAAATGATCAATGGCGTTTTTGGAGGTGAGGATGATTGCGGTGTGCTCAGCAATGTTCACCTTTTGCTGGCGGAATTCCTGCGCCCCAATTCCTTCGACGCGAATGAACGGTCGGAAGTCTATTTTTAACTTGTATTTCTCGGCCAAATCGAAATAAGGTGACTTATCTCCTTCTGGTTTGGGCTGAGAAACTAGTATCGTCTTAATCGCCAATGTTCAACAACTTAAGTTAGACTCAAATCAATGCGCGAAAATTCAATTGAAGACAGTAGTAAGCTACAATCAAAGGAAGAATTTCGAGCGTGCAAAGATATAAAAATATATAATACCACGCGACACCTCGATTCAATACGAGAATGCTGCTTTTGGTAATACGCTGAAGCACTCTTGTCCCCAAGAGTATGCTGAACAACACAACGCACAGTACATTCAATGCGGGATTCATGATCCAGACCAAGGCCAATATGGACAAGGGTAAACCGATAAATTCATAACCGATCCATGCGGTTTGAAAAGCGGGCTCCATCGTTTTTCCTTCTCCTGTGATGAAACTTGTCATCGCCAATCCTAGTAGTTCAAAAATGGTCAACGCAAGGGGAATGATAGAAGCAAAAATTAAGGAGATGTTTGGAGATAAACCCAACGTCCGATTTAAAAGTAGAAAAACACAAATAAATGAGGCAATCATATAGTTCACCACCAATAGAATGGAACTCAATGAGCCGATGCGCATGTTATCTTTTAATAATTGAGTCGCAGGCCCACCAGAGAAAAATGCCTGAATCACGGTGCCAATGGCTTTGTAATTGGAAATGCGCGCAATGGCAATAAGGACAAGTGAAACAGCAAACAATCCGCTTAAAAACAAGGTGCGATTTTCTGCCCGTGGCACAAGTGTGTCAGGCATGGTGCCACTATCGTTTATCAATTGGATGAGGTTGAGCATCTTTAACTATTCGCGAACACAAAGTTAAGAACACGTCGATAGTTTCTGCACCTCAATGTGAATTATAATTAAATTTGTGCCCAAACGAAAAAATAGCCAAATGAGAACAGACCTGTATGTCCACCCGGACTACTACAACATGGATGACCTGTTAACAGATGAACACAAACTCGTGCGCGACGCTGCAAGAGCTTGGGTAAAGAAGGAGGTTTCTCCGATCATCGATGAGCATTATGAGAAAGCAACGTTTCCAATGCACCTCTTGAAAGGTCTTGGAGAGATCGGGGCATTCGGACCTTATATTCCTGAGGAGTATGGCGGACCAGGCTTGGATCAGATTTCTTATGGATTGATCATGCAAGAATTGGAGCGCTGTGATTCTGGCCTTCGTTCAACGGCTTCTGTGCAGTCGTCACTCGTGATGTACCCCATTTGGAAGTACGGCTCGGAAGAACAACGCCAAAAGTATTTACCGAAATTGTCGACTGGTGAAATGATGGGATGCTTTGGCTTGACAGAGCCTGATCACGGATCGAACCCAGGTGGCATGATTACCAACTTTAAGGATGCAGGTGATCACGTTATTTTGAACGGCGCTAAAATGTGGATTTCGAACGCACCTTTCGCGGACATCGCGGTGGTTTGGGCGAAAGATGAGACAGGCCGAATTCATGGAATAATCGTTGAACGCGGAATGGAAGGGTTCTCAACACCTGAAATGCATGGGAAATTATCCCTTCGTGCTTCAGCTACGGGTGAGTTGATTTTTGTGGATGTAAAAGTTCCCAAAGCGAATATCTTACCAGGTCGTTCTGGTCTAGGTGCTCCGTTGAGTTGTTTGGATTCTGCTCGCTTTGGCATCGCTTGGGGTGCTCTTGGTGCGGCAATGGATTGTTACGATCAAGCATTGCGCTACTCAAAAGAACGCACTCAGTTTGGTGTTCCAATTGGCTCATTCCAGTTGATTCAGAAGAAATTGGCGGAAATGATCACTGAAATCACAAAAGCTCAGTTGTTGACTTTCCGCGTTGGACAGTTGAGAAATGAGGGACGCGCAACGTCTGCTCAAATCTCAATGGCAAAACGTAACAATGTAGAAATTGCATTGAACATTGCACGAGAAGCACGACAAATTCACGGCGGAATGGGGATCACAAGCGAATACTCGATCATGCGCCACATGGCAAATCTTGAGTCGGTGGTTACCTATGAAGGAACACACGACATTCACCTCTTGATTACGGGAATGGATGTAACGGGAATCCCAGCATTTACGCGTGAAATGCCAGATTTGAAATAAAATTTTATTCTTTACATAAACCACCCCTCGGGGTGGTTTTTTTGTGCAATACAATGACGTAAATAGCGTTTAGGCGACATGATAAAAATTCATTTCATAGGCCTCTGTCTTGTAGCATTCCCCTCATTTGCACAGACATGGCAGCAACTGGAGGATTTCCCTGGGACACCGCGAGATGATGGTAGCTGTTTTGTCATCGATTCTTTTGTCTACACCGGTCTAGGAAGAGACAGTGGTTTCAGCTGCATGCGCGATTTCTATCGGTACAATGCAGTTACGATGACATGGTCAGATTGTGCCGATCTTCCGGTTGGCGAGGAAAGACAATATGCTGTTGGCGCCTCAAAGAATGGGTTGGGTTATGTTTTCGGGGGAGCCAAGTGTGATGGAAGTTTTAGCAACGACTTGTGGGAATACAACCCAACATTAAATACATGGTCTGCTTTGGCGCCGATGCCCGCAGATGGTAGGGGCGGTGCAGTTCACTTTGTTTTGGGAGACACACTGTTTATTGTTGGGGGTAAAAATCAACAGGGAATTCTCACGGACGTTTGGGGTTATCACATCACCACCAATCAATGGACGCAAAAAAATGCACTTCCTGGAAATGGTATTTGGAGAGGCACTTCATTTGAGTTCAACGAGCTCGGATATGTGGGTTTAGGCCGGAATAATTTGAACGGGCAAACTGAATTAAATATAGATTTCTATCAATACAATCCTGTAACTCAGCAATGGCAAGTGTACCCAAATCCAGGTCTTTCACCACGGTGTTATATCGGTACTGCACGTGCGAATCATCTCGTTTCTTTTTTTGGTGGTTTGGATGCATCGAATACAATCTTGAATGATTTTCATGTCCTGGATCTATCGAATTGGACCCTTACATCATCCGTACCTTTTGCTTCTGCGCCGCGAAAAGGAACAATGTCCTTTGCTTATGGGGCTGATTTTTATTTGACAACAGGAATTGCGAACACAGTACGCTTGAAGGAAACTTGGCGCATTACCAATGTACTAGGATTGATGAATCCTCATCAGGAAAACTTCGTGGTTTATCCGAATCCATGCACTGACATTTTAACCGTTAGCACACAAGGAACTGAAGACATTGTGATTCATGATGTGAACGGTCGAATTGTTCTCTCACTAACTGCACAAGAACCATTGACCTGCATTGATGTAGCACATTTACCGAACGGTACATACATGCTGTGTTGTGCAGGAAAATACCGAACCATTCAGGTGAATCATTAGGAATTTTCCGCCGCGCGAATGTCTTTGATGTTCAACTGTAAGGTCTCTTTTCCGTTCCACGCGTTTATTTCCAAGGTAAAGGCAATGTCATAAGGCATTCCATGCGTGATCAAATCTACCTTATCGGCCATGTTGAAGGCAATCGCGTCGATGGCAATGTTGTATTGGGGCTGTGTCACCAATAATTTGAGGTGAGCATCCTTTAAAATTCGAAAATCTCGGGAGTAAACATTACGCGCCATAAAAACGGGAGTCATATTGCCCGGTCCGTGTGGCTCAAAACCGGCTAGATCTCGTTTAAATTGAGGAACCTGCGTACGATGTTCCTCGTTTTTGAAAATTTCGTTGAATTGAACCTCTAGGTCTATTTTCACTGTGGGAAACTCATCTTCGGGAGAAATTCTTTGTTGCACAACCGTTTCAAACTGTTCCATAAAGGGTTCAACATTTTCAAGCGGCATGGTCATTCCGGCAGCGTGGCGGTGACCACCAAATTGTTCGAGGTGATCTGCACATTCACACAAAGCACCGTAAAGGTCAAAATCATTGACTGTGCGTGCAGAACCCGTTGCTTTTCCGTTCGATTCTGTCAATACTATGGTAGGTCGAAAGCGCTTTTCAATCAGGCGAGATGCCACGATGCCAACGACACCTTTGTGCCAATCAGGACGAAACACCACCGTTGACTTTTTGTGCTCATAGTTTGGGTCCTTTTCCATCATTTCGATGGCTTCCTCCGTGATGGATTTGTCGAGTGCCCTGCGATTTTTATTGTCTTGATCAATTTCATGCGCCAATGTTTGAATTGCAGCGGTATTTTCTGAGATCATAAGTTCCACAGCAATTCGTCCACTACGCAAGCGACCTGCCGCATTGATCCGAGGTGCAATGATGAAAACGACATCTGTGAGCGTGAGTGGAAAATCCTTTTTTGCCACAGCAAGCAACTCGCGAAAAGCACGTCGCGGTGACGCGTTGAGTTGGTTTAAACCATGTGCGCAGAGGATTCTATTTTCACCCGTAATCGCGACTATGTCAGCACCAATACTGATAGCGAGCAAATCAAGGTTGTCAAACAACTCACTCATCGACCACTCATTGCGGATGGTTAAGCCCTGTAGGAGCTTGAACCCAACCCCACAACCCGAAAGTTCTTTGTAAGGATAGGCGCAATCACTTCGTTTTGGGTCCAATACCAAGCAATTCGGCAGTTCATCCCCCGGCTGATGGTGGTCACAGACGATAAAGTCCACGCCTTTTTCTTTGGCATAAGCCACATGGTCCACTGAACGGATTCCGCAGTCTAAGGAAATGATGAGTGAGAAATTGTTCTCTGCGGCATAATCAATTCCGATAAAGCTCACACCATAACCCTCTGTGTAGCGATCCGGGATGTAGTAATCGACTTCAGCATAGTGCTTTTTTAAGATGGTGTACATGAGTGCAACCGCAGTCGTTCCGTCAACATCATAGTCCCCAAAAAGAAGAATTTTCTCACCCTTCTCCATCGCTTGATTTACTCGATCCACTGCTGAACTGAGGTCCTTCATCAAAAAAGGATCGTGCAGACCATTCAAATTGGGATTGAAGAAGGCATTGGCTTCATTCGGACTTTGAATTCCTCGCTGCATCAATAGCTTTGACACCAAACAATCTGGTTTGAATGCGGGGTTGTGTGCAGGGAGGGGCTGAAGGAGCCAACGTTTTGCCATGGGATGATTAGTTACGAGTTACGAGTTACGAATTACGAATTACGAATTACGAATTACGAATTACGAATTACGAATTACGAATTACGAATTACGAATTACGAATTACGAATTACGAATTTGGTGATTTAACAATTCGCTGCGAAGTATAATCAAGTCTTTAAGCGCAGCGGGTCTTATGTCTTATATTCCGCATTTGCGGAAGGGTCTTTCGTCTATATTACCGTCCATCCCCATCGAGCAAGTTCCCCAATCCGCCAAGGATGCTTCCTTCCTCTTTTCTAGGTCCTGTTCCGTACGACAAGATACGTGAAGCCAAACGTGAAATCGGCAAGGTTTGCAACCACACTTCTCCCGGTCCTCGCAAGGTAGCGAAGAACAAGCCTTCACCTCCGAAGATGGTGTTTTTAATCCCTCCAACAAATTGAATGTCGTAGTCGATGTCTTGCGTATAGGCAACAATACACCCTGTATCTACGCGCAACACTTCACCCGGTTTTAGTGTACGTTTCATGATATGTCCACCTGCATGACAAAAGGCCATGCCATCTCCTTCGAGTTTTTGCATGATGAAACCCTCTCCACCAAAGAGTCCTGTTCCCAATTTTCGTTGAAATTCAATGCCAATCGCAACACCTTTAGCGGCGCAGAGAAATGAATCTTTCTGGCAAATCAGTTTTCCATTGTATTCCGATAAATCAATCGGTATGATTTTACCCGGATATGGCGACGCAAAAGCCACACGTGCTTTGCCCGTTCCGTTGTGAGTGAATGCCGTCATGAACAAACTTTCACCGGTTAACAAGCGTTTTCCAGCACCCCATAATTTTCCCATGAACCCAGAACTTTGTTGTTGTTGGGACCCATCACCAAAAATGGTTTCCATCACAATTCCTTCATCCATGTACATGAATGAGCCAGACTCCGCAATGGCTGTTTCTTGTGGGTCAAGTTCAATTTCTACCAACTGCATTTCTTCTCCGTGGATGAAGAAGTCGATTTCGTGATTTGTTCTCATAGTTCTGTTTATTTACGATTCGTTTTCTACAAAATTAGGTATTCACTCGCGCATTTTTGCTGCTTGCCACAGGCGAAGTTCTTCATAGCTAACGGATTCACCCAGTTGTTCTTTCAACGGGGTTAGCGAAGTGCCGGAATAATCCCCGATGAGATCATACAGCTCATCAATTCGCTCTTGAGTCAATACGTCGTCGATGGATAATTTGTCCTCTTTGATGAGCACGGCACAGTGGCTTAGAATGGTTTTAACAGATAGACTTCGTTCCTTAGCAACTTGTTCCGGATCGAGGCCTTCATGCAGCAATTCCAAGGTTTGGTCGTAAGTGCTTTTTTTCTCCTTTTTCTCTGCAGACTTTTTCGCAGCCTTTCGCGGTGTGAAGACATCATTTTCTTCAGGGGCGTCTATGTCAAGTAAGGAGCGATTGCTTTGGGCTTCTTGACGAACGCTGGCTATTTTTACGTTCTTATAGTTGCGGATCTCATCATTCCAGACCACTTCTTTGGTGATGTCTTTTCCCGCATGAAGTGCTTCTGTGAGCAGTCTAACTTTCTTGATTTTTAAAATGGTAGACGTCAGCAATTCGTCCAGTTCGCCCAATTCTTCCGCGTATGTTTTTGTTTTGCGCACACGTCCCAATTCGGCCATTTTTTTCAAATTGCTCAAGAGAATCCCGTCCAGAATTTTGAAGAAGTAGCTGTAAGCTGCTGAAGTGCGTTCGTGCAGAAAGGCAAGGTCAATGTTTGGCGCACTAAAAATCCGTTCAATCTGACTTTGAAACTTTTTAGCAGCATCGTTGGCACTTGTAATGGCTTGAATTTGTGTCGCCAACCAAGATTTGTTTTTCCCTTTTTCGGTCTTAGAACCGGCATTGCGGTAGGTGGCTTCGTGAATTTGCCAGGCCGAAACTAGATTATACCAGTCAAATGTGGCGTGGATCGTATCGAACAGGTACCTCTTCGTGGCGTTCGTTAAATGCGATTCGAGTGTGGATTCATCCGCTTTATGCTGCGCAAAGGAAACCACAGATTGGTCGCTGGATAGTCCGTTCATGCGCATCGGATTGAGCAAAACGAGCCCCTCTAGTGAACGAAGACGTGACAGAGCGACATAGGCTTGACCGGGAGCAAAGACATCTGTAACATCCAAAACGGCTTTGTCAAAGGTCAGACCTTGGCTTTTATGTACCGTGATGGCCCATGCAAGCTTGAGCGGATAATGCACGAAGGTGCCCAAAACCTCTTCTTTGATTTCTCCTGTGCGTTCGTCCATGGCATAGCGAATGTTGTTCCATTCGTAATGATCGACGGTGATGGTTTTATTTTCTTCCGGAAAATGAACACAGATTTCATCCTTTGATAGGAACTCTATTTTTCCCATTTTCCCATTGTAAAATTGCTTGTCCATGGCGATGTCATTCTTGATGAACATCACTTGCGCCCCTACTTTGAGCTCCATCTCAGGGTCAATAGGGTACATGTGCGGAGGGAATTCTCCGGTGATTTCGGCTGAGTAATGGTAACTTTTTCCTTTTAAGTTCGCTAGGGCCTTCGCATTCATCGCATCTGCCTTGGCGTTGTGGGTTGTAAGGGTAATGTACCCTTCAGTTTTTAAGGCATCAAATGTTGGGTTGACGTAGCGATTCAATAAAGAGATGTCTGATTCAGTGATGCGGTTGTCGCGCAGGTGGTTGAGGACATCAATAAAATCCGCGTCTTGTTGACGAAAAATGGTCGAAAGCTCAATGTACAGCGCAGGTTGTTCTTGTAGCACTTTTGAATTGAAAAAGAACATCCCCGCATAATGGTTTCGAAGGACATTCCACTCGTCAGGTTTTACCACAGGCGGAAGTTGCAAGAGATCACCGATGTAAAGCACTTGAACACCACCAAAAGGTTGTGAAACACGTCGCACATTGCGTAAGGTCCAATCCATGGCGTCGAGTAAATCTGCACGAAGCATGCTGACTTCATCGATAATGAGCAACTCCAGATTTTGCATTATGGCGCGGCGTTGCTTGTTCATCGTGAAATGGCGCGACAGGGTTTCTTTGGTTTCAAACTTCACTGTCGGCGTCTCTGGCGGCTTCATAAATTCTGGGATGAAGGCGCCAAAGGGCAACTGAAAAAAGGAATGGATGGTTACGCCGCCAGCATTCAAGGCTGCAATGCCTGTTGGTGCGACGATCACTGCATTTTTATGGGTCGATTGAATGATTTTTCGGAGTAGCGTGGTTTTTCCCGTTCCCGCCTTTCCCGTCAAAAAGATCGATTGATTCGTTTGGTTGATAAAGCGCTCAGTAAACTCCGCAGGATTGGAAGTGGTGTAGGTTGATTTCATTGGATTGAAGTTACAAAAAAAAGCGCTGCTGCAAAATGATTTTTTTAACAAAATACGCACGAACAACGAATTCATCACATCGTGCAGCAACATCCATTATCTTTGCTGTATGGCGGGAATCTACATACACGTACCCTTCTGCAAGAAGAAATGTAGTTATTGTGATTTTCACTTTAGCACCACCTTTGTGTCTTACCGTGAACGTATGTTGGACACGATGCGCAATGAACTTTTGGCGCGCAAAAATGAATTGGGCAACGAGGCCATCGATAGCATCTATTTTGGTGGAGGAACACCGAGTTTATTGACCAAAGATGAGTTGACGGATTTTCTGGAATTGATCCATCGCGAGTTTGCTGTTGAACCTTCAGCTGAAATCACGTTGGAGGCAAACCCAGATGACATAAGCGCTGAACATTGTCTGGGATGGCGAAGTGTTGGCATCAATCGCTTGTCCATTGGCTTACAGTCGTTTCGAGAGGATGACCTCACCTGGATGAACCGTTCGCATACGGCCTTGGAAGCTGAAAATTGTGTTGCCATAGCGCAGGCTGCGGGATTTTCAAACATCAGCATCGACTTGATCTATGGCTTGCCAGACTTGAGTTTGGACCAATGGAAATCGCACATTAACCGCGTTTTAGAAATGGGCATACAGCACATTTCGGCCTACTGCTTGACGGTTGAGCAAAAAACAGCGCTTCATGCGCTCGTTCAGGCTGGAAAGCTGCATCCGGGGGGTGAAAATGACCAGGGCCATCAGTTTTTACTGTTGACAGATACCCTTACCGCACATGGTTTTCATCATTATGAGATTTCAAATTTTGGAATGCCTGGAAAGGAAGCCGTGCACAATGGAAACTATTGGAAGGGGGTGTCTTACTTGGGAATTGGCCCATCCGCACATTCCTTTAACGGAATAGAACGCCGATGGAATGTTGCCAACAACGTCAAGTACATGTCCGGTTTTGAGACCAATGAGTCGTGGTTCGAAACGGAGCTACTCACTCCGAAAGACCGATGGAATGAATTGCTGATGACTGGATTGCGCACGTCATGGGGGGTTAATCTTCAACAGCTCTTCGAGATTTTATCGCCAACAACTGAGTTTTATGAGAAGCTCAAGGAGTTTGAGACAAATCAATGGTTGGATGTAGGCTCAATGCACATTACTCTTACTTCTGAAGGACGTTTGATGGCGGATTACATCGCGTCGGAATTGTTTGTGTAACTCCATTCGCGTGCATTTTCGTATTTTTAGCGCCTAAATCTGCTGTGCATGCGTACATTATTTTTCTTCCTCAGTTTACTGACGACAAGCATCCTCTTCGGACAAAAAAAGGTCATTGATCATACGGCCTATAACGGTTGGAAAAAGAATGAAAATCAACTGGTTTCGCCAAACGGGAAATTTGTTTCCTTCGAAATCAATCCTCACCGTGGCGATGGGTTTTTGTACATCTATCATGTTGAATCTGGGAAAACGGATTCCATTCCAAGAGGCAAGGGGGCGCAGTTTTCCATGAACAGCGATTACATCGCATTTCGCATCTTACCGGGATTTGATACCCTTCGCAATTGTGAGTTGAATAAGGTCGATAAGAAGAAATGGCCCAAGGATAGTTTGGGAATTTACCTGCTAACGTCCGATTCGCTCATAAAAATTCCTCTTTTGAAATCATTCTCAGTCGGAGAAGACAACAACTTGCTTTCTTACATTGTAGATGAAAATGTGATTAAAAGCGATCAAAATGCATCGAAAAAGGGTAAAAAGAAGTGTTTTTTGGCAAAAAAGGAGAAAAAAGCGCCGAATGTGAAATCAGACGGAAAGGTATTGACGTTGCTCGATCCACTTTCGGGTAAAAAGGAACAGTTTAAAAATGTTGTCGATTACTCCCTATCGAAATCAGGAAGTGATCTCTGTTTTGTTGAACATCAAAAGGTAAAGCTAGATTCGAATCAAGTATTTCTGAAGTATTTTCCTTCCACAGAAGCAATGGCTATTTCGAGAAAATTTACCTCCATTTCAAGCTTGACCTTCGATCATTCAGGAAAGCATATTGCCTACCTAGCGAGCAATGATACCACAGATGCGAAGGCGTATGGCTTGTACCTCTATTCGCTCGAGACAAAAACGACGAGAACACTGGATACTTCTGACCTACGCATAGGCGCCGGAAATGCCGTGACTGACAATTTTGAACTACTCTTTACCAAGGATGGTTCTTATTTGTTTTTTGGTGTGGATGAACGTCCTGAGGCTGTGAAGAAGGATACCCTTTTGGAAAAGGAAAAGGTGGAATTGGACATCTGGCATTATGCCGATAAGCGATTACAGTCACAACAGTTGGTTGAACTGAGAACCGATGAAAAACGCTCCAACTTGTACCGGTATGGTTTGTTGGATAGCACGGTGATCCAGCTTGCAACGGATACCCTAAATGTGCGTGTAATGGATGACATAAAGGGCGACTATCTATTTGCTACATCCGATGAACGTTATGCCATTGAAAAGCAATGGGAAGTGCCTGTTCGTGAGGACCATTACCGCATTTCGTTAATAGATGGAAAAACTGAACTCATCAAAGAAGGAGTTTCATTCAACGGGTCTTTGTCACCATTAGGAAACTTGTATTCGTGGTTTGATGGAACAACGAGCCAGTTTTACATCAAAAATCTGAGCAGCAATAAAGAGAATTGCATGACTTGCTCCGTGAAAAATGTCAATTGGCAAACGGATGCGAATGGAATGCCTTTGACACCAGAACCATACGGGGTGGTAGGCTATTCATCCGACGAGCAATACCTTTACCTCCAGTCCGCTTATGACCTGTGGGTGTACAATACGCGCATTGGCATCATGGATTGTATCACTGAAGGTAATGGTCAGGCATCGAAAATTCGCATGGAGCTAAACCTATGGAATCGAGATAGCGTGTACATCGATGCGAAAAATGCCTACATCACTGGATTTGATGAAAAATCGAAGGGTGTACATGTCTACGAATTGATCGATCATCAGGATCATTTTGATGTCAAGGAGTTGTACTACACCGAACACAAAATAAATTTCATGGCACGCTCCAAAAACGGCGAATCCATCATTTTCCGCAAGATGTCCATCAGCATGTACCCAGATCTTCGCCTGACTACGGATAAATTTAATGCTGAACGTCAAGTGTCTGTTACCAATCCACAGCAAGCAGAATACAACTGGGCGACAGTGGAATTAGTGAATTGGAAAAGTTACAGTGGCATTCCGCTGGAAGGGCTGTTGTACAAGCCAGAGAATTTTGATCCGAGCAAGAAATACCCGCTCATGATTTATTACTACGAGTTGAACTCGGATGAATTGTTCAACCACTCGGTGCCGAAGCCAACCGCATCCATCATTTACCCAACAGAATATGCTTCAGCGGGATACCTTGTGTTTATTCCAGACATCCGCTATAAAGTTGGACATCCTGCACAATCAGCGTATGACTGCATCATGAGTGGTACTGACCATGTATTGAAATTGGTACCCGCCATCGATTCTACCCGAATGGGCTTGCAGGGACAAAGTTGGGGAGGATATCAAACGGCACAATTGATTACGATGACAACCCGCTACCGCGCCGCAATGGCTGGAGCACCAGTGTCGAACATGTTCTCTGCTTATGGAGGAATTCGCTGGGGCAGTGGTGTCAATCGTCAGTTTCAGTACGAACGCACACAAAGTCGCATCGGAAAAACAATTTGGGAAGCACCGGAATTGTACCGAGAAAATTCTCCGCTCTTTCACTTGCCGAATGTGCAAACACCTTTACTCATCATGGCCAATGACAAAGACGGTGCGGTGCCATGGTACCAAGGAATCGAATTGTTTACGGGCATGCGTCGTTTAGGGAAGCCTTGTTGGTTGCTCAATTACAACGGCGACGACCATAACTTGATGGAAAACGCCAACCGCATGGATTTGAGCATTCGCATGCGTCAGTTCTTTGACCATTATTTACAAGGTCAGCCAGCACCACTTTGGTTGACGGAAGGGATTCCAGCTGTGGACAAAGGCAAAATAATGGGGTATTGATGAGGTGAAACGCCGAGTACAGAAGAATTCCTCAAATTTTCACTTTAACTTCGCCTTAGATTTTACGCATGGAAAAGATACAGAATTTCATAAATGGAGCGTATTGCGCTCCTGCAAATGGTCAATACATAGACAATATTGAACCAGCAACGGGGAGTGTATATTGTCTCATTCCCAATTCGGATGCATCAGATGTTGAAGCAGCTGTTGAGGCTGCCGAGAAGGCCTTTCCAATTTGGTCGATGATGAGCAATGAGGAACGTGGAGCTGTCATGATGCGGGTGTCCAAGGGCATTGAAGCGAGGATGGATGAGTTTGTTGCCGCCGAATCGCGTGACAATGGAAAACCAGTATCCTTAGCTGCACATGTAGACATTCCAAGGGCAGTATCGAATTTTCATTTTTTCGCAACGGCAATTGAGCATTATGCCTCTGAATCACATAACATGATTGGGGAAGGCATCAACTATACCTTGCGCAAACCAATTGGGATTGTGGGGTGCGTTTCTCCTTGGAACTTGCCCTTGTATTTGTTCTCTTGGAAAATTGCTCCGGCGCTTGCTGCTGGAAACTGTGTGGTGGCAAAACCGTCTGAAATTACACCATATACCGCCTATCTTTTGGGCCAAGTGTGCAAAGATGCAGGCATGCCGGATGGAGTGCTCAATATCCTTCATGGCTTAGGCGGGTCGGTGGGCGATGCCATTGTGAAACATCCGAAGATCAAAGCGATATCATTCACAGGAGGAACAAAGACTGGCGAGTACATAGCCCGAACTGCTGCACCGATGTTCAAGAAGCTTTCACTTGAATTGGGAGGTAAAAACCCAAACATCATATTTGCCGACTGTGATTTTGATGAAATGTTGAGCACGACCATGCGCTCGTCGTTTGCCAATCAAGGACAAATCTGTTTGTGTGGTTCACGCATCTTCATTGAACGACCAATCTACGATAAGTTTAAGGCGGCGTTTGTTGAGAAAGTAAGTAAAACGGTGGTGTCGTTTCCGCAAGATCCCGCTGCGCGAATGGGGGCATTGGTGTCGAAACCGCACATGGAAAAAGTCCTTTCGTATGTAGAATTGGCGAAGCAGGAAGGTGGAACTGTATTGACGGGTGGTGAACGTGTTATTTTAGATGCACCTTACAACGAAGGATTTTATGTCCGACCAACTGTGATTGAAGGTTTGGCCTACGATTGCCGCACCAACCAAGAAGAGATATTTGGTCCTGTGGTGACGATTACACCATTCGACACTGAAGAAGAGGTGTTGATGATGGCCAACTCAACAGAATATGGACTTTCCGCAACACTCTGGACCTCAGATTTAAAACGAGCGCACCGCATGGCAGATCAGATTCAATCAGGTATTGTTTGGGTAAATGCATGGTTGGTTCGCGATTTAAGAACTCCTTTTGGTGGTGTAAAATCCTCGGGTGTTGGTCGCGAAGGCGGTTGGGAAGCGCTTCGCTTCTTCACGGAACCTAAGAATGTTTTTATAAAATACTAAGCAGAAAAAAAGTCCACCGAAGTGGACTTTTCCTTTTCTATCGACGTCGTTATTTTACGATCACTTGTTTAACCGTTACACCAGTTTCGCTGTACACGTTTACAAAGTACATTCCAGAAGAGATACCAGCCAATTGAAATGTTGCCGTTGTGTTGTTCACTGTTTGTGCAAACACCGTTTGACCGGCAACCGTAACAAATTCAATGCGGTTCATTTTTGTACCAGCGGCAACCGTCAATTGGTCTTTCGCAGGGTTCGGGTAAACGATGATTTGTGTGTTGTCGAGATTTTCCAACCCAGAAGATGGATCAATTGTCTTAATCACCGTCGTTGTAGAACCGCCAAAATCAGCGGCAGCAATGGCGAAGATCTGAACGGAGGCATTGTCGGAAATTGTCAAGTCACCGTCTGTACCTCCCCATTGTTGTGCACCAACGCCATCACCGTAGTAATCGTAGATGCCAAACGTATAGCAGTCAACAGCCGTTAACGGCACATTCCAGTTGTACTGTGTATTGTTTGCTAATGGATTTGTGGCATCTGTTGGAGCAGGGGTATTGTTTGTACCGAAGTTACCAGCCACATTTTCATTTCCTTCAGCCCACACCAAGGTACCGCTTGAATTGCGTACTTCGAGGTACGACTCGTCAGCATAATCATCGGTAAGGAAATTGATCGTGATGAAACCAACAGTTTGTGCAATTGGGTCGATGGTAAAACTGTAAGTTGTGTTGTTGTTTACTGTGTTTTCGTCCACTCCAGCGTTTGGATTGCTCAATGTCGCATTGAAGGTATGCGCACCCGGTGCAAGGGCAACCGTAGGCAATGTGATCGTTTGTGTTTGGTATTGTGCCAAGGAACCTGACCAGTTGTAGGTTTGAGCAGCACCACCGTCGATGGTATAGGTTATCGTTGCCGCAGTTAATGTTGTTGTTCCACCATTGGAAATGGTCATCGTAGGTTCAAATGTCCCACCACACAATTGTGTTTCAGTAACCAATAAGTTCGAAAGTCCGCCGTCTAGGGCAACAGCTACGGCTCCCGACGGATCGTATCCATTCACGAATCCAGCACCTGAATTGTTCGGGTCGAGCCAGAATTTCAATTGTCCACTGTTGGCACTTCCTGCTGGATTCCAAGATACCGATACTTTTCCGTATTCATCGGATAGCACAGCCCCACCACAAGCAGATGCTCCACCGTGCAATTGGCCGATGATGCGGTGATTTTGGTCATACAAAGGTGATCCGGAAGAACCCCCTTCTGTTACACCAAGGTCCCAACCAGTTACTCCCCAGTGGCTATTTGGGGGACAAGCACCAAAGGTTGTTGAAATAAGAGGCTGGTTTTCAAACGAGATTTTTTTGATATCACCAGATGGGTGGTGAATACCCACAGCTGATTGAGGTGTTGCACCGGTATTGTCCCAACCTGAAAAATAAGGGGTGTATGCGGCAGGAACTGTGTTGGCTACCAATCCACCTGTAATTTCCACCAAGCAAAAGTCAGATGCTGTAGCACGTGCGCGCAGAACTCCACCAGATAGTGATTGGAATGTAGGTGATGTAGCAGGATTGTTGCAACCTGCACCTTGCCATTGGAAGCGGAAAATCCAAGTCGCTGGGTTGCTGTAGCAGTGGTCAGCCGTCAATACATAAGGTTTTCCATCATTCAACGTATTGTTGATTAAAGCACCCGAACAAAAACCGCTGCTTCCTGATACCAGCATTACCGCAGAATTGCGCTCATTGGTCCAAGCGGCACCTTCAGGACAGTTCACATTGAGGTTACAAGAGCCCGAGCTACCAAAGGCTTTTTCGATGTATTCGCCAGAAGTACGGTAACCGTGAGTAACGGTATTGATGTTTAATGTTGAGGTTTCGGAAGCATTTCGCGCTGGGATGTAATACTCTACGATTGCAGTATTCCCAGGGACCAATTCAGTTCCCAGTTGACCTTCATAGAGGTGGTATGCCGTAAATTTTCCGAGGATAAAATCTTTCTCTGGGTTGTACACATACAATTCATTTCCTTCTGGTAATGTGATGTTGTCGAAGGTGAGGTTTACAGTCAATGCATTTTCGCAGGTCAAGATGATGCGCCAAATTTTATCGCCATTGGCAAAGTTGGTCCATGTTCCTGAGTTGTTCAAATTCAACGCTGTCGCATTGTTGAAACCAAAGCGCCAAGGCCCAGTTGCTTCCGCATCATTGATGGCATCTTCCGCACGCAAAGCAGCAACATCAGGTGTAGCAAAGGTGCGGTGTTCAATGGACTTTAAATCCGTCGTTGACTTGTACCCCTTTGGGCGACCGCCATCACCTTGTTGTGCAAAGGAGACGCTTCCTAAAAGGAGAAGGGAAAGGAGAAATAGTTGTTTTTTCATGGTTTCGTATATAGTCGATTATTGAGGTTCTTGCACTTTAAGTCGTTTGATTCCACAGCCGCGTGGTGGTGTTTCTTTCAATGAAATTTTGCTATCTGCAGCCAATTCGTTCATGGCATTGATCACATAGGTAATGTCTGATGTTCGTTTTGAATCCCAGGTGTTGTCGATACTTCCGGAATAAACAAGCTTCATGTCAGCATTGAAGAGAAACACATGAGGTGTTGTTTTTGCGCCGAATGCATCTGCAATTTTCGAGTTGCGATCCAACAAGTAAGGCATGGTGTATCCCAATTTTTTCGAATGTTCTACCATGGCATCAAAGGCATCGTCTTTGTCGCGTTTTCCTTCGTTGGAATTGATGATTACCATTCCAATTTTGTTCGCTGAAGCGAGTTCATTTAAGGCATTGTATTGCTTTTCCCAACCCGCGAAGTGCTCATTTCCAACGACAAATGGGCAGGTGTTGCATGAAAAAACAACGAGAATACCTTTTTCCAATTTGACGTCAGCCAAACTTTTTTCGGTGCCGTCAACATTGCGCATTTTCTCCGATTGCAGTGGAGCTGTTTTTCCGATTTTAAGTGGTTTAGGGTCACTCGAAATGTAAGCCGAAGTGAAAACAATCAAGCCAATACACAGTGCAACAATGGGGTACAAACGATTCTTCATGGTTTCTTTTGAAATGATAACAGCATTTTATTTGACATGTTCAGTTTGAGCGTGACTAAAATACAAAAGAAAATGTGAGGTCCAATCACAAATTTAGAAAACAGCACATTCCTGAGTCCGTTTTCACGCGAAGGAGAATAAATAGCGGATTTGCGTTATCTTTGACTTGTCAAGCGGATAGTTATAAGTTACGAGTTACGAGTTACAAGTTACGAAGTTGGTGGGAATAACATCAAGTTACGAAGAATGATTAAGTCTTTAAGCGCAGCGGTCTTATGTCTTACAGCGCAGCGGGTCTTATGTCTTTTTAGTTACGAATTACAAAGTTGGTGGGAATAACACCAAGTTACGAAGAATGATTAAGTCTTTAAGCGCAGCGGTCTTATGTCTTACAGCGCAGCGGGTCTTATGTCTATTTACAATAAGGTAGAAACACAAAATAATACAAAAAATGATCATCGGTATATGTGGAGGTAGTGGTTCGGGGAAAACGACATTGTTGAAACGATTGTCGGAGAAATTGGGCCATTTGAATCCTTCCATCTTTTCAATGGACAACTACTACTTGCCCATTGAACAGCAGGAAAAAGACGAAAATGGGGAGGTGAATTTTGATTTGCCAACGGCTTTAGATCGTGAGCGTTTGGTGGCAGACCTGCGCGAGTTGGCTTCTGGAAATCCGATTGAAGTGAAGGAATACCATTTCAATGCACCACCTGATAAAAATGTGTTGATCACCATTCATCCTTCGCCGGTCATCATCATAGAGGGCTTATTTTTACTGCATTATTCTGAAGTTAAGGAGCTCATTGATTTTTCCATTTTCATGGAAGTTGATCCCATGGTGCAGCTCGACCGACGCCTTTACCGCGACCAAGAAACACGCGGATATTCCCGTGAAGCCATCATTTATCAATGGGAAAACCATGTTTTGCCTTGCTTCAGGAAATATTTGCAACCTTACGAGGCAGATTCTGATTTTCGTTTTCACAATATGAATCAAATGGACGATGAGTTTGACCGTTTGATGTACGAACTGAACATGCGATTTGCTGCAGCCAATGTATGCTGAGAAAGAAACTCTATAAATACCGCCATACGTTTCTCGCATGTCTTGCGACGCTGAGCTTTGTGATTGCTTACGGAGTTGTTTTCAACACCAACAATCAACGCAGCATTGCGTCATTTCAAGACAGGTTTCAAGCGCTCGAAGCCAAATTAAATCGCTTTGTTGAAATTCAGCAGGGTACCATCAAGAAAAATGGATCATGGAAAGGATGGACTGAAGTGTCAACTGAGAAGTCCTTTGACCTAAACATTTACCACAAAGATTCCCTCATCTTTTGGAATACCAACCAATTGCCGATTCACCGATTCGCTGACCTACATTTTCCGGGAGAGGGCATCATTCATCTTCAAAATGGGTGGTATTTCGCTAAGCTTGCCACAGTCGACGACTATGTGGTGTGTGGGTCATTTCTCATCCAACACGACTATTCCTATCAAAATGCTGATCTCGAAAATACCTTTGTTGACGAACTTAGCCTTCCGATAAACGCTTCAATTTCGCTGGATCAAGAGCGAACAGGCTCCATTTATTCGACCGACAAAAAATTCCTTTTCTCCATCGTGCCCAATGAATACCAGCCAGCATCTGAAAAGGAATCCATCGTGCTGATGCTCCTGCTTCTTGCAAGTGTTTGCCTGTGGCTAAATGTTGTATATCAGGTGCAACGTAAGGCACACGTTACGCTTCGTGTGGGCTTGCCAATCGTGCTTCTTATTTTGCGCGTCGCTTCATTGAAAGGACTCTGGTTTGGTTTTATGCACGACACAGCGGGATTAGATCCAAGCGTTTACGGTTCGAATGAATGGTTTCCAAACTTCTTTGAATACTTGGTCAACTGCGCCATCTTGGTGTATGTCCTGGCAAGCATTCGCAGAATGATGCAGTCCATGCGTCGCGGAAAATTGACGGCTTACCTGCTCTACAGTTTGAACATTCTGATTTGGGCTTTTCTCTTGTACCTCAATCAAGGGCTTATTGAAAACGCATCAATACCGCTTATTGTCGACCGACTTTTTGCCATGAATGTCTTTTCTTTCTTGGCCATCATGAGCTTGGGGGTATTGTTTTATGCCTATTTCCTTTTTGCCAAAGCAAGTGCCGGCCTCAACAAAACTGTAGGGAACAATGGCGCTACGCTCGCTGTGATTTCCTTTTTTCTGGGGATTTCGTATTTCTTTTTTGAGATCAATTATGGATACCACCTCTTTTTTGCTGCCGTATTTCCCCTCATCTTTTTAAGTATCCTTATCTACCAAGAGTACCGCGAAGCGAAGTCCAGTCAGTTGGTCTTTGGTCTGGTGTATCTTATGTTGTTTTCTTTGGTAACAGCTTTCAGCTTGTCTGAGTTTAACTTCCGAAAGGAAAAAGGCGAGCGAGAATTGTATGCGAACCAGTTGGCGAATGAACGGGATGTGATTACGGAAGTGGAATACAACGTCATCGCACAAAAAATTGAGGAGGATGCCATCGTTCAGCGCCTCATCAATGCTCCGTTTAACATTGGACTTTCTGATTTTGAAGGTGGTCTAGAACGCCGAATTTTCAATGGTTTTTGGGAGCGCTATGAACTTGGATTTTATCTGTTTGACACCACTGGTGTTTCACTCATTCAAGGGATCGATGCGCAAAAAACAGATTACGATGAATTCACAGAACTCATTAACGAACACGGCGAACCATCGGAAATTGACCCACGGATTGTCTTTATCAAAGATTTTTCGGGTCAATACAGCTACATCATTCACCAACGCATCAATGGGGTAAGCGGGAATGTAGGCGTGTTTATCAGCACCTTAAAGTCAAAGAAAATTCCAGAGGAAATTGGTTTCCCACGCTTGTTGATTTCCTCACAAGCCAAAGTACTCGAGTCCTTGGAAAATTATTCCGTTGCGCGCTACCACAACGGACGACTCATCACGAAGTATGGAGATTTCAATTACCCAGCAAAATCTGCTCCCCTGCGCAAATGGAAAAAAGATACCGACGGCTATTGCAATTACGATGGATTCAATCATTATGTGCTGAAAAAGTCAAACAATGATTTGATTGTCTTGTCGACCAAAAACACGGATTGGGTGACATTATTGACCTCCTTCTCGTACTTGTTCGGTTTCTTTGGGATCTTGCTTTTACCGCTGTTCTTTCAGTTCAGCTATACGCCATTCTTCAATAAAACCTTGAGTTTGGCGGTAAAAATTCAACTGCTTTTGATTGGCTTGGTATTTCTGTCACTGCTTGCCTTTGGCTGGGGAAGTGGAGTATTTGTTAGCAATCAGTACAACGAATACACCAATGAAGTCATCAGCGAAAAATTGGTTTCTGTTGAGATCGAACTGCGTGGAAAAATAGGCAATGAGAACGCCGCTTCGATCGCGGAGAAGGGCAATTACCTCGAAACAGTATTGCAGCGACTTTCTAAAGTCTTTTTCACCGACATCAATATATATACTACCGATGGTTTTCTTCTGGCCAGTTCTCGACCTAAAGTGTTCAACTCTGGGTTAATAGGAGAGCAAATCAATCCACAAGCCCTTTATGCCTTGAAGATCAAGGACAAGAGCGAGTTCATTCACCAAGAGAGCATCGGTCAGTTGAAATATGCATCGGCCTATCTTCCCTTGTACAACCACAGTGGGAAGTTGATTGCTTATTCAAACCTTCAGCACTTCGGACAGCAGACCGAATTTGAAAATCAAATCCAACAGTTCTTGGTATCCATCATCAATGTGTTCATGCTTTTGTTGGCGATTACCATTGTGCTTGCCATTTTCATTTCGAGTTGGGTAACGGCACCATTGCGTTTACTTCAAGAGAGTTTTGCCCGAATGAAATTTGGCACCTTCAACCAGCAAATCGATTATGAAAAGGACGATGAGATAGGTGCCTTGGTAAAAGACTACAACCAGAAACTGGTGGAGTTGGAATTTGCGGCGGAGCAATTGGCGCGCAGTGAACGGGAATCGGCGTGGCGCGAAATGGCCAAACAAGTCGCTCACGAGATCAAGAATCCGCTTACACCAATGAAGTTGAGCGTTCAGCAATTGTTGCGCGTGTACGACCCCAACGATCCAGCCTCGGAAGAAAAATTGAAACGCGTGGTTTCCTCTATCATTGAGCAAATTGATGCTTTGACACACATTGCCAACGAGTTTTCGAGCTTCGCCAAGATGCCGCGTCCACAAGAGGAAACAATGGATCTATTGCCATTGCTTGAAAATGTGTTGGAAGTATTCCGTCAAGAAGGAGATTGCTACATCGAGTTGCGTTCCTTCGTGCGCACGATTGAGGTACGTGCCGACAAAGACCAGATGCTGCGCTTGTTCAACAACCTCCTCAAGAATGCCATTCAAGCCATCCCTGATTTGAGCAATGGCGTGATCATCGTTACGGTTGAATTGCGTGAAGGCATGTACAGCATCGAAGTCAAGGACAACGGCACAGGAATCCCTGAAGAACGTCGCGCGAAGATCTTTGTGCCGTATTTCACCACCAAAAGCACGGGCACGGGACTTGGCTTAGCCATGGTTCGTCAGATTGCGGAAAATCATGGTGGTTCAGTACGTTTTGAATCCGAGATTGGATTGGGTACCTCATTCATCGTTTCCTTGCCGAAGAACACGTGATTGTTTTTTTGGATAATCACACAATCTACTTATCTTTAGCGTAAGTAATTAAACCACTCGTGATGATCAAACAATTTGGGGATAAAGAGACCTCTTGCATTTGGTATGGTGTACAATCCAAGAAATTTCCTGTTGATATCCAGCAAGTTGCGCGTCGGAAATTAAGAATGTTGAACAATGCGTCAGATTTGAAAGTTCCACCATCGAATAGGCTTGAAAAGTTAAAAGGTGATATAAAGGATTACTACAGTATTCGCATTAATAAGCGTTGGAGAATACTGTTTAAATGGTTGAATGGCGACACTTATGGAGTTAGTATAGTAGATTATCATTAAACGAAGAGAAAATGAATAAGTTGAAAAATGTACATCCTGGAGAAGTTCTTCGTGAAGAGTTTTTGCTTCCACTCGACATTTCTGCCTATCGTTTGGCGAAAGAAACGTTTCTGCCACAAACTCGAATTTCTGCGATCATTAAGGGCAACCGAAGAATAACTGCAGATACCGCCTTACGCTTTGCGAAATATTTTGGCAACACACCTGAGTTTTGGTTGCGTTTGCAAGAGGATTTTGATCTAGAAGAACTTCGAATCCAAAAACAAGATGAGCTAAATGACATTAAGCCGCACCAGCATGGTGCAGCCTAAGTCAAAAGTGCGCATATCTGTTCGCAACTACGAAAACAGATGGCGCAAAAACCTGTTAAAGATAAATTAGCTCAATGTAAAATAGAGAATCATCGAGACATCGACGATCAAACTTATAGCCCCTGCGAACAGTATAGAACGCATCGGTGCAACTGCGATGAGCAAACTTAACGTCGCCATCGTAGGAACAACAACGAGTGTCAATGTGAAATAATGCTCAATAGCGCCCAATCCCACGGCTATTCCGCCAAGGCATCCCACGATGGTCAATACCACGCAAATAATACCAAAACGGTTAAACTCCGCCTTTTCGATTAGTCCTTTCATTCCTGTGTGTGCGACATGTGTACTCATAACTTTTTGTATTAAATGGATACATCAAATGTCAGCATGTGTCCATACGAATTCAATGAGAATGGTTAAATGAAAAACTGATTTTTGTCATGTGGAGAATTTGCTGCCTGCGGCAATTTTAGAATTTGATCCTAACGGAATTTGATTGCTTCGCAAATTTGATGCTTCGCAATTTTAGAATTTGATTGCTCCTCAAATTGTAGATTTGATGCCTGCGGCAATTACGAATTAGGAGTTACGAGTTATGAGTTACGAGTTACGAGTTATTCGGTGGTTTCTGTAAATCCCTAAAATAGGTTGACCGGTTTTACACTTAATTTATCATCAAAAATAGTAAACTTTGGTCTTTCATTCGATTTGATTTTTCCCCAATATTCAACGAAATCAAGGGGTGACTTTCTGCCGAGATTGTTGTGTATTCTTATACTGTTGTAATTCTTTACTGCTCGATGTACTGCCATTCGTAATTGTCCAAATGATCTAATCCACCAGTAATCAAGATATTCTTCTTTAATGGTTCGATTAATTCGTTCTGCATAAGCATTTTCTTGCGCAGTTTTTCCCATGCTAACCTTTATTGAAGCGTTTTCGAGTAAACTCACATACGATTTGCTAATATATTGACTACCTCGATCAGAGTGGTGATATTGCGGACTTTTCCTTCCTTTTAATGCCATCTTGAGTGCGATAATATTTGCTGTTGCTCGCATATGATTGGATACAGCATAACCAACTATTTCTTTGGTATATACATCAATAATAAAGAC
>JBDKGB010000084.1:0-7878 GCA_039798485.1 Bacteroidota bacterium
TGATTGGACACAGTGAACGACGGATGATCTTTGGTGAGTCAAATGAATTTCTCAAAGAAAAAATAAATGCCGCCTTGGCTCATGTCGTGACGCCAATTGTTTGCTGCGGGGAAACGCTAGCGCATAGAGATGCAGATACACACCTTGATTTCGTGTGCACCCAGCTGATGGATACCATCGGTCATTTGGGCGCTGAGGAATTGAGTTGTTGTGTAATTGCCTATGAACCCATTTGGGCAATCGGTACCGGACGAACGGCTACGAGTGAGCAAGCACAAGAGATGCACAAGCACATTCGTAAATGGATTGCAAGCCACTTTGGAAACGAAAGTGCGGATTCCCTTTCAATTTTATACGGTGGAAGTTGTAACGCCTCAAACGCTTCTGAATTATTTGCCTGTCCTGATGTGGACGGAGGTTTAATCGGTGGTGCATCGTTGGATGCGGCATCATTTTTGAAAATCGCACGCGCTTTCTGATGGACTATATAGAACTTACATTGAAATTAACTCCTCGCGACCCATGGTCGGAAATACTAATGACTGAATTGGCTGACCTTGGCTACGAAAGTTTTGTGGAAACAGAAGAGGGGATCTTGGCCTATGCGAAAGTTCAGGATGTCGATGTTGACAATCCGTGCAAAGGAAGTAGCATTGCATCGAAGGAGAAAGAATTTCAAGCAGAAATTGAGGTGAAAATCATCCCGCAGCAAAATTGGAATGCGGTCTGGGAATCGGATTTTCATCCAGTCTTTGTGGAAGATCAACTGACAATTTTAGCTCCTTTTCATGATGCAAAAGAGGCGAAAGGTTTGCTGGTGTGGATTGAACCTAAGATGTCATTTGGAACTGGTCATCACCAAACAACGTGGATGATGTCCAAAGCCTTGCTTGAATTGCCGCTCGTTCCAAATAAGGTCTTGGACATGGGAACGGGTACAGGTGTATTGGCCATTATCGCAGAAAAGAAGGGCGCTAGAGAGATTGTTGCTGTCGATATTGAAGATTGGTCAGTGGAAAACACGCAAGAAAATGCAACCCGAAATGGCTGCAGTCACATCGAAACATTTTGTGGTGATGTGGATGTACTCGAAGGAAAGAATTTTGAATTGATCTTGGCCAACATCAACAAGAATGTGCTGAAGGCACACATGGCATCTTATGCAAAAATGCTGATTCCAGGAGGCCAATTGATCATAAGTGGTTTTTTTGAAACGGACGTTGATGAACTTATTCGTGTAGCAGAAGAAAATGGACTCTTACATGCAGGATCCTTGTCTCGTGAGACATGGGCCGCACTCACTTTTAATAAACATTAATGGATGAAAATTTTTTACAGCGTATTAGTTATTTGTTTCTCAATTTTCACATCGTTCGCGCAAGATAGTTTTTCGGCGGATAGAGAGAAATTTGTAAAAGAATTCCAAAAAATCCTCACGGAATATGGAAAGGGGGAATACCAAGATTTCGCCAAAAAAACACTTCCACTTTCACTTTTGGAAACGCAAGATTTTTCTGAAAAAACATTTTCACGGATGGTTGAGACGTGTAATTTGATGATCACTAAAAAGTTGAGCCCTTATCCTGAAGTTTACAATTATGTTTATTCCGTTTACTCGTTGTCTGCGGGCAAACAATCCGAAGGTAGTTTTAACGCTTGGCACAGTTCGGTCGATAAAATGCTCGACAATAGAAATGTCAAAAAGTTTGAAGACTTCATTGAGCTTTCAGCTGGATTTTTTGCGGAGCGACGTATTGCAGAAAGTTCAAACTTTAGTTGGTTTTACACCGGAGGAACCTATTCATTTGAGTTTACCGACAAGCCTTTTATCAAATGTACGGACGGAAATTTGGTTTGTCGCGTTCAAAATCGAGATAGCAAAACCCGCAAAGATCAGCCTTATATCGATAGTTTGGTCGTGTACAAAACCAGTGGTGTTTACGATCCAATTTTAAAGAAATGGGATGGAAGCCAAGGAACTGTCAATTGGCAAAAAGTGGGGCTAAGCAGTAAGGAAACCTTTGCCACCATTGGTAAATACGATGTGTCGTGCAAGATGTCAACCTTTCAAGCGGATTCAGTGCTGCTCACCTCGCCGTATGTACAAAAGCCAACATTAGGCACAATTTCAGACCGTGCGTTCATCATCAACCGCGAGGAGGACCGCATTTATCCGCAATTCAATTCCTACGAAAGAAAAATTGCCATCAAGGGAATTCGAGAGAACATCGATTACGAAGGTGGATTTTCTTTGCAAGGAGCAAGTTTTGTGGGTATTGGTACACCTCAAATTCCCGCTAAAATTGTTGTGCTGAAGGATGGTGTTCCCTTTGTGAAAGCCAATGCGCAGATGATATTCATCTACCCGAAGAAAATTACAATCAACAATGCGGCGGTAGTTTTAAAGTTAACGACGGGAGATTCAATTACCCATCCTGGACTTCGCTTTGACTACGATGTAGAGAAAAAAACGATGGACCTTGCACGCACTACAAATGGTGTAGGTCAATCGCCTTTTAGCGATAGTTACCACAGATTGGATATTTATGTGGCGAAAATCTCATGGAAACAAGGAGAGCAGGATGTGTTTTTTACATTCGATTATGGCACCTCCCAAGAACAGCGTTTTGCACGTTTTGAGTCCATGAATTATTTTGACGAACGGCTTTTTGACCGCATTCAAGGTCTACAGTCTACACATCCCTTAGCTGCACTTTCGGCGTATTGTTTCAAATACGATGAGTACATTTTAACGGAAGGGAAAGCTGCTACAGCACTCGGATTGATGGTCGACCAAGCAAAACCAGTACTCTTGGATCTTGCAACCTATGGATTCCTGAATTATGACGTGGAAGCCAAAATTGTAACGATAAATCCAAAAACGGACAACTTCGTCATGTCCAAAGCAGGCAAACGGGATTTTGACAATATCCTTTTTGTTGCCGACTTCAGACCAAAAGAATTGAAGGGATATTCGGATGAACAAATTCGCCAAGATCCAAATTTACAGGCGCTTCAGAAACAATACAAAACGCAAACTGAAGAACGCAGAATGCGTACCTATTTTGGAAAGTTGAATCTGGCAACTCTTGACCTTGATTTGGATGGTGTCGATCGCGTTGTATTGTCAGACATGCAAAACTCGACAGTTTTCCCGACATCAAGCCGTGTGATTATTCGTCAAAATCGAAATTTTGAATTCAGTGGATGGATAAATGTCGGTAAGATGGAAATCAATACCTTGTCTGCGAATTACAATTACCGCGACAATAAGGTGAACGTATTGAAAACGGATGCATCCCTGTTTCGTGTGAAAAGTGTGAAAGTTGAAGATGCGAATCGCCCCATACCAATGCTAAGCTCCATCAAAGGGATTCAAGGTGAAATTACCATCGATGATCCAAGCAACCGCTCGGGGAAAAACAAAGCCATCACAGATTTTCCAAAACTAAAGGTATTCAAACCTTCATATGTGTACTACAACTCAAAAGTAATTTACCGTGGAGCCTATGATAGCTCTCGATTCTTCTATACCATTGCTCCCTTTGAGTTGGATAGTCTCGATGATTTTTCTGAGAAAGCATTGCGCTTCAAAGGGGAGTTGACATCAGCAGGGATTTTTCCAAACATTAGTGAAGACTTGAAGATTATGCCTGACTTCTCCTTTGGATTTTCTACACGAACGCCAGAAGGAGGGTATGTGTTCTATGGCACAAAGGCCAAATACGACAATAAGATTTTACTGTCAAACAATGGACTTCAAGGCGCTGGTGTCATCAATTTTGTCCATTCAACGTCAGAAGCAACAGCCCTTTGGAGCTTTTTGCCAGATTCTACCATTGGCTATGCGAAGTTCACGAATAAACCCATAGATTCCGGCATTGAGTTCCCAGATGTTGAATCCCCAGAGGCTTATATTTCGTACCAACCGAAACAAAATGTGTTGCGCGCTTCCTCAACACCGAAAGCGGAGCTATCCTTCTTTAAAGCTGAAGCAAAACTTCGGGGTACCGCCATCGTTACCCAAAATGGTATTCGAGGCAATGGACTAATGACCTTCAACAAGGCAACGACTGTTTCAGACAACTACAGGTTTTACCGTTGGGACATTAAGGCCGATACAGCAGGGTTTAACTTAAAAAATACCTATGCCGAGCCTGGAGAAAATGCTCTAGCTTTTGCAGCTGAAAATGTACGCGCCGACATTTCATTTAAAAAGCGACAAGGTGATTTTGTCTCGAATAGAGGCACGTCGCTCATCAAATTCCCAATCAACCAGTACCAATGCCGGATGGATAAGTTCCAATGGTTTATGGACAAAGATGAAATGCAATTGGAAAAAGGAGCAGAGTCGGATGTGTCCATCGATGCAGGTTTGGACCTTGCGCAACCTAATTTTTTCTCCACACATCCCAAACAAGACTCACTGCAATTTCGCGCGCCACAAGCCAAATATGACTTGAAGCAAAAAACACTTTTCTGCGACAAAGTGCCGTATCTGGAAATAGCAGATGCGCGCATCTTTACAGACAGCATGAAGGTCACCATTCGAAAAAATGCGAAGATGGACGCGTTCACCAATGCTCGTATCGTAGCCAACTACATTACCAAATACCACAAATTCGTAAACGTCAATGTAGAGGTGACGGGGCGTCGTGCTTACGAAGGGACAGGTCAATATCCTTATTACGACAAGGATAGCGTGTTGACGTACATCACCATGAAACGCATTTCGCTTGATACCTCATATCAGACGATTGCTTCTGGAGTGATCGACCAAAAGGATGAATTTAAGTTGAGCAAAGAGTTCGATTATTACGGGAAAGTTGGCGTGAACGCGTCCAATGCACTCATCGCTTTTGAAGGTGCTACGCGCATCAACCATACGTGTGAGAATTTTGAACGCGGCTGGTTGTCGTTCTCTTCTCAACTTGATCCAAAGAATATTCAGATCCCAGTGTCTGAAAAAATGAAGAATCTCGATGGACAGGCCATTACTGCCGGTATAGTATGGCGCAATTCAGCTATGGTCGACAGTATAGCCATCTATCCAACGTTCCTGTCAAAACTTGTTGATCCCAATGATCCAATTGTGATGACAGCGAGTGGATATCTACAATACAATCCTTCGGCAAAAGAATTCCAAATTGCGTCAAAAGAAAAATTATTAAACCGTGCAGAAAAGGGGAATTTTATTTCACTGCATACTGAAAGCTGTTCATTGAATGGTGAAGGGGTCGTCAACCTAGGGATGGACTATGGCGACTTGGCGCTAGATGCCGTTGGTGTTGCTAAATATGACCAAACATCAGGAAGTACATCGCTCAACCTAACCGCACGTATTTCAATGGCGATGGATAAGGGAATCATGAAAGATTTGGCGACTCGCTTGTCAACCGTTGAGAATTTGAAGCCGATAAATTTTAATCAAATTACGCTTTCAGAGGCAATCCTTCAATGGTCTGATCAGAAGACAGCGGATAAAATAAAATCGGATTATACGATTTCAGGTGAGTTCAAAAAGGTACCTGTTGAATTGGAAACGGCCATGGTGATTACAGGATTGAAATTAGAATCCTATGACCTCCCAACTTCGGAAGAAAAAGGTTTGATTTCTTCAGGGTCAAGTGCGGTGATTGTTAGCATTTTTGATAAGCCATTGATGAAAATACTCCCGATGAAAGCTTTCTTCCAACAAGTATACAATGAGGCAGGTGGCGATCGCTTTGGGCTAATGTTTACAACACCTGCAGGATTGCAGTATTATTTTGATTACCAAATGACCAAGAAGGATGGCGTAATGAAAATCATTACCGATGACCAAGATTTATCGAATGCGATTGTTGCCATCAAAGAGGAGAAACGCAAAACAAAGAACTTTTACTACGAAGCAACCACACAGAGCATTTACCTGAGTAAGTTCCTTCGTTTATTTGAGAAGTAATGAACGTTCAAGACTATTTTATTTTTGGCCTAATCGCTTATCTTTTAGGATCTATACCCACAGCTGTTTGGATTGGAAAAGCATACTACGGCATCGATGTTCGAGAACACGGAAGCAAGAATGCAGGTGCTACAAACACCTTTCGAGTTCTAGGCAAGAAACCTGGGATCATTGTGCTGTTGATTGATATCCTGAAAGGTGCTTTGGCCTCATCACTTCCGTATTTTGCGTTGCCGGCAATGATTACACTTCCCGATAGTGGACCCAATGCTGAACAGCTTATTCTAATCGGGAATGTTCAGATTGCAGCATCTATACTAGCTGTTGTGGGACATGTCTTTCCGGTTTTTGCAGGGTTTCGAGGCGGAAAAGGAGTAGCAACGAGCTTAGGTGTGATCATTGGACTTCAGCCTCTGGCTGCATTCATTTGTTTGGCGATTTTTCTATGTGTATTCATCGCTTCCAAATATGTTTCCTTGGGGGCAATGGCAGCAGCCTTTGTTTTTCCAATCGTCGTGCATTTTGTTTTGAAGAATGAATCGCTTTGGATGACCTCATTTAGCATTCTATTGTCTGTACTCGTAATTTTTGCACACCGCAAAAACATTGGTCGCTTGATGCGCGGTGAGGAGAACCGAATGAACCTTTTTAAGAAATAATCGTATTCTCAACCAAAATTAAATCGGCACGTAGCACGAAGAGCATTGTTGTTTTATCGACATATCCTATTTATCGCCAGTCTGCTTTTGCTTTCTGTATCGGCGTTTAGTCAAACAGAAGCGGAAATGAAGACGAAGGCTGATGCCTTTTTTGAGAACGAAAATTTTCTCGAAGCGACTCCTTTGTACCTGCGCTTATTGTCATTGAAACCGAGAGATTTTGATTACAATTACCGCTATGGTGCATGTTTGTTGTACAACTCAGACAATAAAAAGGATGCGATAAAGCACCTCAATTATGCAGCGACAAATCCGGCTGCCGTTCCAGAGACCTATTATTATCTTGGTAAAGCCCTGCATCTGAATTACCAGTTCAGTGAGGCCATCAAACAATACGAGAAGTTTATCAGTGTGCGCAGTAAGCCGTCCAAGTCAATGGATGCAGAACGCGAAATTGATATGTGCCGAAATGGAAAACAGTTGCTGACTACCTTAACCGACATTATCGTTCAAGAAAAAAAGGAAATCGCCATTGACAAATTTTTCCGAGTCTATGACTTGAGTGACTTGGGAGGGAATTTTTTGGTTACTGCAGATTTTCAGTCCAAAATTGATAAAAAGTACGGCCATACACCACTTATTTATTACCCACAAGATGCTTCGGTGATCTATTATTCCAGTTATGGTGAAAATGACAATCGTGGCAAGGATATCTATTTCCGTCGCAAAAACACGGATGGAACATGGGGAGAAGCACAGTTGGCTGAAGGTGATGTGAATACCGCCTTCGATGAAGACTTTCCCTACATGCACCCGGATGGGAAATACCTTTATTTTTCGTCAAAAGGGCACAACTCCATGGGAGGATACGATGTGTTTCGCTGCAAATTGGATTTAGCAACTGGGAAATTCGGTTCAGCAGAAAACCTCGATTTTGCCATTTCTTCGCCAGACGATGATTTGTTGTATGTCGTAGATGCTGACAATCGCAACGCTTGGTTCGCATCAGCACGTCAAAGCCAAGATGGAACATTGCAAGTCTATAAGGTTCGCGTTGAACGTGTGCCAATTCAATTGGTCGCCATCAAAGGGGATTTCATCTCCGAGATTGATCCACAGATTAAAAAAGTAAAGATTGAAGTGCGCGATGTGTTGAGTGGTCAAATGGTGGCATCGGTGACATCCAATGAAAAATCAGTGTATCAAATAACCTTTCCTAAGGGTGGGAAGTACGAATATACCGTAACGCTAGGCGCAAACGAGTCTGTATTTAAG
>JBDKGB010000085.1:0-9160 GCA_039798485.1 Bacteroidota bacterium
AACGTTGGATGAAATACCCTGAGATTTCCTCGTGGCTTACACCATTTACGATGTCGTATTCCAATGCATGACTAAATGGTCCGTGGCCGATATCGTGCAACAAGATGGCGATGAGCACACCGCGTTCTTCTTCCGGTGTTATACCGTGTCCCTTGCGACGTATAGTAGCTATCGCAAGTGTCATCAAGTGCATAGCACCAAGGACATGGTGAAAACGCGTGTGCAACGCACCCGGATATACAAGATGACTCATGCCCAATTGCATGATCCGTCGAAGGCGCTGAAGGTAGGGATGTTCTATGATGTCGAAAATAAACTCATCCGGAATGGAAATAAAACCATACACTGGGTCGTTAAAGATTTTCTTTTTGTTGGATCTGTTCAGATTCGGTCGCAAATCGATAATTTTAAAGATTGTATCAAAACTAAAAAATATAAGGCAATGCAAGGGAAAATACTTTGGGCGGATGATGAGATTGAGTTGCTAAAGCCTCATATTCTTTTTCTTGAGGGGAAGGGATACCAAGTCGATGCTGTGAACAATGGCGCTGATGCCGTTGAAAAAAGCAATGACAATCCATATGATATTATTTTTTTGGATGAAAACATGCCGGGAATATCTGGTTTGGAGGCACTCGCACGGATCAAAGAGGCGAAACCTTTTGTTCCTGTTGTCATGATCACCAAAAGTGAAGAGGAACACATCATGGAGGAGGCCATCGGTAGTAAAATCGCTGATTACCTCATCAAACCGGTCAACCCAAACCAAATTTTATTGAGCATTAAAAAAAATCTGGACCAAGGAAAGTTGGTGTCTCAGCGAACAAATTTCAATTACCAGCAGGAGTTTAGACAGTTGGGTATGCAGTTGAATGGCCGAATGGACGCAGAGGAGTGGGCTGAGTTGTACGCTAAACTTGTTTTTTGGGAATTGGAACTCGAAAAAATTGAGGACAAAGGCATGAAGGAAATCCTCGAAATGCAGAAAAAAGAGGCCAATCAACTTTTTGCCCGATTTATTCAGGACAATTACATCGACTGGCTTGGCGGTGATGAGGATGCGCCACAGTTGATACACACACTCATGAAGGACCGCATCGCGCCGTTCATCGGTAAGGAAAAAACCTTCGTTTTGGTCATCGACAACCTTCGTTTTGATCAATGGAAAGTCCTTGAACCAATTTTTTCAAAGTACTTTACCACCGAAAGTGAGAAGATTGTATATTCCATTTTACCGACGGCAACACACTACGCACGAAATGCATTTTTTGCTGGCTTGATGCCTTCGGAAATTGAAAAACGCTTTCCGACGTTGTGGAAAAGTGAGGACGATGAAGGTGGGAAAAACATGCACGAAAAAGAATTTTTGGATGCCAACCTGAAACGCCTTGGTAAAAATGTGAAATGGTCGTACAACAAGATCACCAACCTGGATGCAGGAAAACGTTTGGCAGATAATTTTAGTCAGTTGAAGGAAAATGACGCCAACTTCATCGTGTACAACTTTGTAGACATGCTGTCGCATGCGCGAACAGAGATGGAAATGATCAAGGAATTGGCGGATGATGAAGCAGCCTACCGTTCATTGACGGTTTCTTGGTTTGAACATTCGCCATTGCATGACATCGTTAAGAAAATCGCAGACATCGGCGCACGTCTCATCATTACGACCGATCACGGAACAGTTAAAGTGACCAATCCTGTCAAAATTGTTGGTGAGCGCAATTTGAATTCAAATTTGCGCTATAAGGCTGGAAGAAATATGTCGTACAATGCCAAGGAAGTGTTTCGCATTTCCAATCCACAAGAGGCATTTTTGCCAAAAATGAAAATGTCGGCAGAATATGTCTTTGTTCGAGAAAATGATTTCTTTGTCTATCCCAACAATTACAACCATTTCGTGAATTATTACGGGAACACATTTCAACATGGTGGAATCTCGCTAGAAGAGATTTTGATACCATTTATTGTCCTCGGAAAACGTTGATTTTTGAATAGTTAAAAAATCATTGTTAACACTTCGCTAAATCGCCGTGTTGAACGCAGGGAAAAAGTATGTTTTTTTGCGTTCAAATGGAATTCAAAGTTGATACAATTCTTGACCTGCCTGCTGTTGCACAAGGTTTTCTGAAACATTTTGACAACCGAAAAGTATTTGCTTTTCAAGGAGAAATGGGTGCAGGAAAAACGACCTTTATTTGTGCATTATTGGCCGCTATGGGGATTACCGAGATTGAAGGTTCTCCAACGTATTCTTTGGTAAATGTATACGATAGTCCCTTGTATGGCAAGGTTTTCCATTTTGATGTCTATCGCCTCAAGAACGAAACAGAAGCACTGGACATTGGTGTTGAGGAAATGTTTTACAGCGGGGGCTACTGTTTCATTGAATGGCCTGAAAAAGTCGATAATTTACTTCCTGAGAACACGGTATGGGTGAATATTCGTAGCTTAGAGGACAACACACGATTAATAACTACTGAACTATGACGACTGATCCTGAATTGCTGAAAAAGCTAATGCAGCAAGGTGCGCTTTTGCCACAAGAAGAAATGTTGGAGATTTCTCGCAAGAAAGGAAGCTTATTTATCGGTATTCCAAAAGAAACTTCCTTTCAAGAACGACGAGTTCCTTTGGTTCCAGAAGGTGTCGCTTTGTTGATTGCCAATGGGCATCGTGTTCGGGTTGAAAGCAAATGCGGAGAAGGGTCAAATATTTCCGACCGCGATTACAGTGAGGTGGGGGCAGAAATTTGTTTTAGTCCGAAGGATATTTTTCAGTGTGACATCATTCTTAAAGTAGCTCCACCCACCGAAGAGGAGGTGGATTTAATGCCTGGTGGACAAACCTTAATCTCTGCGCTGCAGTTGTCTGTTCAGCCAAAAGAATTGCTTCAGAAATTAATCCATAAAAAAATCACAGCCATTGCTTGGGATTACATCCGCGACGAAGAAGGACTTTTACCTGTGGTACGCACAATGGGTGAAATCGCCGGTACAACTTCCATTTTGGTCGCTGGTGAATTGCTCTCTTCTTTTTCGTCAGGAAAAGGAATGATGCTCGGAGGAATTGCAGGAGTTACACCAACCGAAGTGGTGGTCATCGGTGCAGGAACAGTAGGAGAATATGCGACACGCGCAGCACTTGGATTGGGTGCTTCTGTGAAGGTCTTTGACAATTCACTTTCCAGACTTCGACGCATGCAAAATGACATAGGAACGCGACTTTACACGTGTGTACTGACACCGAAAGTACTGGCAAAATCATTGAAACGTGCGGACGTGGTCATTGGAGCTTTACGAGCTCCTTTAGGCAGAACACCTTGTGTGGTGAGCGAAGAGATGATTCAAGAAATGAAACAAGGATCTGTCGTAGTGGACGTAAGTATTGACCAGGGAGGTTGCTTTGAAACGTCGCGAGTGACGAATCACAATGAACCTACTTTTGAAGCTCATGGAGTCATACACTACTGCGTGCCGAACATTGCATCTCGTGTATCTAGAACGGCATCGTTCGCGTTGTCAAATATCTTCGCACCCATCTTGTTGGAAATGGGGGATAGTGGAGGTTGCCGTGATTTAATCAAGCGCGATCAAGGATTCAGACGTGGGGTTTACATCTATAAAGGAACCTTGACCAGTGAAATTCTTGGTAAGGTCTTTCATTTGAATTACAAGGACATTGAACTCTTGATTATCGGAATGTAGTATGCTCATTACTGCAGTTGTCATTTATCTGTGTTTTACACTTTTTATTGGATACCTCGCGTCACGAAGAGTTGAAAATGCGACTGATTTTGCCGTAGCCGGTCGAAAATTGTCCTTTTTTATGTCGTCCTCGGCTATGCTCGCAACATGGTTCGGTAGTGAAACAATTTTGGGTGCCTCTGAAGAGTTTTTAGAAAATGGGTTAATTGGTGTCATTGAAGAACCTCTAGGTGCAGGACTTTGTCTCATTCTTGTAGGGGCGGTTTATGCCAAACGGATGTACCGAACGAATGCGCTTACTTTTTCGGATGTTTTTCTCATGAAATATGGCACAAAAGCCGAATTCATTAGTGCAATACTAAGTGTACCGAGCTTTTTTTCATGGATTGCTGCGCAATTCGTTGCCTTGGGCCTCATCTTTCAGCTATTCTTTGGATGTTCCATGGAACTTGGAATTCTCATCGGTGCTATTTTGGTGATTGCATACACCGCGATGGGTGGAATGTGGGCCGTTTCATTAACCGATACCATTCAAATGGTGGTCATCGTTTTGGGTTTAATCGTTTTGTTTTTTGTGTTTAGCGATCAAGCCTATCTGATTGGAGAGTTCCATCAAAAGAACCCGGACTTCTTTCGCATATTTAACGCCGAGAAAATTACATGGTGGCAATGGCTCGCTGCATGGATGTCAGTCGGGCTTGGTTCAGTGGCTTCGCAGGATGTATTTCAGCGTGTCATAGCATCGCGCAATGAACGCGTTGCCATGGGGGCTTCGATTACATCTGGTATCTTGTATTTAGTCCTCGGCATGTTGCCCTTGTTGATTGCATTGATTGGCATGCAACTCGACCCAGCTCTATACGCGGATCACAAGGGGAATTTTATTGCTGCATTTATCATGGACAAAACGCCTGTTTGGGTGCAAATCATGTTCTTTGGGGCACTTATGTCTGCGCTTTTGAGTACGGCATCAGGAGCCATCTTAGCACCAGCCACGATTCTCGCTGAAAACATCATTAAACCACGCTTTGAATCCATAAATTTATTGCGGGTTATGCGGATTAGTGTTGTGCTAATTGCCATAGTCGGAGTACTGATATCCTTTCTTGGGAACAGTATTTTTGAACTTGCGGGTATAGCTTCAAGTTTTACACTTGTTTCCGTTTTTATTCCATTTACTGCAGCACTTTTTATCCCTTGGGTGAAACCAACTGGGTGCATTTCTTCAATGATTTTTGGATTGGTTGCATGGATTATTTGCTTGATTGCGAACCAAGAAGTCGTCGGTTTATTTATTGGGATTGTTGCCTCGATTTTAGGATTAATTTTAGGAACGGTGCTCGATTCACGCTTATCGTTATTAAAAGAAAATGTTCGAACCACTTGACTTTCCACCGGCAAATTTGCGTCTAACACGCGCTGGAAATACCATTCGTGTGTTTTGTATTGTGCGCAAAAAACAACTTGTGCTCACACCAGAAGAATGGGTACGTCAGCATTTGATCCATTTCTTGATTGACCATCTCAATGTTCCCCTTGGATTGATTTCCAGTGAGCTCTCGTTAACGATAAATGGTTTAGCGCGTAGGTGCGATGTTGTGGTCTTCAACCGATCTGGAAATCCAATTTTTTTGATGGAATGTAAGGCTCCTGAGATTATCCTCGGCGAAAACGTTGTGCATCAAATTGCACAATATAACTTTAGTTTAGGAACAAATCATTTGCTGATCACCAACGGCAAGCAACACCGAATACTTTACCTCAATCGTGAAAAAGGAGAGATACATGCTTTGGAAGAGTTTCCTGATTTTTTAGCCTTGATTGACTGATCATCTCCCAAATTCCTACTGGAGCATTTTTGATTTTATTTCTTGTCCAATTTAAATTCGGAGGTCTTGTGAAAGGTCAACTCGGGATAATCCTGCTCGGCCATGTTCAACAAGAATTGCGTCTCCGCCAAGAACACCAAATTGTCGTCCTTATCTTTGGCTAAATAGTTTCCTTTTGCCCGTTTAAAGGACTCAAGTTGCTCAGCATTATCGGTGGTAATCCAACATGCTTTAAAGTAATTCTTTGGTGCGAAACGACAATTTGCGCCGTATTCATGTATCAAGCGGTAGTTGATGACTTCGAACTGAAGTTGTCCGACGGTACCGACAATCTTGCGGTTACCAGGCTGCATGATGAACATCTGTGCGACGCCTTCGTCTGTTAACTGATGAATTCCTTTGTCGAGCTGTTTCGATTTCAATGGATCCAAGTTTTCGAGTTCCATAAAAATTTCAGGTGAAAACGATGGAATCCCTTTGTAGAACATGTTTTCTCCTTCAGTTAAGGTATCCCCAATTTTGAAGTTTCCGGTATCGTACAAGCCAATCACGTCGCCTGGAAAAGCCTCGTCAATGACGCTTTTGTCTTGCGCCATAAATGACGTTGGATTCGGGAACTTGAAGTTCTTGTCCAAACGCACGTGATGGTAGAATTTATTGCGTTCAAAACGCCCTGAAACTATGCGGAGAAAGGCAATGCGGTCGCGGTGTTTCGGGTCAAGGTTCGCGTGAATTTTAAACACGAAACCTGAGAATTTTGCATCGTTGGGGTTGATGAAACGCAGATCTGATTCACGCCCAATAGGTGAAGGCGAGATGGCAATGAAGGTATCAAGTAACTCTTGTACACCAAAGTTGTTCACGGCTGAACCAAAAAATACAGGAGCAACTTCCCCTGAGAGGTATTTCTCGCGGTCAAATGCATCGTAAACACCATCTATGATGTCCAATTCTTCGCGCAGTTCTCCCGCAAATTGTTCACCCACCAATTCATCGATCAGTGGATCAGAGAGCTCAGAGATGGATACCACGTCGTCTGCTTTTTTTGTCTTGCTGGCCGAGAATAAGTTCAAGTTTTTGTTGTAGATGTTGTAGACACCTTTGAAACGATCTCCCATACCGATAGGCCAGGTGAGTGGACGCACCTTGATGTCCAATTTTTCCTCCAACTCATCGAGCAGGCTGAAGGCATCTTTCCCTTCGCGGTCCATTTTGTTCACGAAGATGATCACAGGCGTGTTGCGCATGCGGCAAACTTCCATGAGTTTTTCCGTTTGTGATTCCACACCATTTGCACAGTCAATAACGAGAATAACGCTATCGACAGCTGTCAAGGTACGGTAGGTATCTTCCGCAAAATCCTTGTGACCGGGAGTATCCAAAATGTTCACTTGCTTGCCACCGTATTCGAAAGCCATCACGGAAGTAGCTACGGAGATTCCACGTTGTTTTTCAATTTCCATGAAATCGGAAGTAGCAGTCTTCTTGATCTTATTGTTTTTTACCGCGCCTGCTGTTTGAATGGCACCTCCAAAGAGCAATAATTTTTCTGTAAGCGTTGTTTTTCCAGCATCGGGGTGAGCGATGATCCCAAACGTGCGGCGCTTTTCTATGGCTTCCTGGTACTTCATGTGTATTTCGGTTGGGGCAAATTGCCCGTATTATCAATAAAAAAAGGAAACCGCAGGCGATCTCCTTTTCTTTGGGAGGAAGATGGGTCTCGAACCCACGACCTTCGGAACCACAATCCGACGCTCTAACCTACTGAGCTACAACCTCCGTTTCGTGGGGGCAAAGATAGAGAATTTCTCTTCGTTTCAAAGTCACTCAAAACATTTTTTTAACTTTAGCTGAGAAAATACTGCGTTAGACCATGGAAGTGAGGAATTTATTGATAGCTGAATTTGACAAAAGGGTATTCGAAGAGTCGTATGAACGCATTTACAGATGTATTTCATTGATCGACGAAAAGGACTTGTGGCAATCTCCGAGTCCTGGAATTCCGGCCATTGGCAATCTCATTTTACACCTTTGTGGAAATGCGCGACAATGGATTTTATCTGGTTTGGGTGGACGTCCTGATAACCGCGACCGTGACCAAGAGTTTGTGGCCCAAACCAAAATCAAAAAAGCAGAATTGGTGTTTCTGTTAGAGAATATGCGCAGCAACTTGCGACAAACTCTGGAAGAATTGGATCCGAAACAAATCACTGAGATTCATATCGTTCAAGGCTTCGAGGTAACTGGTTTTTCCGTTATCGTGCATGTCATTGAACATTTTTCCTACCATACAGGTCAGATTACCACGTTGACAAAATTTCTCACCAACAAAGACACAGGGTATTATTCGGGGATCGATTTAAATAAGCAGAACCGCTTGAATTGATTGGGCATGAAGCGCTTGTTTCATTTCACTTTATGCTGTGTGTTTCTGCCCTTACTATTTGGGTGTAATGCTATGGTCTTGGGGATTATGGGCATGAGGGAACCCAAATCCCGAGGGCCTGAAGAGATTCTTGCTCTTGGCGAACAATATGGAATTCCACGAAGTGATAGCTACGAAATGGACAGCAGTTATTACAGTATCGTCGAACAATTGGACACAACGCGGTTTAAACAAGATCAGAAGAATTTACTGCAACCGCTACAAGTGCTGTATTTTGATGCTTCAGGAACCTTGATTTCCTATCACGTGAATTGTTCTGTCGGCGGTTTTCCCAACTTGAAATGGAACCGTTTCGGCGATTTCAATCAGTTTCCAGCGGCAAAGTCTGTTGAACTGGATACCATGACGCAGTTGAACAACCATTTGCTGCATGTCAATCCGTTAAACAATGCACCCTTCCCGGATTTACGCACTTACGATTACACTGTTTTGGTGTATTGGACGGGGTTCATGGGGCGCCAGAGCAAGCGACTTGTTCGGGTAGTTAAGAAGAATGTGCGCTTGGCAAAAGACAAAAAGGTAATGGTGATTTATGTAAACTCGGATAATTTTTGGGCGAAGGCTGAGTTAAACATAAAGCGATGAATGAGATTCATAAAAATTAACTATTCCGCAGATGTTGCGACAAGAAAAAAGATTAATCCTCGGTAAAAATTGATATCTTTAGAAGGATACGATAGATTTATGACTTACATACGACTTATATTTTTTATTCTTCTCCTGCAATTTGCAATGCCCGCTGGTGCTCAAATTCAGTTTGTAGGATTTGATCACCCTACTTGTCCACAGCAATCTTCCAATCTATATACCTATTCAAATTTCACTGGCGGAGGCGGAGGTTCAGGATCAATTTTGGGTTATACTATTTTCAGAAATGGGGTTGCAGTTTTCGGTGAAAGCGGTACCATGGGCAACGGCAAAATATGCAAAGATTTAGTGTTTGTGAATGACTCCATTGGATTTTTAGTAACCTATTGTGGTAATACGGCGATCGATGTTTTAAGAACAGAGGATTATGGGGTTACTTGGACCTTAGTCGGTGGGGGAGCGCCCAATTACTTTGGAATGTACGTTGTAAATTACACTACCGCATATGTGGTTACCCAATGGGACACCCCGATGCAATTTATTATTGCAAAATGCAGTTCCATCGCCGCAGAAAACAATGCAACATTTGT
>JBDKGB010000086.1:0-22085 GCA_039798485.1 Bacteroidota bacterium
TACAAGCCTCACCAGTGATTATCGAAGATGATGCGTTCATTGGTTCGCGCTGTATCGTGGTGGAGGGTGTGCACGTCGGAAAACAAGCTGTTCTTGGTGCCAATGTTGTCTTGACAAAATCAACAAAAATCATCGATGTAAGTGGTCCTGAACCAATCGAACACCGCGGGTTTGTCCCTGAACGCAGTGTTGTGATCCCGGGCAGCTACACAAAAACTTTTCCTGCAGGTGATTTTCAAGTGCCTTGCGCCTTGATCATTGGCAAACGGAAGGAATCCACAGATCTTAAGACTTCCTTGAATGATGCGCTGCGCGAGCACAACGTTGCGGTTTAATGATTTAGTTAAGAGTGACGAATTACGAGTTACGAGTTGAAAAATTAAATATTTGATGCCTACAGCAATTTGAAATTTGATGCCTACGGCAATTCGAAGAATTGATAGTTCAATTGTCTAACAGCCTTTTGTCCAGATATTTTGAAGTCTTAATATCTTAACATCCAAGTTGATGCCTTCAGTAATTCGAAATTTAATCTTTTGTCTATGTCTTTGTTCATTTGTCTCGATATCTTGATGTCATCATATCATTAAGTTCATTGTCTTTTGTCCCAAGTCTTAAAATCTTGATATCTTAATATCCTGAAGTCTTTTGTCTCTATCTAAAAACATTTTAAAAAAATTTAACACCTTGTTTTAAACGCTTGTTTAAAATTGCTGCTTAACTTTGAACCCAAATTGAAAAAAGGGTGAAAGCAGATTCTACCACGGAGGATAAAATCAAGGAGGCGGCGAAACAAGTTTTCATTGCCAAAGGTTTTTCGGGCTGTACTTCGCGAGAAATCTCAAAGGCTGCGGGAATGAATGTGGCCTTGGTGAATTACTATTTTCGTTCTAAAAGCGCCCTCTTCAAAATCATCTTTGAAGCGGCAATGGGTGACTTCTTGCTATCGATGATGGAGGTATTCAACACCACCTTGCCACTCGAAGATAAACTGAAGAACTACCTCGACCGAGAATATGAGTTTTTGGCCAAATACCCAGAAATTCCGAGTTTCATCATCAATGAAATGGGAAGAAAAGATGGGGTGCACATCGATAACACATCGGTATTCAAATGCATCGAGCACACGGGAATTTTCAAAGAATGTCTTGTTGAACAAGCAGCAGGTAGAATGCGTAAAATTGACATTACGAGCATTACCTTACTGATGATGTCCAACTGCCAATTCCCGTTCATGGGTTCTGCTGTGCTCCAGCAAGTCCATGGTCTCAGTGCCGAACAATACCAAAAACAACTTGTTGAACACAAACAAATAGTCACAGAAATGCTGATCGGGTATTTATTTCCGAAAAGCGATACAACGTCTCAAATCACAAAAAAATGAAACGACTCATTGCCGGAATCGCATTGATTTCAGCACTACCAGTGAGTGCTCAAACACTGGACCTGGAAACCTGCCTGCGCATGGCAGATACCGCCAATCTTACCTTGCGCAACGCACGTTTGGACATCGCCATTACAGACAAAAATCGCGATGCTTATCTAGCTGCGCGCTTGCCACAAGTCACATTTGCTGGAGATTACAAGTACAATGCGATTATCCCGGGACAGGTAGTACCTGCAGCATTCTTTGGTGGACCTCCGGGAACATTCGCAACGGTGCAATTTGGGGTGCCTTTTGTATTGAGTAACAATATTCAATTGACACAAATTTTATTCAACACACAGTTGAATTATGGCTTGGCGGCCCTTCGTGTGAACAATCAAATCGTTGACATTCAGTTGCGTTTGACAGAGCAAGAAGTGCGTCACCAAATCGCGAGCACCTACTTCAACCTTCAAGCGGTGAATCGCCAACTCACATTTGTGGGTGGAAACATCACCAATATGGACAAGTTGATCCGCAACATGCAAGCCATGGTTGCTCAACAAATGATGCTTCAAACGGATGTTGACAAATTGACCATCAACCGTTTGAGTCTTCAAAACACCGAGCAAACATTGAAAGCAACCAAATCTCAACTTGAGGGCTTGTTGCGCATCTTGATCGGAATGAATGCCGATGCACCAATTGCACTCGCAGCGGATGCACTTGTAGAAAAATCCATATTAATTGACCTGAAAGAAGCAAGTTATCCAGAACTCGATCTCATCAAAACACAGCAAATGATGAATACCGAGGAACGCAAAGGAAACAATATGGCCTATCTTCCAAACCTTTCCTTCTACGGAACCTACAATTACAGCATCAACATGAAGCCACAGGACAACTATCGCGTGGGGATTGAGGGTGCATTTTTAGGCTTGCGTTTGGATTGGAAACTGTTTGACGGGCTTGAAAAGGTGCACAAACAAACAGCCAATAAATTCAATGCCGAAAAGTTGAACAATCAACTAGAGCTTACACAGCAGCAGTTGGAATTGCGTTCATCCAATGCCTTGAAGCAAATTGACATTCAATCGAACTCTTTGAAAATTGCACAAGAGCAGTTGAAATTGGCGGAAAACATTTACGGACAAACAGCTGCCAAATTTGAACAAGGTGTAGCCAGCTCAAATGACCTCATCATAGCTGACAATGCCCTTCAACAAGCACAAACCACCGTCGTGGCATCTTACATTCAATTGCGTCAAGCAGAACTTGACTACCTCAAATCAATCGGAAGCATAAAATAATAACAAGAATAGCAACTACATCACCATGAATAAAAGAATCATAACCATCGCCATCGTAGCAGTCCTTCTTATCGGATTAACCATCATGAAACTGTTATCCAACAAAGCGGCAGCAGAAAAGAAAATTTACATTCACGACACTGAAGCGGCTGTGCTCGTTGATGAAGCAGCACCTCAAATGCATACCTTCGAAAGTGCCTTTACCTATTTGGGGATTTTCGAACCGATCCGTCAAAATACCATTGGTTCGGATGCACAAGGAAAAATCGTTCGCCTATCTGTAGAAGAAGGTGACGCTGTGTCTCAAGGACAAATCCTAGCAAAAGTAGACGACGAAATGCTTCAGCTGCAGTTGGAAAACGCTGAAATTTCTTTGGAAGGTCAAGAAAACGACAACAAGCGTTACAGCAATCTTTCCAAAGACAACGCTGTACCTGAAATGCAGGTTGAAAAAACGCGTCTTGGATTGCGTTCTGCCGAAGTACAGAAAAAACAACTTCAGAAACAATTGCGTAGCACGAACATCAGTGCACCATTTGCGGGCGTCATCACGAAGAAAATGGTCGATCTTGGTTCTGTGATTGGAGGTGGATCACCTTTGTTTGAGATCACTGACATTTCCTCGTTGAAATTGACCGTAAGTGTTCCAGAACGCGATATCTTGAAATTCAAAATGGGACAAACAGTTACTGTTCGTGCAGACATCTATGGTGGTCGATCATTTGACGGTAAAGTCGTGAACATTGGTGTTCAGGCAGACAAAACACACAACTTCAAGATTCAAATCACCGTAAAAAATGCAAGCCGTGAGTTACTTGCAGGTATGTATGGTTCTGTAAATCTTGAAAACACATCCAGCGTAAGAGCCCTTGCTATTCCACGCAAAGCACTTGTAGGTTCATCAAAAAATCCTCAAGTCTATGTCATTCGCAATGGAAAAGCGATCCTTACTTCATTCAACGCAGGAACTTCAGACGGTCAATTTATTGAAGTCATCAGTGGCATCTCTAAATCAGATCGTATCGTGATAAAGGGTCAAGTCAACTTGCAGAATAAATCAAACGTAAAAACTTCAAAATAGGACCGACATGACGCTTACGGAATTATCAATTAAACGTCCGTCCTTCATTATCGTGATCTTCACGATCCTAGTTGGAGGTGGATTATTGTGCTACAATCAGTTGAGTGTCGAGTTATTGCCCGACTTCTCTCCTCCCATTATCACAGTGACAACAACCTATCCTGGTGCATCACCGGCGACCGTTGAAAGTCAAGTATCCAAACCCCTTGAGGATGCCTTGAGCGGATTGGAAAACATCTCTGAGGTTACCGCCTTCTCGTTGGACAATGCATCCATTCTTTTGCTAGAATTCAAGGCCTCGGCGGACATCGACAAAGTACTTGAAGATGCCCAGCGGAAGGTCAACAACATTCGAAACAACCTTCCGGAGGGTGCGTTAACTCCCGTTCTCTCGAAGATTGAACCAAATGCATCACCAGTACTTCAAGTAAGTGCTGTCAGTAAAAACTTAGACGATCGGGCCTTTATGGAATTGATGGACGATCAAATCATCCCGCAGATTAAACAAATCAAAGGGGTTGGTGATGTACAAGTCATTGGTGGCGAAAAGCGCGAATTCCGTGTGAATGTAGATACGGAAAAGATGCGCTTGTACGGATTGTCATTGGGCGCAATCAATCAAGCAATTCGTGCGGCAAATGCTGAATTTCCAACAGGAAAGGTGAAAGATGAATCGGAGCAAATGACGGTTCGTTTTTCAGGGAAATTCCAAAAAGTGGAGGACCTTAAGAATTTGATTTTAGCGAGTAATGGAACATCCAACATCCGTTTGAGTGATGTTGCCAGTGTAACGGATGCGTCAAAAGATCAAATCACAATCAGCCGTCTGAATGGTGTCAATGGTGTTGGTTTACGCATTAAAAAGCAAAGTGATGCGAATGCGGTTGACATGGCAAAAGCCACGAAAGATCGCTTCAAAGAAATTGAGAAGAAATACAAGAAGGAAGGAATCACCTTCACCGTAGCGACAGATACCTCCATTCCTACGATTGATTCAGTAAACGCGGTAATCCACGATTTGGAACTTGCGGTTTTGCTTGTTGCTGCCGTCATGCTCCTTTTCTTGCACAGTCTAAGAAATGCCTTCATTGTATTGATTTCAATCCCGGCATCGTTGATCTCAACGTTTGTTGCGATGTACCTCTTGGGATATACACTCAACTTGATGACACTTTTAGCCATGTCATTGGTAATCGGGATTCTTGTCGATGACTCGATTGTGGTCTTGGAGAACATCTACCGCCACCTTCAAATGGGTAAAAAAAGACGTGAAGCAGCCCTCGACGGGCGAAATGAAATTGGATTCACCGCTTTGGCAATTACCCTAGTGGATGTCGTGGTGTTTTCTCCAGTAGTATTCATCGAGGGTACAATTTCGGATATCTTGCACCAGTTCTCTATCGTAGTCGTAGTGTCAACCCTAATGTCACTATTCGTATGTTTCACCTTGACACCTTGGTTGGCATCACGCTTCGCGAAAGAAGTCGAACTCAATCCGAAAAAGCCATTCCAAGCCTTTTTGCTTTGGTTCGAACGCCGCATCACCATTTTCACCGATCAATATGTGAAATTGGTCGGATGGTCTTTGCGCCACAAATTGATCATGGGTCTTGTGATCTTTGGGATTTTCGTAGCAAGTATGGCGACCATGGGACTTGGAATCGTTGGTCAAGAGTTCGTTGCGCAAGGTGACCAAGGAAAATTCATGATCAAATTGAAATACGACAAAAGCACCACGTTTGAAGAAAACAATGCGACGACCTTAGAAATCGAGCAGATGATCCTCGCTCAAAAAGACGTGGTGGACATTGTATTTGCCAATGTGGGTGGACCAAGTTCAGGTATGGGTGCTGCTTCTTTTGGTTCAGAAAATAGAACTGAGCTCACGGTGAAAATGAAACCGGGAATGCAAAAAATGTATCCTACCATTCGTTACATGAACGAGATCCGCAAGCGCATCGAGGATAAATATCCGGGTATTGAAGTAAAAGCCTTGAATATCGGGATGGTCGAGTCGGAAGAGGCTCCTATCGAAATCTTCCTGTCATCGGATGACCCTGAACTTTTGCTGAGCGAAGCACGCCGATTGAAAGCAGCAATCCTGGAAATTGATGGAGCGAAAGACCCGACAATTTCTACGGATGACGTAACACCTGAAATTCGCATTGACCTCGATCGAGAGAAAATGGGACAAATGGGGCTACCGATAGCTGTTGTTGGGATGCAACTTCAAAATGCCTTGACTGGTAACGACGATGCCCAATTCGATGAAAAAGGTCAAGAGTACGACATTCGCGTCATGACCGATAAGTTTGACCGTAAAAATGTTGAAGACATTCGCAAGATGACTTTTACAACCAACGATGGGAAACAAGTGGCCTTGAGTCAATTTGCCAGCATCAGTGTTGAAAACGGAAACGGATCCTTAGAGCGTAAGAACCGTATTTCGAACACCACCATTCGTTGTTATGTATTGGGGACAGCCTCAGGGAATGTTTCAGCAGCGATAGAAAAGTACTTGGAAAAAGAGCCGTTGGACAAAAACATCCGCATGTTGTGGGGTGGTGAAATCAAACGTCAGAAAGAGTCCATGGGTGCCTTGGGTACAGCCATGGGAATCGGTTTGATTTTGGTGTACCTCATCATGGTGGCACTTTACGATAACTATGTGTATCCATTTGTTGTATTGTTCTCCATTTTCGTATCGCTCGTGGGTGCCATCTTAGCGCTCAACTTGAGTTCATCGTCAATGGGAATCTTTACCATGCTTGGAATGCTTATGCTCCTCGGACTCGTCGCCAAAAATGCGATCTTGATTGTCGACTTTACGAATCACCTCAAGGCGGAAGGTAAATCAACCTACCTGGCTTTGCTTGAGGCAGTGCGTGAACGAATGCGTCCAATCTTGATGACAACCATCGCCATGATCATTGGTATGATTCCAATTGCCACAGGAACAGGTTCAGGTGCAGAATGGAAAAATGGTCTTGCTTGGGTATTGATTGGTGGGTTGACAAGCTCGATGTTCTTAACGATCATTGTCGTGCCGATGATGTATTACATGGTTGACCGCGTGAAGGCCCGTTTTGGCAAAAACAAAGTGAAGGACAATGAATCTTTAGAAGACACAGAAATTGCCTCTGCATAAGGACGTGTCAAGGCAAAGAAAATTATGTAACTTCGCAACAACATTTACATTTCGAATATGAATTACGATATTATAGTAGTAGGAAGCGGTCCTGGTGGGTATGTCACTGCGATTCGTGCTTCACAGCTTGGATTGAAAACAGCAGTCGTTGAGCGTGAGTCACTTGGTGGAATTTGTTTGAACTGGGGTTGTATCCCTACAAAGGCACTTTTGAAAAGTGCCAATGTGTTCGAATACCTTACACATGCCGCGGATTATGGAATTACCGTAAAGGATGCACAAGCAGATTTCGGTGCAATGATTGACCGCAGCCGTGGTGTTGCCAATGGCATGAGCAACGGTATACAGTACCTGATGAAAAAGAACAAAATCGATGTCATCATGGGGAATGCGGTGTTAAAAGCAGGTAAAAAAGTTGCGGTTACGGCAGAGGACGGGACAGTAACAGAGTATGCTGCAGACAAAGGAATTATCATCGCTACAGGCGCACGTTCACGCGTATTACCGAATCTTCCGCAAGACGGAGAAAAGATTATTGGATACCGCCAAGCCATGACCTTGAAAACGCAACCTAAGAAAATGGTCGTTGTTGGATCTGGAGCTATCGGCGTGGAGTTTGCGTATTTCTACAATGCCATCGGTACAGAAGTAACGGTAGTTGAATACATGCCGGGCATTGTTCCAATTGAAGACGAAGACGTATCCAAACAATTGGAGAAATCCTTCAAGAAAATGGGTGTGAACATCATGACAAACGCTTCTGTGGAGTCAGTTGACACTTCAGGAAAAGGATGTGTGGTAAGCATTAAAACGGCCAAAGGAGAAGAAAAAATCGAATGCGACGTTGTTCTTTCTGCTGTTGGTATTCAAGCAAACATTGAAAACATCGGTCTAGAGGAACTTGGAATAGTGGTTGACCGTGGCCGCATCTTGGCGAATGAATACTACCAAACAAACATCCCCGGGTATTATGCCATTGGTGATGTGATCCCTACTGCAGCATTGGCGCACGTTGCCTCTGCGGAAGGAATCATTTGTGTGGAGAAAATCGCTGGACACCACCCAGAGCCTTTGGATTACAACAACATTCCGGGATGTACGTATTGTTCACCTGAGATTGCATCAGTAGGATACACAGAGAAAGCTGCAAAAGAAGCCGGATACGAACTTAAAGTGGGTAAATTCCCTTTCTCAGCTTCTGGTAAAGCGAGTGCCGCTGGTGCAAAAGACGGATTTGTGAAACTCATCTTTGATGCCAAATACGGTGAATTACTTGGCGCACACATGATTGGTGCGAATGTTACGGAAATGATTGCCGAGTGTGTTGCCGTGCGTAAACTCGAAACAACGGGCGAAGAACTGATCAAAACGGTTCACCCTCACCCTACCATGTCAGAAGCAGTGATGGAAGCTGCAGCTGCTGCCTATGGTGAAGTGATACACTTGTAATAAAAAACTACCTTACAGCATAAAAAAAGGAGCGTGAATCACGCTCCTTTTTTATTGGGTATTGTCTAATTATAGTTTGGTGGCATACTTTCCACTGCTTTGCGCAATGCCAATTTTCACTCCTCCAGTAAATAAGAAGCGTACTCCACTGTAATTATCTTGCTGCCATCCAAATACATATTGTCCAGTATTTCCATCATAAACATTGGTCATCACGTAATCCTTGTAGCTTTCATAGGCCAAACCTATACCTGCATACATATCCAATGAGAATTTCTCTTCCAACCAAAATTGCGAACCGAAGTTAAATGAGAAGTTAAAATCTTTCTCGCTTCCTTTTGCATCAGGAAGTAAATTGGAATAGTCATGGAATCCATAGTTCATTTGACGGAATTTAAACACCGGGGACACATAGAACCAGTTCGGAGCCAATCCCCCGCGCAAAGGATACATACGGTATCCCGTTCCAAAGAAAAACCCTACACCTGAAGTTCGTTCAATGCTAGGTCCGAATCCAGGGTCAAAATAATGATTTCCAGCAACACTCAAACGAATGTTTGACAAAGTTGGACCGATTTCAAAATCTACGCTCGACATCTCGTTCAATACGCGCTCGTAGCCAAGATTAATTTCACCCACCAACAATTGCAAGGGACTGAATTTAATGATATTGATGTTATTCGTCACTAATGGTTCTTTGCGTTTTTTCGGCGCGTTGTAGCTTGACCCTTTATCGATAATGACCACTTTTTGATCTTGTGACATCGCACCAAACGAAAGGGTGCTTAACAAGAGAATAGACATGTGTTTAATCATGGTTGTTTTTTTTGTGTGAACGAAGTTAATGTAAATTCCAACGCTTTATTGCACCACCACCATTTCTTTTTTTGCGAAGAGTTGATCTTCAACGTAAAAATCAAGTCGGCCCAAATGCACTCCACCCCAACCTGTTTGGTTAATCAGGACTGTATTTCCAATTCTATTTTTCACTTGCGTTGGTTCAGACAAAAAGGTATGAGTATGCCCGCCAAGAATCAAATGAATGTGTTCGCTGTTTGCCGCTAGAACCTTGTCTGATACTTGCGCATCGCCATATTCATAGCCCAAATGTGACAAACAAATGATGATGTCGCAACCTTGCTTTTTCAATTCGAGCGCACAAGCATTGGCCTCTTGAACCGGATCGAGGTACTGTGTTTTGCCATAAATGGTCTCGGGCACCAAACCTTTCAATTCTACCCCCACGCCGAAAACACCTATTTTCACCCCACCGCGCTTGAACACCTTGGTACGTTGTGTCTTTTGGTTCAAAATGGTAGCTGTGAAATCATAGTTGGCGCACAGAAAGGAAAAATCAGCATGTTCAGTAGCTTTAAGAAAACCATCCATTCCAGCATCAAAATCGTGATTCCCCATGGTTGCTGCATCGTAACCCATCGCTGTCATGCATTTCATTTCCAACACGCCTTTGTACTTGTTGAAATAGGGCGTACCTTGAAAAATGTCCCCTGAATCTAAGAGCAATACATGATCTTCCTCTGATCGGATTTTCTCGATCAGTTCCATGCGCTTCTCCACACCTCCCATCCCCGGAAATTTGGCATGATTGTCCGGAAAAGGATCGATATTGGAATGCGTATCGTTAGTATGAAGGATGGTCACCTTTTTCAGTCGCTTGGCGTTTTCTGCAGCTAAAACTGACGGTGAAATCAACACGCCGCCTGTTACCAAAATTCCAGTTCCGAGAAATGATCTTCTATCCATCTTAAAAAGAAATGCGTACCGTTGTGTCTGCGCTGATTGTGCCGACAAGTTCGATCTCACTCATGATGGCATCGCGCACTAAACGTCCTGTGTGGTTCACTTCCGTACGTTTGCTAAAAAACGTTGCTTTGTCACCACCATTCATCATATAGTCCGAAGTAATCACCCAAAAATGTGTGGCATCTTCGCGCATTCCATTGATCAGCAATTTTCCCTTTTCGATGCGGGCATTGGCAATGGGCTCGCCACCTGTCGCACGAACAAAGGTTTCAATGTCTTGAATGCACTCGATGGGCAATTTCACCCAAACGATTTGATTGTCGAAGGGCATCAACTTAAAGACGTCACCAAAGGTGATGTTTCCTTTATTGATGGTCGAACGAATTCCTCCTTTATTGAGCAAAACCATCGTTGGAATACTTAAGCGAACTGTGCGTGTCTGGTCTGCAAAAATGGCATCAGCTACCCAACTCATCAGTAGAGAAGAAGGACGAGAGGCGATCATATTCATCGGGGAGTAGCCAACCACCCGATCCATTTCACCCCTCAACGAATCGCGGTAAGGACCGATTATGGACGTCAATTCATTGGAAGAAAGCGTATCTGACTTTACAGAAAGCATTTCAGGATGAACCGCAAGTGTATCTGTAGATGCACAGGCATCTAGAAAAAGAACGAGCAGTGCAACAATACTATATCGCATTACTCAATAATAATACGTTCAGTATAAGACCCTGTGGACGTTTCGACCTGAAGCATGTAAGTCCCAGCTGCAACCATCGACACATCAATTTTCATGACATTACCTGATGTCTCGGGTGAGAGTGTCAACCTACGCCCTGACAAATCAATCAAATGCATAGACTTCACGGCTGCATCTATTTTCACATAGAGCAAGTCACTCGCAGGAACCGGATATACCTTCAGTGGACTCATTTTGACTTGATCTACACCGAGGTTTCCACCCACAGCAACTTCCATATACACAGGCAGGTGATCGCTCATGTAATACAAGGCATTGATCACGTTCGTTGGTTCTGAGTTGTTTACGGGATCAATAAGAGAACTATTCAAACGCAGTCCGTCTTGTCCAACAGCGCGGTAGGTTCCCGGAACATACTTCGCACCGTTCGTTCCCGTTTGCATGTCATCCGAAAACAAAATCATATCGAAACGGTCATCCATTCCACCTGTAGATCCACCATCAATTGCCACGATGCGTGTGCTCTGCGTGAAATGCATTTTGTAAAAAGAATTCGAGTGCCAGATACCGCTTCCTACAACATCGTATAAGTTGGCTTGCGTTGTCCCAGTAAAGTTGATGTAAGCAGCTTCCGAATTGTTGTAAATGTTCATATCTCCAGCAACCACTGTGTTTTCCGCATTTGCTCGAGTTGATAGATAACTTTTTAATACTGCGGTTTCACTGCCCCTTTGAGCGATGTCTGACGCTGTATTTCCAGCCTTCAAATGCGCTGCGTATACATAAAAATAAACAGTATCAGACTGTGCTGTCATGCCTGGCTCTTTGTAGTACAAAATGTACTCATTGAAGTCACGCAAGGATGTTGAAATGGTATTTTGCTGTACAAGACCCAACTTCTGTGTATTGTAAAACAGCATGTTCTCATCGTCGGGACTTTGCACGTATTGCGATTGCGCGTAATAGGTGATGCCATTTTGGTTAAGAGCTTGTGAAATGATGTTGGTTGCACCCACTGGCTGAGTAATTTCATTCACCAAAAAAACATCTGGCTTGATGTGCTGAACGATTGTCTTCAGGTAAGCAATCCGAGCGGTATTGACATCAGGATAATTCAGGATGTTATAGGTCATAAATTTGATGGTATCCTGCGCTTGTGCACCTTGAATACTGAGCACCAACAAGGCGCCCAAAAGCAACGATTTCAACTTCATGTTTACTGTTTTTCTTTGATGAGGTAGAGATATACCGGAAAGTGATCACTGAACCCACCTTGCCAATTTGAACCCACATAGGTTCTGAAAGGATACCCTGCATAGCTGCCGGTCGCACCTTTCAAGTATGCAGCATTAAATACCTTCGCTTTGAAGAGCTTGTACGATGAAAAATCACTTCCCGTTTCCACCAATGGAGAGGTGCACATGAATTGATCAAACAAATTCCATGAATCTCGCCAAGCCAAGGTTCCAATCCCTTGAAGGAATAATTTTTCCATCGGGTTGTACAATTGACCTGGCTGAACCTTGCTGATTTCACTTTCTGTGAGCATCACATTTTTGATGCTGTAGCTTACAGGGTCATCGTTCAAGTCGCCCATGTAAATGATTTTCGCGCTAGGTTCAACTTTACGAATCGAATCCATGATGTTCATTCCGAGTTGAGCAGCGAGCATTCGCTTTGGGCGGCTTCTGCGTTCTCCTCCTCTTCGTGAAGGCCAGTGTGCAACGATAAAATGGAAGGACTCACCATTAATTTTACCGTTCACAAGCAATTGATCGCGCGTGTAGAAGGTTGAATCATTTGGGTCCTTGAGTGTGTAAGGCGCCGAAGATTCGTATTGAAAGTACTTTTCTTGGTAGAGCAAGGCAACATCCACCCCACGTCGATCGGGCGAATCGTAATGTACGATTTTATAATTGCGTCCTTTAATGGAAGGCATCGCCACCAAATCTTGAAGTACCGTGATGTTTTCCACTTCACAAACTCCCAAAACTGCCGGACCATCTGGTTGGCTATCTGTTCCCAAGTCAGCGATAACGCGCGCCATGTTTTCTAGCTTTTGATGGTATTTCTTTGTGTCGAAGTGCTTATCACCTTTTGGCGTAAAATCATCTTGTAAGACCTTGTTCGGGTCAGGATCAATAATGGTATCGTGCAAATTCTCGAGGTTGTAGAAGCCTACACATACCACATTGTATTGTTTTCCATCCACCAGCTGCTGTCCAAAAGCGACACCTATTTGAATGAAAACAACGCTAAATAAAAACCACATTCTCATGCTTGCAAAAGAACAAAATAAAATCGGATTGTATCACTGAATTCACACAGGAATAATACTTAAACGATTAAGTTTAAATTCATGTAAATTCCACCGTTTTCTGCATTTTATAGTGTACATTTGCGTCGCTAATAAGAAACATCAGATGCGCAGAGCTACAGGTTTTATCCTTTTATTGCTTCCCTTGACATCATGGACACAGGTTCCTGATTCAACGGCGAAAGTGAAAGATACCACAGAAGTGGTCGTTTTTAGTCTCACCGCAGATGACTTGGAGAACGATGCTCAAAATCAGGACATTTCTACATTGTTGCAATCATCTCGCGATGTGTTTGCCAATATTGCTGGTTTTAACTTTAGCAACGCACGTTACCAAATTCGCGGCCTTGAGTCCGACCAATATTCTGTTCTGATCAATGGTGTTCCGATGAATGATCCAGAAATGGGTTGGGGAATATATTCCTATTGGGGAGGTTTGAATGATGTGACTCGCTATCCTGAGTCAGGCATAGGATTGGGCTCGTCAAATTACAATTTCAGCGGCATTGGTGGTTTTTCAAACATGGATCTGCGCGCTTCGTCAGACAAAAAAGAATCGCGTGTGAGTTATGCCATGACCAACCGCACTTACCGCAATCGTTTAATGTTCACGCACTCAACGGGGCAGATGGCCAATGGTTGGGCCGTAACGTTCTCAGGTTCATACCGATGGAGTCAAGAAGGATACGTTGAAGGTACCTACTTTAGTGGTGCGAGTTATTTCCTTTCTGTTGAAAAGAAAATCAATGCAAAGCATAGCATCGGGCTTGTTGGATTTGGCGCACCTACCGTTCAAGGACGATCTGGAATCGCTGTTCAAGAAGCCTTTAATTTAACAGGAAACAATTACTACAACCCATACTGGGGATGGCAAACAGACGGAAATACGGGCGAGCAAGTGAAGCGCAATGCACACGAACGCAACAATCACCGTCCTTCCGTTTTCATCAACCATTACTGGACTCCGAACAAAAACACCAGCGTAAACACCGCACTTTACGGTACATTTGGAAAGACTGGAAATTCAAACTTGAACTGGAACGATGCACAAGATCCACGTCCAGATTACTACAAATACCTTCCAAGTTATACAGCAACAACAGATCCTATCGCATCCGCGCAGACTGCAGCAGCTTGGGGAAGTGATCAATCGGTTAGTCAAATCAACTGGGACGGTTTGTACAATGCCAACTACAACAACCTATTCACTCAAAACAACATTGATGGCGTGGCAGGAAACTCATTGGAGTTTAAACGTTCGCGCTACATCATGGAAGAATACAGGGTAGACCCATTACAATTGGGAATCAACTCAATTTTTTCACGTCGTTTGAGCGATGACATGTTGTTGACGGGTGGATTGAACATTGACCGCTACGTGAGTCACAACTACCGCAAAATGCTCGACCTTCTCGGAGGTGACTATTGGTTGGATGTGAATCAGTTTGCAGAGCAATCGTTCGCTGATCCAAACATTTCGCAGAACAACATCGATATGCCAAATCACCTTGTCGCTCAAGGTGAAACATTTGGTTACGATTACAACATGCACGTAAATACGCAAAATGTTTTCGCTCAAATCAAGGATCAAGGGAAGAAAATTGATTGGTATGCCGCATTTGATTTATCGCACACCAACTTTTTCCGAGAAGGTAACATGCGCAACGGACAGTTTCCAAATGAATCGTTCGGCGTTGGTGAAAAACACAACTACATCAACTACGGTGTGAAAGGAGGGTTGGTATACAAAATCACTGGTCGTCACTTCATTAACATCAATGCACTTTACCAAACGAAGGCGCCTTACAGCTACAATGTGTACATTTCACCCAGAAACCGCGACAAAACGGTAGATGGAATGACCAACATGCAAATCATGTCAGGTGACATCAATTACCAGGTGCGCTATCCGAATTTCAAAGCCCGAGCAACGGCTTACTATTCGCAAGTGAATGACGGAACATATTCAAAAACGTTCTACAACGATTTGTACCGCAACTTCGTCAATTATACGATGACAAATGTGGATCAATTGTATTCAGGTATTGAATTGGGTGCTGAAGCGACCATTGCCACAGACTGGACAGTGAGTGCAGCCTTCGGTACGGGACAATTCCTATACAACTCGCGCCCTGAAGCGACTGTAACGGTAAACAATTCACCAGTAATCATCGCTCAAGACCAAACTGTTTATTTGAAAAACTTCCACATTGGAGGAATGCCACAAACGGCGGGTTCAATTGGCTTGAAATATAGTTCACCGAAATACTGGTATGTTGGCGCATCTTTCAACTACTTCACAGATATTTACATTGATCCAAACCCTGCACGCAGAACGGAAGAAGCTGTAGCAAAATACACACCTTCTGATCCACAATGGAATGAAATCGTTGGCGAAACGGTGATTCACACCTTGAAAACAAACAAGTTTTTCGACAACAACTACACCTTGGATATGTATGTTGGAGGTTCGATCAAAATCAAAGACAAAATGATTCGTCTTTCTGCCTCTGTAAACAATATCTTAAACAATACGAGCTTCCGTACCGGTGGTTTTGAACAATTGCGTTTCGACTCCAACAACATTGGCCGTTTCCCACCTAAATATGGGTACATGTACGGTACATCTTATTTCCTAATGGTTACTTATCTCTTTTAATATGAAGCGAATGAAACATCTATCAACAACAGGGATCATGATGGCCCTATTGGCAGTGCTCTCATTGTCAAGTTGTCGCAAAGAAATCGACAATCCACCTTACAAAGAAATTCCAGAGAGTGCAAAACTCGACGTGACTGAATTGCGGGCGCTTTACCAAGGAACTCCCATCCATTTCGGTGATGGTGATACAAACCTTTACTGTTTGGTTACTGCAGATGAAGTTTCTGGAAACTTGTACAAAAATGTATATGTTACAGATGGTCAGTCTGGATTGAATGTGCGCATTACAGCTTCGGGTGGTTTGTACGAAGGAGATTCTATTCGAATCAACTTGAACGGTGCCATTCTGAACGAATACAATGGAATTCTTCAGTTGGACTCTGTGGATGTAAACAAAAGCGTTGTGAAGTTAAAGTCTGGTGTTCAAGTGACACCTGTTGATGTGACAATGGCACAGGTGCTAACAGATCCATCTTTGGAATCTCGATTGGTGCGTATCTCCAATGTTGAGTTCAGCTACATGGACGTAGGAAACACCTTCGCCGACGCAACAAATCAGTTGTCTAAGAACATCACGTTATTGGAATGTTCTGGAAGTTCAATCATCATGCGAACAAGCGGATATGCTAAGTTTGCGGGCGAAACGGTTCCTGCAGGAAATGGAACGGTAACTGCCATCCTAGGTCGCTACAATGCAGACTTACAGTTGTACTTGCGCAGAACAACAGACATCGTATTGCCAAACCCTTCATGTCAGCCTACCGTTTATGCTAGTAAGAACTTTGAAGATCAGAATATCACTTCTGGTGGATGGTCTGTACAAATGGTGAATGGAAGTGTTAGTTGGACGTCCAATACACAAGGAGCAGTATTTGGATCAGCCTACGGCCAAATCTCGAATTACATCGGTGGTGCCAATTCAGCGTGTGAGACATGGTTGATTTCTCCGACAATGAATTTAACGGGCGCAACTGCTCCTACCCTGTCATTCCAAAACGCATACAATTATGCTGGAACACCACTTTCAGTTTGGGTGTCGACAAATTATGACGGGTTTAGCGCGCCTTCAACGGCAACGTGGGTACAAATTTCACCTACCTTGTCAACAGGAGCTTGGAGCTGGGTAAGTTCAGGTGACATCAGCCTTCTCTCGTTTTTATCCTCAAATGTCCACGTGGCATTCAAATATGTCGGTACAGGTACAAATGGAAGTACTTGGGAAATCGATGATATTATTGTAAAAGATTGATCCAATAATTTAAAAATCAAACCATGAAAAAAGTTCTACTTGTTTCTCTAATCGCCCTTGGGCACTGCGTATCTGCGCAAACTTACCTTCCTACGAAGGATTTTCAAGACCAATCCTTGACTTCTGGTGGATGGGCCAATCAAGCTGTTGTAGGAGCTGCCAACTGGGCGGTATCAAACACAGGGTCACCAACGGATTACTATGTGAAAGCTACAGGGTACAACTCTACAACTGCGGCCAATGAAAACGCCGAAATCTGGTTCATTTCACCAGCAATCAACTTGTCTACCGCATCAAATCCAATGTTGAACTTCAACAATGCAAAAAACTACACTGGAGCGCCTATCGGGGTTAAGGTTTCTACAAACTATACGTCAGGTGCACCATCTGGAGCAACTTGGACAGACATTACTTCTTCATGTGCACTTTCTACTGGTGGATTTGCGTTTGTAAACTCTGGCAACGTTAGCTTGAGCACTTACAACGGTTCGGCTGCTGTTCGTGTGGCATTCGTTTATTCAAGCACAACGACTGCTGCGGCAACTTGGGAATTGGATGACATCCAAATTCTTGAAAATGGTGTAACTGCTCCGCCGATGTCAATTGCACAAGTACAAGCTACTACTGGAGGTGACCTTTCAAACATGGCTGGTCAACTTGTTACTGTTGGTGGACGTGTTTCTGCATTTAAAGTGGGAAGCGGATTCTGGATTCAAGATGGTACATCAGGATTCAACGGAATCTATGTATATGACTTCGGAAACAATGCTGTTGCACTTGGTGATAGTGTTTTGGTATCTGGTTCAGTGGTTGAATATGCTCCTGGTGCTAGTACAGAAAAAACAACTCAAATCAGTGGTGTGACATCATTTACAAACGTAGGGTCATATACAGCTTATCCAGCGTTGAACCTTGGAACACTTGACGTGAACGCTGAAATGTATGAAAGTATGTTGGTGAAAGTGAGCAATGCAGCTGTAACTGCGATTCCTGACTCATTCAACGAGTGGACAGTGAGCGACGGTACAGGACCAATCAAGGTAGATGACTTCATGTACTTGACAACACCGGTTCCTGCAGTTGGTGCAGTATACAATGTTACAGGTGTCGTGAACCATTCATTCGCCGCATTTAAAATTCTTCCACGCAACGCTGCTGATGTTGAATTGGTATTCGGTGCTGGTCTTGACGAAACAACTTCTGAAGAAATCGTGATCTATCCTAACCCATCGAATGGTGTGATCAACGTGAAAAATGCAAACAACGCAACAATCGATGTTTACAACACATTGGGGGCGAAAGTTCTTTCAACGAAACAAACGCAAATCACATTGAAAAGTGGCCTTTACTTGATTCAAGTGGAAGGAAAAACTTTCCGTGTATTTGTAAGATAATAAACGTATAAGCAACTTGAAGAGTCAGCCAAAAGCTGGCTCTTTTTGTTTCCACCTACTCCATGTCAACTCTCCAAAACAATTCCTATCTTCGCTTTTCTAAAACATATGTTTATGCGCATTCTTGCTTTCTTCTTGCTGATCAATATCCCTGCTTTCGCTCAACTTACGGTCGAAAAAATTTGGAAAACCTACGAGTTCCGATCTAGCGGAGTGGATGGTTTTGCATCCATGAACGATGGTGTACATTACACGAAACTGGAAGCAAAAGATGGGAAACAAGCGGTGGTAAAACACCTCATTACCGAAGAAAATGGAAAGGGAGAAGTCATCTTTGAAACTGCTGACTTAGCGTTCAATGGAAAATCTATTCAGTTTGATGACTACTTCTTCAATAACGACGAGACGAAGGTTCTTCTCACCACAAATACAGAAGCCATCTATCGCCGAAGTTATACAGCGGTATATTACCTATTCGACATTAAAACAAAAAAACTGAGTTTGTTGGACGAACAACACCAACCACAAACGCTCGCAGAATATTCACCAGATGGAAAGAAAGTATCTTACATTCACAAAAACAACTTGTACATCAAAGATCTTGCTTCGGGTAAGGTAACCCAGCTTACCAACGACGGAAAGCGCAACAAGATCATCAACGGTACAACGGATTGGGTATACGAAGAAGAATTTGGCATTACAAAAGCCTATGGATGGTCGCCCGACAGCAAGCACATTGCCTTTTTGCGCTTCGATGAAAAAGAGGTGAAAGAATTTACCATGATGTACTACGAGGAGCTATACCCTGAGAAATACACCTTCAAATACCCAAAAGCTGGAGAGGCAAACAGTAAGGTGAGCGCACATATCGTCAACACCGCAAATGGAAAAGTTATGGCTTTAAATCTTGGTGAATACGAGTACATCCCCCGTTTGCAATGGTCAGGCACAAAAAACCAATTGGTCATCCAAACGCTCAATCGCCATCAAAATGCATTGAAATACCATTTGATTGACCTAACCGGCAAGAAAATGTCACAAAAAGTGTTCTTTGAAGAAACCTCTAAAACCTACGTTGAAATCGATGATAATTTATTGATTTTGAAAGATGGGAACACAATCCTACGCACATCTGAAGCGGATGGATTTAACCGCATATACAAATTGAGTTTTGATGGGACAAATACAAAAATCACAAATGGTGGAGATGTGATTGAGTTTTACGGCATCGATGAAGCCAATGGCAAAATTTATTATGCTGAAGCGGGAAAAGGAGCCATTTACAAAGGAATCTACCGCATTGGCATGGATGGATCAGGAAAAGAAGCGATCAGTAGCGAGGATGGATACAATAGTGCTGAATTTACAAAAGGCATGAAGTATTTCGTTAAAACTTGGTCCGATGCAAACACTCCTCCAGTGTATACGCTTTGTTCAAACGATGGAAAAACGATTCGTGTTCTTGAAGACAATGCTGGATTAAAGAAGAAATTGAGTGCCTATTCCCTTGGGAAAAAAGAGTTTATTCTGCTAGATGCCAATGGTGTGAAATTGAATGCTTCAATCATCAAACCAGCGAATTTTGATCCAACCAAAAAGTACCCTGTCTACATGAACATCTATGGAGGGCCGGGGCACAACGAAGTGACTGATGCGTGGGATGGGAACGACTACATGTACCACCAATTGTTAGCTGAAAAAGGATATATCGTTGTTTCGGTGGATCCAAGAGGTACAATGTACCGCGGAGCAGAGTTCAAGAAAAGTACCTATTTGCAGTTGGGAAAATTGGAAACAGAAGACATCATCAATACTGCGAAGACCTTACAGGCATTGTCGTATGTTGATCCAAACCGCATCGGAATCATGGGTTGGAGCTATGGTGGATTCATGTCCTCTCTAGCCATCACTAAAGGTGCAGATGTGTTCAAAATGGCGATTGCCGTGGCACCAGTGACAAGTTGGAGGTATTATGATAACATTTACACAGAGCGATTTATGCGTACACCACAAGAGAATGCAAGCGGCTATGATGAAAATTCACCGATTAACTTTGTGAAACAACTCAAAGGAAAATACTTATTGATTCACGGTTCGGCGGATGACAATGTACATTACCAAAACACCATGGAAATGATCAATGCCTTGGTAAAGGCGGATAAGCAGTTTGACCTGTTTATCTATCCGAACAAAAACCATGGAATTTACGGAGGAAATACAAGAAATCACCTTTTTAACATGATGCTGAACTATACCCTCAACAATTTATAAATCCAGCTCTGAAATCTATCGTTGAACGGAAGTTGTATTTTTTTAACATTCCCTTCATGTGGGTGATTAAAGATTGATTTTTCTTTGTTAACTTAGGCGTGAAATTTACAAATAACAGGACAACATCATGAGTAACGTTGCAAAAATTGAACTTGACGGCACGGTATACGAATTCCCGGTAGTGGTTGGTAGCGAAAACGAGAAAGCAATCGATATCAGCAAATTAAGAGACACAACAGGGTATGTAACCTTGGATACTGGCTACAAAAATACTGGAGCTACAACAAGTAAAATAACGTTCTTAGATGGTGAAGAAGGGATTCTTCGTTACCGCGGTTATCCCATCGAACAATTGGCCGAAAAAGCAACATTCCTTGAAGTTGCTTATTTATTGATTTATGGTGAATTGCCAACAGCTACCCAATTGAACGATTTTAAAACGAGCATTCAGAAGCATACGCTTGTGCACGAAGACATGAAGCAGTTCTTCGAAGCATATCCAGCGAAAGCGCATCCAATGGGGGTGCTTTCCTCAATGATTTGTTCGCTCTCTACGTTCTATCCTGAGTCATTGGACCCGAACCGTAGCGCTGAAGCAAAGAACTTAACGATTCATCGTCTTCTTGCGAAGTTGCCTACATTGGCAGCTTGGTCGTACAAGAATGCGATGCGTCACCCATTCATGTATCCACGCAACGAATACGACTACTGCAAGAATTTCTTGTACATGATGTTCGCGATGCCTACAGAAGATTACAATGTAGACCCTGTTGTTGTTGACGCATTGAATAAACTGTTGATTTTACATGCTGACCACGAGCAAAACTGTTCCACATCAACGGTGCGCATCGTAGGTTCATCACAAGCCAACTTGTACGCAACAATTTCTGCTGGTATTTCTGCACTTTGGGGCCCACTTCACGGAGGTGCAAACCAAGAGGTAATCGAAATGTTGGAGAAAATTCACCAAGATGGTGGTGATGTGGACAAATGGGTTGCGAAAGCTAAAGACAAAGAAGATCCTTTCCGTTTGATGGGCTTCGGTCACCGCGTGTACAAAAACTTCGATCCACGTGCTAAAATCATTAAGAAAGCATGTGACGATATCCTCACAAAATTGGGCATCAATGATCCTATGTTGGAGATTGCGAAGAAATTGGAAAAGGTAGCCTTGGAAGACGAGTACTTCAAAGCGCGTAACTTGTATCCAAATGTTGACTTCTACTCTGGAATCATTTACAAAGCACTTGGAATTCCAACAGAAATGTTTACTGTAATGTTTGCATTGGGTCGCCTACCAGGATGGATTGCTCAATGGAAAGAAATGACCGAGAACAAAGAGCCTATCGGACGTCCTCGTCAAATTTATAC
>JBDKGB010000087.1:0-4244 GCA_039798485.1 Bacteroidota bacterium
GAGTCGTTCAATTCTTTGCTCATCCATACCGGGAAATATACGCCAAAGACTTTTCCGAATCGAACAGCTAAACCCGTATTGATTGCCGTATTCACAGAAAATCCATTCGAGAAGGCACCTAAATCTGCGTAGACTCCAAAAATTCCGAAAATTGGCACGGGGAGTTGGAAATAGAGGTTAGTCGTCGCCATCCAGTTGTAGGTTGTGCCGTAGCCGGAAGTACTCTTGAATCCGCCCATATTTTCATTGCGTTGTTGAGACCACATGCCCATTTGTGGGCCACGTGCGAAGTAGTAATCTTCAAAAAATAAGTCTTGTGCGCCATTCGAGCCACTCAATGAGATTCCATAAGGATCATTCATCGGTATTGCTGAACTTGTGAAACGATTCATGCGTCCAACGAAACCTCGAATTTCAATCCAACGCTTCATGGTCAGTCGAGCATAGCGGTAGGCATAATTGACTTCACCCAATGTACGATTCACCCATTGTCCGCCGCGCAGGCGAAACAGCTCTTGACGCACTTGCACATTGAATTTGTGATCAGGATAGTTCAAATTCAAATCGTATTTCGCGAAGCCACCTGTATAACTCAAGACTTGTTCTTCAGGTGAAGCAAATGTACCTTTAGCAATTCCTTGAATTTGAATTGTTTGTGTTAAAGGATTGTTTTCTTTTCGGTTTCCAATTTTTGCAATCCAATAGGGGGATAAAGCTAAATAAACGCCGTATTGTTCACGAGTTGTTGTTTGGTTATCATTCTTAAATGATTTAACAGAAAGTCCAAATTTGGATTGTTTGAAGATCGTAGCGGGTAAACAGGTATAGGCCAATTCAGCCACTCCGGATACCATATTTCTTCCAACAGAATACATTGGAGCCACGAGGTATTGAAATTTATTGAACGGCAAGGCCATGTTGTGGAAGGCGCCACCAACCATAAATTTGTCATATGCATTTCCTGCAACAATGGGAGTCCAATACATCGTGTTTCGTTTTGGGTCATTATCGCCAATTAAAAATTCCATGTTGAATTTCTCTGACTTACCGAAAAGTCCTTTTTCACGCCAGTTGTTGTTGTCACGGTACAATTCGGGTAAATCGCGGTCCACATCGATGTGTACCTCACGGGCATCAGGTGTTGATAGTTGAATGGTTGTGCTTCGTTGTTCACTTGGCTCAACCCATTTCGTTTCAAAAACATCCTCTCCACTGGTGATACTGACTTCAATTGGGCCATTGACTTGCCCCACATTCTTTACCTTAACTGTGGTTCCGTTTTCATCTGTTTTTACCGATTTAATTTTATAATCGACGTGCTTGGTCGTTTGAATTAAATCCACGAATAACCAAGACAAATCTTTTCCTGAAACGCGTTCGAGCGTAGCACGCATGTCTTCAGGTTGAGGATGCTTGAATTTCCATTCTTCGAAATAGGCATGCATGCATTTGTCAAAGAGTTCCTCTCCCAAGTAATCCTTCAAGTAATAAAATACGAGCCCCGTTTTGCCATACATGATTGTCGCATAGTTCGCTTGTGTAAATGCTTCTGATTGCGTTTCAATGGGCTGGTCTTCGCCAAAACTTGCCGTTAGGCGGTAAAAGAAATCGGATTGATCGTGGTGGTCCAAATCATGAAAATGAAAACTGCCATCCCAGATCATGTCCGATAAATTCGTGTTGTCGGGATATTTTGTTTGTACATAGCGGATTTCATTTAACGTGTTCATTCCTTCGTCCATCCAACCGTGAACGCGCTCATTGGAGCCTAGAATACCATAGAACCAATTATGTCCAACTTCGTGAACAATGACAATTTCCAATTCTTCTGCAGAACTGGCATTGCCAATGACTGTAATGTTTGGATATTCCATTCCGCCACCTGCACTGATTGTACCGTCTACTGCTGTAACATTGTTGTAGGGATAATCTCCATTCCACAACGAATAATAATAGGTTCCATCGCGCAAATATTCATCAGCATATTGCCATGTTTCTGTGTTGTGAGGCACCCACATTGCCCAAGTGGTCACAGTTCGTTTTGATTGTGGTAAAATAACTTCACTTCTCGATACCGCATAGCGCTTATCCGCGAACCATGCGAAATCGTGCACACGCTGTTGGGTGTAACGGATGGTTTTCATTACTTTCGATGAGGGCGGAAAATGTGATTTTGGTTCTGCACTTTCGCTCATTAAAAGGTATTCTTCCATTTTCGCTGCAGTTTCATCGACTTTACTCTGCAAGAATCCTTTTTCCGATTCCGTTTGAAGATCACCTGTTGCCCCAACCACATAATTTTCTGGCAAGGTAATACTTACATCAAACGATCCGTATTCTGAATAAAATTCCCCTTGATTCAGGTAGGGAATTGGATTCCAACCGTTCTTATCATATACTGCTGGCTTTGGATACCACTGCGTGATTTGGTAAGATTGGTCAATGTGTCCTAAACGGGAGATTTCTCCAGATGGGATTTTTACTGTAAATGGCGTAGAGACCTTAATTTTTCCTCCAGGATGAAGTGGTGTATTGAGAGTTAAAATGCAAATGTCTTTATATTGGTCATGAAAGCGCCATTGTACCATTTTGTCATCAACATTAAACTTCAAATCATCGATGTTTCCTCTCTCATGGTCCCATGAATAACTCAATATCATTTCATCATTTCTATACAGCTGTTTGGCAAGGGCGCTGTTGCCATCTCGGTAGGCATTGGGCCAAAGGTGGATATACATTTCGGTAAGCATATTTGGCGAATTGTTGGTGTAAACAAATTCTTCGTAGCCCGTTAACTTATGATCCACATCATCGAGAGTAACACTAATGGTATAGTTCACTTCTTGCTGCCAATAGTTTTGGCTCATTGTATGCAGGTGAAATAGAAGTACGCCGAGGATAAGTAAAGATCTCATAGGATAGGTTTTAGTGAGTTAAAAGTACGATTTAATTCATAAAAAAAGGCTACCCGAAGGCAGCCTATTCTCTAAATACATTTGTGTGTTATTGGAGTACAATGCGTTTCTGTACTTTGTTTCCATTTGATTTGATTTCAAGCAGATAAACACCAAGTTGCAGTGAACGAAGGTCAACCGATGCATTTTGGTGTGAATGTGCTTCCGTGAGCAGAATCTTTCCATTGAGATCGTAGCACGTAAGTTCCCACGAAGTGATTCCCTCAGGTACACTTACTTGGAAAAGACCAGCACTTGGATTCGGCTGAACACTGCATTGTGAAAGATCCAAGGTGTTAACGGCAGCATAACCATCTACCTGATCACAGTTTTCGTCAATGGAATTCCCTGCGATATCAGTAGCTCCAGGGTTCACATTTGGGTTGTTGTCGTCACAATCTAGGGCATTCAAGGCGTATCCCGCACCTGGATTTGTACAGAAAGGTTGTGCAATACCAGTACCATACGTATCATTGTCTGCATCCGTGTAGTAATCCGTAAAGGTCAAGCCTTCATCTGTAAAAAGGTTGCAGTTGTTGTCCAGTCCATCGCACAACTCAGGAGCACCAGGAAAGACTGTGGCTTCCGTATCGTCACAATCCGTATCATTGCTGACATACCCAGCAGGCGCCGAACATGCGGTGATCGAATTCCCTGCGTCGCCATACGAGTCATTGTCGGTGTCTGCGAAGAATGTTTGAAGCGCATTGGCATTTGGATTAGCATCGTTACAATCGGTGTTGTTTGTCACATATCCTGCTGGAATTCCGCAGCTTAGTATTGAATTTGAAGCATCTCCATACGTATCGTTGTCGACATCTGCGTAGAACGTCTGAAGCGCATTCAATGAAGCATCGGCATCGTTACAATCCGTATTGTTGGTGACATATCCAGCAGGCATTCCGCAACTTAAAATTGAATTTGAGGCATCACCGTAAGTATCATTGTCTACATCGGCATAGAAGGTTTGTAGTGCATTCAACGCTGCGTTGGCATCGTTACAATCGGTGTTGTTGGTGACATATCCTGCGGGCATACCACAACTTACGATTGAGTCTGTAGCACTTCCGTAAGTGTCGTTGTCCGCATCGGCGTAAAACACTTGCAAGGCATTTAAGTTTACGTCTGAATCGTTGCAATCCGAACTGTTTGATACATATCCAGCGGGTGCACCGCAACTTACTACACTCACAGCAGGATCTCCATAGGTGTCGTTGTCGGCATCCGCATAAAACGTTTGTAAGGCATTCAACGCAGCGTCGGCATCATTACAGTCGGTATTGTTCGATA
>JBDKGB010000088.1:0-14555 GCA_039798485.1 Bacteroidota bacterium
TTACGGCCTTTTCATCATCTGCTCAGATCACCGAGGAAAAAATCCCAATGTCTTTGCAAATGGTTCATTCAAATCCAACTTGCTTTGGCAGCAATGATGGAGTCATCAACATTGACATCACAGGTGGGTTCCCTCCATACTTCGTGAATGGTCTGGAAATCACAGGAAGTTCATTCCAAGTAACAAACCTCGTAGCTGGTCAATACAGCTTTTACATCTCAGACACGCTTTTGACAAATTCAACAGTAGAAGTGTTGTTGGTAGCACCACTTCAACTTGAAATGTCGGCTACAGTGAGCGACGTGACCACATTCGGAGGAAACGACGGAGCAATTGACTTGACAGTATCCTATCCTGGGGTATCGTACAGTTGGTCAACACCTGACGGAGCTGGACTTGTGCCTACACAACAAGACCAAGCTGGATTGATCGCTGGGGTTTATGCAGTAACAGTGACAGACTTGAATGGATGTGAAACAAGCAAACGCTTTACAGTTGGTCAAGCACCACAAGGAACAACAGGAACAAATGGTGGAGGAATCTTACCGGGCATCAATCCAAATACAAACGGAGCAAACAGCAGTAACGGAGGCTCATTGAACTAATCGATTAACCACTCATACACATAGATCATCAGAACAAAGCATTGAAAACACACATTTACAACAGAATTATGAAAACAAAAAAACTTTTATTCGCCGCAGGACTTTTTGCCACAGCATTTCAAGCCAGCGCACAATTGACAACAATCGTAGGTCAATCTAAAAATCCATTAACATTGCATATCTCCAAAGTGGCCCCATTTTGTCACGGAGATGACAATGGAAAAATCTCGATCTCGATCAGCGGAGGACATGAGCCATACAGCGTGAACAGTCAACAGATCACTGGCAACGTCTTTGAAATGACTTCGCTGGCTGCCGGAACGTACACGTTGAATGTTACCGACAACGCCACTGCACATACCACAGCACAAGTTAATCTTGTCGATCCTCTTGACTTGCAAGTTTCTTCAATCATAAACAACGCCACAACGTATCACGGTTCCGACGGAAGCATCAATCTGATTGTCAATGAACTCAATCCAACGTTTATATGGGAAGCGCTCAATCCTAACCCAAACAACAACCTGAACTTGACAAGTGAAGATCAATCAGGCCTCAGTGCAGGTTACTACAGCGTGACTATCACGAACGCCCAAGGATGCAGCACCCACAGAAAATATGAGGTTACACAGCCAGATGCCCCAGTTGTTGGAGTATTGGACAATCCAGACGTCATCGGTGGTGTTTCAAGCAACATCAGTGTCTATCCAAATCCATCATCCGGACATGTAACACTTAGAGCCGATGCAACTGTTCGCAGCGCCATGCTCATGAATGATCTTGGAATTGTGCTCAAGCATGTAGACTTCGCAAACGACGGGAAGCTCGCGAGCATGGACTTGAATCCAGGTGTGTATACCTTAATCTCCATTGATGAAGATGGAAATCGCGCAACGGAGCGCATTGTAATCCGATAAATACGTCATTTTTTTCAGACCCAGAATAAATGAGCCGGCGGGGATTCCCGTCGGTTTTTTTTATTTCTAACATTTTTTTCCATACTTTCGCAATCAAATAATTAAACCCAAAAACATGAAAAAACTTTTACTTGTTGTTTCAATCGTTTCTGCAGCCATGAGCGCAAGCGCACAATCATGTACTCCAGGAGCAAATTATGCTGACTCAGTATACGGTGTATGGCCAGATACAGTTCAGAACTTCCCTTTTGCTACAGTGAATGTTGCGTACTCTACAGACTTGAACTTCAAAGTTCCTGCAACTGTAACAGCTGAGCTTGATCCAACTGGAGGAACACTTGTTGGAACACCTATTCAAGGATTTGTTGTAGATAGCGTTGTTGGTCTTCCTGCAGGAATGAACTACGGATGTAACATCTCTGGTTGTTCTTACGCTGGTGGTGCTAACGGATGTGCAAACATTTACGGAACTACTGCTACTGCTGGAACTTACCCTGTTGAGATTTTCATTACAGCTACTGTATTGATTTCAATCATCCCTGGTTTCCCGCCAACACCACTTCCACAGTCAACATCGTTCTCTGGTTACAGAATTGTTGTTGGTCAGGCAGGAACAATCGATGCGATCTATGAACCATTGAACCTTAAGCCGAACCCAGCGAGCGAAAATGTTACACTTTTTGGAATTACTCCAGACATGAACATTTCTTCTGTTGAAGTAACAAACATGGAAGGTAAAGTTGTTCGTGCATTGAACATCGTTGGTTCTTCTTTGGAAATTAACTTGAACGGTTTGAATAACGGTGTTTACTTCGTTGTTGTAAATCATGCAGGTGGAAAAGAAACAATCAAGTTCATCAAGAACTAATCGTTTTCTAAACGCTTTGAAAGGCTCCTTCGGGGGCCTTTTTTTATGGGTCTACTCTTTATTCCTCGTTCAAGAACGCTTTTTAAATGGTAGATGCGTTAAATAATTAACATTGATTTGCAGGTTATTGATCGTCGAATATCTTTGTCTTGTTAATTATTGAACATGGAGATTACACCTGAAATCAAAGAGCGCCTTGAATTGCTCAACGCGAAGTACGAAGCGCTCGGTCAAGATTTGTTGTCCTACCTCGACGGATTGCTTTATGCCGACGCTGTAAAATACTGGGACTACATTGAACTGGATACGCTACTCAGCCTTCAAAAGCCGAGAACAAACATTCCGGACGAGCGCATTTTCATCATGTACCATCAAATCACGGAACTCTATTTCAAAATGGCTCTGCAAGAATTTGATCAACTCGCAGACCACCCTTCCATCAACGCGGAGTTCTTTGTGGAGCGTGTAAGTCGCATCAACCGTTACTTCGACGCCTTGATCACAAGCTTCGATGTCATGTCTAAAGGAATGGACCACAAACAATTCTTGCAGTTCCGCATGTCGTTGTTGCCAGCAAGTGGATTTCAATCGGCACAATACCGCCTCATTGAAATATATAGCACCGATTTTCTGCACCTCGTCAACAAAGATGTTCGCCAAAACTATTCGTATGACTCGAGCATACCAGACATGTACGAATTCATTTATTGGAAAGCGGGAGCGACTGAACTAAGTACAGGTAAAAAAACATTGACTTTAATTCAGTTCGAAGAACGCTACCAAGAGGAATTCATCAAGCACGGTGAGGCGTGTAGAAGCCGCAACTTATGGCAGGTGTACAAACGTTTGACACCCGAAGAACAACAATCTGAAAAGGTGATTGCCACACTTCGACAAAATGACATCAACGTCAATATCAATTGGCCCTTAGCACATTACAAATCTGCTGTACGCTATTTAAACCGCGATACAGATGACATCGCGGCAACGGGTGGAACCAACTGGCAAAAGTACTTACCTCCAAGATTCCAAAAACGCATCTTCTATCCAGCCTTGTGGACAGCGCAGGAACAGGAAGAATGGGGAAAGTCTTGGGTAAACGATGCGCTTAACTAAGCTTCTTCAGGTCTTCGAGTAAATCAAGCATCGACGAGTAATTGTAATCCGCAGCCACCAAACGATGATCGGGATGGTGGGTTTTTTCAGGAATGCAGGCCACCTTCATTCGTGCAGCTTTCCCCGAGATTACTCCATTAAATGAATCTTCAACCACCAAACATTGTGTAGGTTGAACACCTAACTGTTGGGCTGCCGTTAAGTAAACAGCTGGGTGGGGCTTGCCAAATTCTTCATGTTCCGCCGAAACACAGGCCCAAAAATAGGGTTTGATCGCTAAGGCTTGAAGTACGGTTGAAATAAGGATTTCATACGATGACGTTGCCAAGCCGACCTTGATGTTCTTCTCTTGAAGAAAGCGCAGAGTTTCAACAACACCGGGTAACGGAGACGCATTTTCTTTGATGAGATTGACCATTCGCAACACAATCTTCGTTTCAACTTCATATGGAGTCACACCTTTCCATCCTTCGTATGCGTGCCAAAACACCACCACCTCGTCCAACCGAAGGCCCACGGTTCTTTGAAAATCTTGCTTGGTTAATGTTGAGCCAATGGCATGAAACACCTCCTCCATCGCAATTTTCCAGAGCGGCTCTGAGTCGATAAGGACACCATCCATGTCAAAAATCACAGCGTCAAACGGGGTCAATTCATTTGTCATCCAAGAAGGATTTTGATGTTTATTTTTTTACATGAATGCGCACCACCTCAATTCTTCGGTCACTGACTTGCTCGATGACTAAGGTGCAATCCTCAAGGGTTAGAATTTCACCTACTGAAGGGATGGTCTCTAATTCATTTAAAATCAAACCGCCTAAGGTTTCATACGATTCAGACTCAGGAAGATCCAAATCAAATTCCTCATTGAGGTAGTCGATGTCAGCGCGCGCGGAGAAGCGGTATTCGTGATCACTGATTTTTTCTTCGAGCCAATCTTCTTTGTCGTGTTCGTCTTTGATTTCACCGAAAATCTCCTCAATGACATCCTCAATGGTAATGATGCCTGCTGTACCACCGTATTCATCCACAACAACCGTAATTTTTGCGGATTTTTTGGTGAACATTTCCAACAATTCCTTGCTCGGGAGTGCTGAAGGAACAAAAGATAGCGGAATGAGAATTTGGCGGATCAGTGTCGGCTGCTTAAACATTTCATAAGAGTGCACGTAGCCAATGATGTTGTCGATGGTGTCTCGATAAACAATGATTTTTGAGAGCCCTGTTTTTATGAATAAGTTGCGCAGGTTCTGGATGTCGTCATTCACCTCAACAGCAATGATCTCCGTTCGTGGAATCATGCAGTCACGCGCTTTAATGTTTGAAAAATCAAGTGCATTTTGGAGGATTTGCATCTCATTTCCAAAATCTTCTTCATCATCGATTCGTTCAGAAAGCTCCTGAACATAATTTTCTAGGTCAATTTTTGAAAAAACCTTCACATTTTTAGAACGATCTACCCTCAACAATCCGAGCACTGCAGAACTCAACAACATGACTACTTGAGTGGGAATAAACAAGAACACATAGATCAAGAACATCGGGAAGGTGAACAAGCGCAAGAATCGCGTCGGATTCAACTGTACAACGGCTTTGGGTAAAAATTCTGCCGTGACCAATACGAGCAATGTTGACAGGGTTGTTTGCAAGAACAAAATCATTCCTTCCCGCTCTATGCCCCAAGACTTGATAATGGGGTCGAGCAATTCTGCGGAATACATCCCAAAGAGGACAAGTGCTATGTTGTTGCCCAACAATAGAAAAGCAATAAACGTCGATTCGCGGCTATAGAAAATATCGATGGTATTTCCAAAGAGGGTTCCTTTGTTGCGTTCAAGTTCAACTTTTAGTCGATTTGATGCTAGAAAAGCGATTTCCATTCCGGAGAAAAATGCCGAAAAAAGGAGGGAGATGAGAATTACAACGACCGATATGGAGGGGTCCATTTACAAGATTTCTTTATGCAATATATAAAAAAGAAGTCTTACACGACATCAAAACCAATGTCTTTGCGGAAAAATGCGCCATCGAACTCGATGTTTTCAATGGCAGCATACGACCGATTTAAGGCTACTTCTAAGTTTTTACCATAGGATGTCACGGCAATAACACGTCCACCAGCCGTTAGCACCGCTGGGCCATCTGCCACTGTTCCTGCATGAAACACAAGACTGTCTGTTGGTGCATTCAACCCATAAATGGTCTTGCCTTTTTCGTACGCTTCTGGATATCCTCCAGAAACCATCATCACTGTAGCGGCACATTTTTCAGAGAATTGAATGTCGCGCTCAGAGAGTGTTCCAGTGGCAACCCCTTCAAACAAATCCAACAAGTCAGAGCGAAGACGTGGAATAACGACCTCCGTTTCTGGATCCCCCATGCGGCAGTTGTATTCAATCACATATGGCTCGCCTTTTACGTTGATCAAGCCAAAGAAGATGAATCCTTTGTAGGGGATTTTATCGTTTTTCAATCCTTTTACTGTCGGAATGATGATTTGATTTTTAATCTTATCCAAGAAGGTTGGATCGGCAAAAGGCACTGGAGAAATGGCACCCATTCCACCTGTATTCAAGCCTGCATCACCTTCACCAATTCGTTTGTAATCTTTGGCTTCAGGTAAAATTTTATACGAATCCCCATCGGTAATGACAAAAACCGAAAGTTCGATTCCTTTCAAGAATTGCTCAATCACGACGCGTGTACTTGCGGCACCAAATTTCGCGTCTGCGAGCATCAGTTTAAGTTCAGCTTTCGCTTCCTTCAAATCTTCCAAGATCAACACACCTTTACCAGCAGCAAGTCCATCGGCTTTCAATACATACGGTGGCTTCATGCCCTCCAAGAACGCATACCCTTGTTCGAGTGTTTCTTTGGTAAACGTAGCGTATTTAGCTGTTGGAATGTTGTGTCGCGCCATGAATTGTTTCGCGAAATCTTTGCTTCCTTCAAGTTGAGCAGCAAACTTTCCTGGTCCAATGACAGGAACATTTTTCAATTGTTCATCAGCCAAAAAGAAATCGTGAATGCCATTCACTAAGGGTTCTTCGGGACCAACAACCACCATGTTAATGCGTTCCTTGATGACAAATTCGCGTATAGCGTCAAAATCATTTACGGATATGGATACATTCTGTCCGTGCTGACGAGTACCCGCATTTCCCGGGGCTATGAACAATTCTTCCAGCAAGGAGCTTTGAGCAATTTTCCAAGCGAAAGCATGTTCCCTTCCGCCATTTCCAAGTAGTAAAACCCTCATTTAGGTATGATTAGCAATATTTAAGTAGTGATTCAAACAGGGCGCGACCATCTTCATTGGCAAGAAAACGATCTGCAGCGCGCTCTGGGTGAGGCATCATACCGAAGACATTCTTCGATTGATTTGTTATTCCAGCGATATTCAACAAGGCGCCGTTTGGATTGTCAGAATCATTGACCACAGCGTTTTCATCACAATAATTGAACAACACTTGGTCGTGATCCAAGATAGATTTAATCGTATCCTCGGCTGCAAAAAACCGCCCTTCGCCATGCGCGATTGGAATTTGATACGCTTTATCCGCAGACAGTCCTTTAGTAATCGCCGCCGTTTTAGAAGCCGGTTTTAAAAAGACATTTTTACAAATAAACTTCTGGTTTGAGTTGTGCAGCAGTGCGCCTTCGAGCAAACCAGATTCAGTTAGGATTTGAAAGCCGTTGCAAACACCAAGCACATACCCGCCTCTTCCAGCGTGAGCAACAACCTCGTTCATGATGGGAGAGAAGCGTGCAATCGCACCTGAACGAAGGTAATCTCCATAGGAGAACCCACCTGGGAGAACAACGAAATCTACACCTTTTAAGTCGGTGTCTTTGTGCCAAAGACGCTCTACTTTTTGTCCCATGATGTCTTGAAGTACATAGACCATGTCTTCATCACAGTTCGAACCGGGGAAGGTAACAACACCAAATTTCATCCGATTATGCAAGTTTAATCGTGGAAACGAACGGCCGTCCACGCGTATGCAAAACTACATAAATTGCATGGGACAGCGGCCAGTTAAAGGAAAAATTTCAGGCAAGAATATCCGAATGTAATGTAAAACAGAAAGGCAGCAAGCCCGCCGAAAGTTTGACTCGTAAACGAGAAGGGCAAGAAAAACGAAAGCGGGATCATCAAAAAGCTAAACCGTTCAATTTGACCAAACATCAAGAAGTCTGCAATCCCAAATACTGCCCCAAGAAGTACCAGCCACCACAGCATACTGGCCAGTTTTTTCAGACGAATAGACGATGTTTTCATGCGTGAACGAATGCTCACCAAGCTCAATAGGAACAAGAGGGTAAACAATACAGCAGTGATCAAAAAGTCGGTTTGTTTACTGGTGTAATCTACTGCTTTGTCAATCAGTTTCAATTCAATTTTGCTGCCCGACATCCAAAGAAAAACACCGGCATAAATTAAAGGGATACCCATTCCGACAACAACCATTAACGCCTCTCGAAACACAAAAGGGCGTATTCTGCGGACCATAATGATCATGAGTGGGGAGAGTAAAATGAGCGGTGGGTGAAAGGTTGTTGCACAGCCTGCCAAAAAGGCACCGTTAAACACATGCCTTCTTCCGTCTTCATTTTGTCGCAACAAAAACAGCTGATAAATCATGGCAATCACAAAGGAATGGGCCACCAATAGTCCATCAATCGAATATGCTGCATGGTAAAAACTCATCATCACCACATACAACAAGGAAGGCATGTAACTGTTACGCTCAAAAAATTCGTTAGAGTTGTAAATTATATTGATCGCAAGGGCGTTGAGCACGACAAGGATAGCCCCTGAAACCTCTAAAAACAAGGATGACAACGGAATGGAAACCCCCCACATCCCAATGTTTGTTTCCGCATTGTGGGGATAATACCCTGTAAATTGATCCAAAAGGAAGTACCCCAACATGAAGAAGGGAATGAGGAGCAAAACACCCGTCCTATTTCCTAGAAACAACTTTACCATGGCACGAAGATACATATTGTCAACAAAGGGTTATACTAAACTGGTTTTCCCGTACTTAATTTTTACTTGGAACTTACCTATTTTCACTTATATTTGCGCCCACGTCCCACCTGCGGGAATGTTCAAAACCAAAATGCCATGTCACAGGAAAAAACAAGATATTCAGATGCTGAGTTAGCCGAATTCAAGGATCTCATTCAAGCCAAGCTTAAAGAAGCGCAAGACGATTACGATTTGTTGAAGGGTTCTCTTTCTCACAATGACGATCATGGAACGGATGATACCGGTCGTACATTCAACATGATGGAAGACGGTTCTGACACCTTGTCTCGTGAAGAAGTGGCTCAATTGGCAGCACGTCAAGAGAAATTTATCCAGAGTTTACAAGCAGCACTTGTGCGCATCGAAAACAAAACTTACGGTATTTGCAGAGTTTCGGGTAAACTCATTGCGAAAGAGCGCCTCCGTTTGGTGCCTCATGCTACCATGAGTATTGACGCTAAAAACGCGCAAAACAAGTAGGCTGTGAGAAAAAATTTCTGGGTTGTTGGTTTGTTGGTGCTCGTTATTTTGTTCGCCGACCAATTCATTAAAATCTACATCAAAACCCATTTTATGCCGACAGAATCGGTTCCTGTTTTCGGGGATTGGTTTGTGTTGGAGTATGTCGAAAACCAAGGAATGGCCTTCGGAACAACCTTTGGTAATCAAATGTGGCACAAGCTTGCGCTCAGCATTTTCAGAATTGTTGCCATCATCGGGATTGGTTATTACTGGTTCAAGCAAGCACAAGCGGGTGCACGTAGAGAGTTTCTCATCGCTGTAGGATTGATTTTCGCAGGGGCTACAGGCAACCTCATCGATTCGATGTTTTACGACTTCATTTTTAAATTCGACCCGTGCATTGGATTCAACCAATTGGACGGTTCAGGGCTCAAAACAACCTGTTACGAAGCATTCGTTGTAGAACGACGCCATACTGGATTTCTGATGGGGAATGTTGTCGATATGTTCAAGTTTCAGGCAACATGGCCCAAAGGCATGCCTTGGCTTGGTGGGTCTGAAGTTTTTCCTGCGATTTGGAACCTTGCTGATGCCTCCATCACCATTGGTGTAGTTATGGTATTCCTTCGCCAGCGCACGTATTTTCCCAATAAGAACACAACCAAAAAACCTGGATTCTTTCAGCGTATTTTCAAGAAGAAAACAGAAACCTCTGTTGATTAGAAGCGCGCTGTAATTCCCCCCATAACCTGGAAGATTTGTACCGGATGGTTGTACCATCTGTAGTATCGCTGCGATGCCAAGTTGTTGAACTGAATAAAGGCAGAAATGCGCTTGTTGTAACGGTATTCCAAGCCTAAGTTGATGTCCGTAATCAAGCCCAAGCTCTTTGCCATTTGACCGTTCTCAACAGTTACCCCATCACCCATTTCATACACCAAAGCCTTACGTCCACCCTCGAAGTTTACATCAAGATTGACCAAAAACTTATCATACAGGTTGTAGCTTCCACGCACTCCAGCTTGCCATTGTGGCAAGTTCCACGCGTAAGTGTTGTTCAACAATAGGTATGAATAGTAACGACCAATCGCATCCACCTTCAATTTCTCATTCAACTGGTACGATACGGATCCTTCAAATGTCGTTTGGTTCAAGGTATCGTAAAGAATTCCGAATTTATTCCCCACGGAGAATGTCGTGTCGGTGATGAAGAAGGCCTTGTCTTTTACGCGGGCAAAACTTGCATTGACATTGAAACTGATGCGGCTTGAAAGAGTGCCTTTGAATCCTCCATACACATCGATACTGGTGTTTTCATTTTTCAATTGTAGGTTGGACAAGACAAATTCGTTGTCGTCAACGGTTGAACGGAACGTGCGTTGCTTCAAGCCTCCACGAACACCGATAAACGGAATGAAAATGTCGTTGAATAGTGAATACTTCACCTCAGCAACCGGATACACGTGCACTTTCGTTTGTGTGTGTGCATCCACCACAAAATCGAACCCAACAATGGCACGGAAACGGTTGTTCCAAAGCTGCGTGGTCACCGTAGGTTTTAAGTTGATGACGGTATTGTTGAGCACCAATCCTGAGTCGGCTGCAAAACCAAGCGTATCCGAAGGCGTGCCATAGCGGTAACCATTGTAGCGCACGTTAGCTTCTGCGGCAAATACTTCTTTTCCTTGACGGTACCAGCCTGACCCACCTACAGCTACATAATTCTCGCTCCCTCTCCAGGCACTCAGTGAATCTGATGGCTTTTTGGAATTGAAATGGTTGTAGGCCACATTGATTTTATAATTCAACTTGGCACTGTCTTTTTTGTGTGAATCAAAAGAGAACGCACCGCCTAGATCTTGGTAACGTTGTGCTGTCGTGCTGCGGTCTACAGACTCGGTCGGAATTTGCCATCCGTAATAGTGTAAACCTTGATTGTTGTAATGCACATCACCGCGCAGCGAATAACTTTTCTCATTGATTGCCCCATAAACAGTGGAACGTGTGCGGTCAAACTGAGCTGGCGCATAGTTTTCAAAGTTCCCGAAAGAACTGAGGTGTGTTGCATGAACGCCATAAACGTATTTACGCGAGCGTTTTGAATCGAAATACACTTCGCCCAACGGCATCAGCTCAGAACCAACACCGAGTTTAACATAGGTTGAATACAGCGGCTGAAGCTTGGGTTCAACTTTGATCGTTACTGGCTTGATCGTGTCCACGCTGATGTTGGTTGGAAAACGAAGCGATAACAAAGGATACTGCTGCACGGGTGCGCCAATCGTGGTATCAATGATTGTCGGGTTCATGCTAATGCGGTATGCAGGTGGAATATCTCTGTTTCCAATCCCGTTAATGATCACCAAGTCCCCCTGCCCAAAAGACATCAGAGGAAGAAGTGCGGTCAATATGGCGATAAATCTCTTAGTTCCCATTTTCGTTCATTTCAATGATTGTTTCACCTTCTGGTGTGACACTTTTCGGTTGGTTCTTCAACTGCTGTATTTCCTGCATCAACTCATTCGCTTCTGTTAAGATACCATCATCCTCCGTTGATTTGTAGTGATTGATGACAGAATTGAGCGTACGTTCTGCCTGAAACAAATCGTCTGTTGCTAGCTGAACGCGTGATTGAAGAATGAGCGCTTTTGCCGTCCAGTAGTTGTAGCTCGGCTTCATTTTCAACAATTCGCGAATCGTCTTGTCTGCATTGACATAATCTTGCTTCGCATAATGTATTTCAGCAATGAGGTATTTCGCTTCCGCCGCTGTTGCTGTTGTTGTATTTTTCACCAACCATTCGAGGTGAGGTAGTGCCAAAGCATAATTCTTCACTTCATAACTTGATACGCCAGCCACATATTCTCCTTCAAGACGAATGGTGTTGTTGATCCCTGTGTTCTCGAGCACCAAGGTCGCTTTCTCGTAGGCCTTCGACCAGGTTTCGATGATGAAGTAGCTGCGCATTAATCCAAGACGAGCTGAAAATACCGTTGATGGCTTTGAGCTGATCGCCTCCACCCTTTCGTAGAACGGAATTGCTTCAGCATACCGTTCGCTGTTGTAATAAATTTGTGCACCGCGTGATGCTGCATATTCCGTGTAGGAATTGTTTGGCCCTTCCAAACACTGTGCATAAGCCTTCACTGCATTTTCCTTGTCATTCAAAGAGAAGTACGAGTTCCCCAAGAAGAACTTCGCATCCACAGAGAATCTTCCTGTTGGGAATTTGTCCAAGTACTTTTTAAACAGCGGAATGGACTCGGCAAACAAACTGTCTTTGTATGCTTCAACAGCTGGTGAGTAGTACAATCCTTCCTGTTCTTCAACAGAAATGTTTGCACACGAATACTGCGCAGCGATATCACTTACTTTTTCTGGTTGTCTCAAGGCTGCATAAATGTCCATCAATCCACGAACAGACTTTTCACACACTGTGCGGTCCTCTCCGTGTTCCGTTAAAATTTGTTTGTACTCCAATTCCGACTGGCGGAAATCGTGTTTTTTGAAATGAATATCCGCCAACTCAATGCGGCAATCCACCACCAAATCCGAATTCGGATACTCATCAATGATTCTTCTTAAATATGTGTCTGCCTTCTCGAATTGTTCTTTTGATTTGTAAATCAACGCAACATCATACAAACACTTCAGCGTGTATTTCGATTCTTTATAATTGGTAAGGATATCCATCAGGCGCGCGGCCTTTAAATCATCATTTCCCAAATAACCGTAGGACTTTGCCATGTAAAACAAGGCTTGATCCTCGTATCCTGCCGCTAAACGAACCACCTCTTGGTAGCTTTTCACCGCCAAGTCATCTTGTTTCGTCGCAAAGTAACCGTCACCAACACGCATGTATGCGTCAGACAATTTTCGTTTGTCCTTTACTGACGATTGGCAGTAAATTCTGAAGGCATCTGTCGATTGGGTGATGTCATTCTTTTTCAAATACGCATACCCCATGTTGTAGTAAGCATCCGCTTTAAGTCCACTCGATTGAGCGGCCGGCATTGAAATAAACTCGCGGTATCCCTTGATCGCTTTGTCCATATCCTCAAGGCGGAAATGCGCATCCGATGCCCAGAACTTTGCTTTTGCAGTAATGGCTGCATCGACAGGAAACTGGTTTACTTTATCAAACTGCTTGAGCGCATTCTTTAAATCACCTTTCTGGAAAAAGTCAACCCCATAATTGAAGGCTACAAGCTGATAGACTGTCTTGAGGCGCGTGTCCTTGTTTGGCAACTTGTCCAACGATTCTAAGGCTTTTGCGTAATTGTTTGTTGAGGAGTATACATTCACCAGATACTGATTCACCTCATCGCGACGCTTGGAATCTGGAAATTCAGACAAGAACGATTCGAAGGCTTCAACAGCGTCATTGAACGGGTTAATGTCCAACTTATACGAAAGCACCGCGAAGTTATAGAGTGCATCCTCCTGCACTGTTTTATCCACATCAATGGCTGCAGCAGCATCAAAAGCTGAACGTGCAGACGCCAAGTTGTTTTGCTTCATGCGTGACTCCGCAATGTGGTAAAAGGCGACTTGGGCAAGGCTATCTTTTTTACCATTGGCCACACGATCAAACATCTTTACTGCTTTGTCGTAATTGCTAGAACGGTAGTACGCATAGCCCAATTGGTAATCGTCATCGCGGGTGGTCTGTGCATTCTTATTGAAGGCCTCAAGGTAAGGAACCGCCTCTTTGAATTTATTTTCTCGGTAATAAGAGTCCCCCACCAAGTGATTCATGTCATTCTGATTGAATACTTTAGACGTATCCATCACATTGGGCGCAATGTCAATTACCTTTTGATAATCGCCTTGCAAATAATAGATTTGCGCCAGGTAGTACGGTGCAATTGAAGCATACTGTGCTTTGTCCTTTAATTTAATGAATCCCTCTTCAGCCAGCGAATACGCCTTATTCATGTAAGCGATGTGAGAATAAAAATACAAGGCAGGTGGACCGTATTGCGTAGAGTCGTCCTTAATGTCGTGGAACGCGTTTCGCGCCGCATCGTAGTTGGCCACTTGAAAGTTCGCATAACCCAGTTTAAACGAAAACTCAGATTGATCCTCTTTTGAAATGTCCTTGGCGCTGAGTTGGTTGAACCAAATGAGGGCATCGTTAAAATCGCGCTTGTGGTAAAAAAACTTCCCTAAGCGGAAATAGATTTCTTTTCGATAGATGCTTTCTGGATAGTCTGCATTGAATTTTTCGAGCAAAGCAACTGCATCGTTGTTGGACAGTTCGAGTGCTGAGATCCCCTCGTAATAGCGCGCTTTCACGTACATGGGGTCGTTCTGCTTTCCGAATTGATCGATGAAGGCACGAAATTCAGTGCGCGCAGCAGCAAACTGTGCTTTTTCGTACAATTCCTCCGCGCGGTAAAAGCCCGCATATTCACTGTTGTATTTTTCTGAAGTCTGTGCAAAAACAGCGATGTTGACGCACAAACCTAGAATGATCAGAAGCCTGGTCATAAGATGTGTATTTAAGCTAGTAAAATTACTTCGGTAGGATTCGGTTACAGAAGGGCTTT